>JAYTGA010000221.1:0-24767 GCA_043733905.1 Segetibacter sp.
GTTGCCACGACTGGTTTTCACCGGGCAGTGGCAGGTCGTCCATCTGCTGCTGAAAAGCATCTTCGTATGGTTGTTTCGTCTTCATATTTTCACCTCCTGCAAACGTATTTTTTGTTGTAAACTTTTTCTTGCTTCACTCAGGTGCCACTTACTTGTTCCCTCTTTTATGTTCAGCATCTGTGCAATCTCTTTGTGGTTGTAACCATCCATTACATACAGGTTGAACACGGCTTGCGTGGCAGGTGGCAACTGCCTTACAAGATAGAGCAGTTCGGTCGCTTTCATCCGGCTGATGGCCTCGGCGGGAATGTCCACTTGCACTGCTTCATCCAGTTCGCTGTGGTTGATTTGTTTTTCTTTTTGTTTGATGAAATCAAGGCAACTATTGATGATGATTGTCCTCATCCAGGTGTATAAAACGCTTTGCGTTTCATCGTACTTTTCTATGTTGCGGAACACTTTCAAAAACCCGTTGTTCAGCACCTCTACAGCATCTTCTTCGTTGCGGGTGTACCGCATACAAAGCGTGGCCATTGCACGGTAATAATTCCTGTACAACTGCTCCTGAGCTTTGCGGTCTCCCTTTTTGCAGCGGTTTACAACGTCTGTATGTAGTATAGGTTCAATCACCAAATCTGTTTCGCTTTTTTTGTTTCATTGCTTTCAGCAAGAAGCAGGCAGCGTTTTGAAGTGCTGCCTGCTGTTAAAACCATCCTTTAAAATTCCCAAAACCCTATATAAAAGTTTTATCAGAAACTTCTCCTTATCCTGAAATTGCTGCTGATGTTATGTGTGACAGAACTATCGCTGAAACTTCCTGAAAACGAACCTTCATAGAAACTGCCCACCGTAGTAGCAAATTGAGTGAACGTAACATTGAATGGCGGAATCAAAGCAACGCTATTAAAGTTTTGGACATTGAGCTGTTGAAGAGCGAAAATACCCGTTGCACCTGCCGGGCAAGAAAAATAAATATTGTTAGTGTTAGTAGTGATACTGTTGCCCATAATGTAAGTAGTGTTAGTACCCCCCTGGCTCGCTGTATATGCCGTAAGTGAATCGTTTGAGGCACTCGTAATGTTGTAAGTGACATTATCCAGCGTGTAGTTAATGTATTGCGCAGACAATGTTCCGCAGGCTGTAATGATGCCTGCATTGGTCATTGGCGATGTAAGTGGAATAGCCACCACTGCACCTTGCTGCTGTGTGGAATTGTCAACACCAATGACCTGTGCCGTGCTGCCGGAACTGGCGCAGGAAATGAATGTTACATCAAAATCTCCCACAGAATCCACGGCGGCATAGCGTACAATATTATCAATGGAAATAATTGCATAACCATTGGTCACAGGCAGTCCGCTGCAATTGAGCAATGTGCCTTTGAAAGTATTTAGATAAGAAGATGAAGCAACCGTAATAATACCAAGATCTGTGTTTTGAGTAAGGGCTGCCAACGTTTTAGTATAAACAACATTATAACACGGGTCTAATATTTCCATTAGCAGACTCTCATTTGCAGGCACCATGCCGCTCATCTGTCCCAGCGAATCTGTGTATCCATAAGCACTTGTCTGAAACCCTGTGCCGGAGCGGGTTATTTTCACCAGTGAATACACGAGGGGTAGGCTGTCCGGCGTGTTCAAAGTCATGGACAAATAGACAGCATTCAGTGGCTGGTCGCAGTTCCAGAACGAAAAGTGCGACACATCGCCTACATAGTTATTGCCTTGTTTGGTAGCAGTGCCTTCCTCTTTCCACAGACCAGTTGTTTCATCCACACTCCACAGTGCAATGGAAGCAGGGGCAGAAGCAACCACCACAGAAGGAATGGGTGTCGTCAGCGTGGCTGCCGAACCTGTTTTGATTTGTAGTTTCTCCCCTGTGGACGATAAAAGCTCCACCGCCATCATGCCATAGGAGGAGAGTGTGACTCTTTTGCCCGTCTTGTCGGTGGCGGCAAAAGAGCCAGGAACTGTTTCCGAAATATCGCTGGCCGATGGATTAATGTATGTTGCATACACACTTACATCGCCGGTGTAGGTGCTGCCGGTAGCGGCCACCACCACACCATTGGCGGGCAATGAAACCTTGGCACCATTGGCCAATGTGGCCGCACCGCCGCTGCTTGCACTCACAGTGCCAACCAGTGTTTTCTTCACCAGTTTAATGACCACCTGGTTGGTGCCGGATGTGGCCGCTAACACACGCAAACCTTTAAAGTAGCCCACTTTTTCCGCCACCACCAGCGAACTCTTTTTATCAAGCGAAGCAGACACAATGCGAAAATATCCCGTGGCATTGGTGGTCGTCGTTTTTGTACCAACTGTGATGGAAACACCCGCCGCCGGTTGGTTGTTTTCGTCCAAAATATTTCCCTGCAAAATGGCCGTGATGGGTTCGGGGTTAATGACAGTCGGAATGACCGGCACCACATCCGGGTCACCCACGTAGCTCAGGTCTTTCTGGCATTGAAAAAAAGAAACCGCCATAAAAACCAACATCAGAGAATGAACTATTCTTTTCATAAAAAGGGCTTTACAAACATATACCTACCCGGAAAAAGAAAGGTTGGGTAATTGGAATTAAAAAATTTGGAATTATGGAACTACAGATAAGGGCTACCGTATGCATCCTTTGTGATGTATTCATGAAAAAGAATGTAAGGATTACGCTTAAGAAAAGCTGAATATAATTACCCAAAATACAACAGTCAGGTTCCAATTAAAGCTTAAAAACTAAGTTGTTCCAATCCGGCTTTATTTCTCATTTTTAAAGATGGAAGTAAATTTATAGCTAACCATTTAATCGTTCAGATTCTACGCCCGTTTCCATAAACATCAAAATCTGCGTTCTCTTATTTATCTTGCACATCCAAAAAATTAATACAAACAGAATATGGAGTATAAAAAAATTATTTCGGTGACTGGTCTTACCGGCTTGTATGAAATGGTTGGCAGCAAAAAAGACGGAGCCATTGTAAGATCGCTGGAAGACAAGTCAACAAGGTTTGTGGCACAGCGTGTTCACAACTTTTCTCACCTGGAAAGTATAGAAGTTTACACTGTTCGGGACAATGTGAACCTGACTGATGTCTTTTTAGCGATGAATAATAACAGTGAAATACTGCCTAATGAAAAAGATGCTTCGTCTGTAAAGGCATATTTTCAGAAAGTTTATCCAGACATGGACTTTGAAAGAGTTTATTCGAGCGATATGAAAAAAATGGTGAAATGGTATGCCATTTTGAAAGCCAACGATGTGGAAATAAAACTGTCTGAAGAAGAAGAGGAAACCGAAGATGAAACTGCGGAAAAAGTGACGGAAGAGCCCGAAGTAGCTGAAGAAAAAACACTTGCGAAAGCAACGAAAGTGAAGGCCGTTAAAAAGGAAGAAGATGCCTCTTCTCAACCTGAAGAAAAAGCCCCTAAAGCAAAAGCTGCAAAGAAAAAAGAAGACTAAGTTTTTAAATGAGAAAGGGAGAATTGTTTCCATTTCATTCGAACTTCTTTGTAGGAAAAACACCAACCTATTAACGATCTGAATATTGAGCCACTAATAAACAAACATGCCAGCGCATAGTTGTTTGTTAGTGGCTTTTCTAAAAATTATTTTTATGCAACCAACAGCAGACATCAAAAAAACAGAACGGCACTACCTGCCCACTGATTTTATACTAACCAACTGGGAGGCGATTGAACCCTTTTTTAAAGAATTGGCAGACCGACCCATTGACTCAGTTGAAGACCTGGAACAATGGATGAAAGATATGAGCGAAGTGGAAGCCGTGGTAAGTGAAGATTCGTGCTGGAGACAGATAAAAATGACCTGCGACACCACAGACAAAGCGTTGGAAGAATCCTTCAATTTTTATTGCATGGAAATTCAACCTAAAATTCAACCCTATGCCGACCTGCTGAACCGTAAGTTGATTGACAGCCCGTTTACTCAAGAGCTTGATGCCGACCAATATTTTACTTACCTGCGGAATGTGAAAAAAAGCATCCAGCTTTTCCGTGAAGAAAACATTCCCATCCAGGCAGAACTGTCAGTAATGCAGCAGCAGTTTGGGCAAATATCAGGAGCCATGACTGTGGAGGTAGGTGGCCGTGAATACACGTTGCAACAGGCGTCCAGGTTTCTTGAAGACCACGACCGAAGCCTGAGGGAAGAAGTTTATAGAAAAATAAATGAACGCCGGTTGCAGGATAAAGATGCATTGGATGATCTTTATACAACCCTTATTCAAAAGCGTCATCAGGTAGCCTTGAATGCAGGGTTTGCCAATTATCGCGACTATCGTTTTGCAGAGCTTGGACGCTTCGATTACACAAAAGAAGATTGCTTCAATTTTCATGAAGCGGTGAAAAAACATGTGGTGCCGTTGGTAGCAAAAATTTATGAAAAAAAACAAAAGCGGCTCGGTCTTGACACGCTTCGCCCCTGGGACACTGAGGCTGAACCTGCGGGAACAGAACCGCTTCATCCGTTTGTGACGGGGGAAGAACTTACTGAAAAAACCATTGAGTGTTTTGAAGAACTGAACCCGTTTTTTGCTGACTGCCTTCGCAAAATGAGAGCGCTTGGACACCTGGATCTCGAAAGCCGGAAAGGCAAAGCACCGGGTGGCTACAACTGCCCATTGGCTGAGAGTGGTGCACCGTTTATATTTATGAATGCTGCCGGCCAAATGCACGATGTGACAACGATGGTTCACGAAGGGGGTCATGCAATTCATTCGTTTTTGGCGCATCCCCTGGAGTTAAGTGCTTTTAAGGAATACCCAATGGAAATAGCAGAAGTGGCGAGTATGGCCATGGAACTGTTTAGCATGGATTATTGGACTGTTTTCTTTGACAACGAAGCCGACCTGAACAGGGCAAAAGAACATCAGTTAGAACGAACGATCACTATTTTCCCCTGGATAGCGACGATTGATAAATTTCAGCATTGGGTTTATGAAAACCCCAACCACACCGTGGACGAAAGAACCGACAAATGGATAGAAATTTTAAACGAATTTTCTACAGGAATGATAGACAACAGCGGCCTGGAAGAATACCGGAAAACTAACTGGCAGCGGCAACTTCATTTGTTTGAAGTGCCCTTTTACTACATTGAATATGGCATTGCACAATTAGGCGCCATTGGCATGTGGAAGCAATTTAAACGGAGTAAAGAACAGGCGCTTAAAAACTACATGAACGCCCTGAGTTTGGGAGGAACTAAAACCTTGCCCGGTCTGTACGAAGCCGCAGGGTTGGATTTTGATCTTTCGCCGGAGTATATTGAATCTTTGATGGAGTTTGTGAATGAGGAGTATGAGAGGTTGTAGGACTATTGATTTATTAAGCAATTATATCAATAACATGATGGCAAAGACGCAACCAAATCGTACTCACTTTCCGAAATGAAAGAAAAAGATATCGGTAAAGAGTATAGAGTGGAAAGAGCCAGGTAATTGGGAAGTTTAAAAGTCTGTTTTTAGCTTCTAAAAAGATGTGGGCATAAGTTTTATTCTTAAAAGCAAGGCCCTTTACGATCAATTGAAAATGCCTGACCTGATTTACTTTTTCTTAAAAAAAATCTTACTTTTACTTCACAATGATAACCACAAAAGTTTGCTACATTTTTTATTATTACTTCTTCAGAAAAGTAGCCGTGTAGCTTTTGTTGAAACCATAAACATAAAATGAATCAACATAAAACATCCCGGCTCACAAAGCCGGGATGTTTGTTTTTATACAAATACGAATATGAGTTTACAGGTTATGTGCATGGTCTATTTAAAAAAAGTAAAAGGATTTAACCAATGAAAGTTTCGCAACGTTTGAATGACATTGGGGAATATTATTTCTCGCAAAAACTGAAGGAGATTCAGGAACTTAATCAATTGGGTAAAGCGGTTATCAACCTCGGTATCGGCAGCCCCGACCTGCCACCGCACCCGGATGTCATCAAGGTTTTGCAGGAGGAATCTGCCAAGGAAAATGTACACGGTTATCAAAGCTACAAAGGCATTGATGCGCTGCGCAATGGCTTTGCAAACTGGTATCAAAAATGGTATGGTGTTGAGCTAAATCCTGCCACAGAAATACTTCCGCTCATTGGTTCAAAGGAAGGCATTGTCCACATCTGCATGACCTACCTGGATGAAGGCGATGAAGTGCTGATACCGAACCCCGGCTACCCGACCTATAAAAGTGCCGTACAACTTGCCGGGGCAACATGTGTGGACTATGAATTGAAAGAGGACAACGACTGGCAGATTGATTTTGACAGCATTGAACAAAACGACCTGTCAAAAGTGAAACTGATGTGGGTCAATTATCCGCAGATGCCGACCGGGCAATTGCCAACGATTGACCTTTTCAAACAACTCATTTCCTTCGGAAAAAAGCACAACATTTTAATCTGCCACGACAATCCTTACAGTTTCATTCTCAACAGTGAACCGATGAGTTTGCTGTCGGTTGAAGGTGCAAAAGAAGTGGCTGTTGAACTAAATTCTCTCAGCAAATCGCACAACATGGGCGGGTGGAGGATGGGTGTGGTCTGCGGTGCAAAAGAAAGGATTGAAGAAATTCTCCGGTTCAAAAGCAATATGGACAGCGGCATGTTTTTGCCTGCACAATTGGCTGCTGCAAAGGCTTTGGAGCTTGGCAGCGACTGGTTTGAGTCCATCAACAAAGTCTATGAAAGCCGCAAACAGAAGGCGCATCAACTGCTCGACCTGCTGCAATGCAGCTACTCAAAAACCCAGGCGGGATTGTTTGTCTGGGCAAAAATTTCGGCGAAATACGACAGCGGTTTTGAACTGAGCGATGAAATATTGTACAAAGCAAATGTATTTATCACACCCGGTGGCATCTTTGGTTCGGCTGGCAATCAATATGTAAGGATCAGCCTGTGCAGTACCGAAGAAAAATTTGAAACATCCATCGAAAGGATACAATCAACACAAGCGAAATGACGATAACAATTATAGGCACGGGATTGATTGGCGGTTCACTGGCATTGGCTTTAAAAGAAAAAGGCATTGCCGGCAAAATCATAGGCGTGGATGCAAATCCGCTTCACCAAAAAAAGGCTTTGGAACTTGGGCTGGTAGATACTATCATGAATATTGATGAAGCCATTGCCACTTCGCAAATGGTGGTGCTTGCCATACCCGTTACGCAACTGATGGAGACATTGCCAGCAGTTCTGGACAAGACAACCAATCAGGTCATTATGGATGTCGGTTCTACCAAACAAAGCATTTTATCAGTCATCAAAAATCACCTTCAGCGGAGCCGCTTTGTAGCCACGCATCCCATGTGGGGAACGGAATACAGCGGCCCAGATGCGGCAGAAAAAAACGCCTTCGTCAACAAGGCATGTGTCATTTGCAACAAAGAAGAAAGCGATAAAGATGCCGTTCAACTGGTAGAAAAAATCTACCGTCAACTGGGCATGCATATCATCTATATGAACGCTGCGGAACACGATGTGCATGTGGCCTACATCAGCCACATTTCACACATCACATCGTTTGCACTGGCCAATACAGTGTTGGAAAAAGAGCGTGAAGAGAACGCTATTTTTGAACTTGCAAGCGGTGGTTTTGAAAGCACCGTGCGGCTGGCAAAAAGCAACCCCGCCACATGGAGTTCGGTGTTCAAAGAAAACCGTGAGAACGTTCTGGACGTATTGAATGAACACATCAGCCAGTTGCGAAAATTTAAAGCCGGTCTTGAAAAAGAAAACTACGAATACCTGGAAGAACTGATGACGAATGCAAACAAGATTAAACGAATTTTGAAATGATGAATGTTCGCTTCGCAAAAAGAAGAATGGATATTTAGACAAAAACATTTTTATAACCACAAAGGCCACGGCCTGAAAATTTTACACAATGGAAATAGAACAGGTATGGGGCAAGCGACCGTTGATCATAGCCGGCCCATGCAGTGCAGAAACAGAAGAACAGGTGATGGCGACAGCCACACAAATTGCACAAACGGGCAAAGTGGATGTGCTGCGGGCAGGCATCTGGAAACCGCGGACAAGACCGGGAAGTTTTGAAGGCGTGGGCACAAAAGGCCTGCCCTGGCTGCAAAGTGTGAAGAAGGAAACCGGGCTGCTGATAGCCGTAGAGGTCGCTTCAGCCAAGCAGGTGCAGGATGCGCTGCATTTTGGCGTTGACATTCTCTGGATTGGTGCCAGGACAACGGTGAACCCCTTCAGTGTGCAGGAAGTGGCCGATGCACTGCGTGGCGTGGATGTGCCTGTGCTCATCAAAAACCCCATTAACCCCGACCTTGAATTGTGGATTGGTGCTGCTGAAAGAGTATCGAAAGCAGGCATTAAAAACATCGGCCTCATACACCGTGGCTTTTCGTCTTATGGAAATACGGAGTACAGAAATGCACCTATGTGGCACCTTGCAATAGAGATGAAACGGCGCAATCCAACCCTGATGATGATTAACGACCCATCGCACATTTGCGGACGGCGGGATACGCTGCTGGGCGTGGCGCAAAAGGCCATAGACCTACACTACGATGGGCTGATTATCGAAAGCCACATTGACCCCGACACAGCCTGGAGCGATGCCAAACAACAGGTGACACCAGCCCGCCTCAGCGAAATGCTGGGTGAAATTATCTGGCGCAAAGAAGACACCAACTCGGCAGAGTATCACAATGCGCTGGAGGGTTTGCGAAACAGAATCAACCAGATGGACGATGAGATGTTGCATATCATGGGACAGCGCATGTTGCTGGCAGAAGAAATCGGACGTTACAAAAAAGAAAACAACATCACTATTTTACAAACAGGACGCTACAATGAAATATTGGAGAGAGCATTTCAAAAAGCGGATCAGCTTGGACTAAGCAAAGAGTTTGTCGTCAAATATTTTGACGCAGTCCACATAGAAAGTATCAATCACCAGACAAAAGTGTTGAACCCTTAGATGGAGCCTGCAAACGTAGGAAGATGCTTATCCAATGAACGAAACAGTTTTTACGTCACAAGTCAAATAAATCAATACAGAATTATAGAAAAGGAAGCCACTGTAAAAGCTACCTGATGATTGTTAATTACCTCCTTCATACAATCCACATTATCCCCCAACCGTTATCCCAACTCCCTTTTGTATAAATTTGTTTGAAAAGCAGACGGATGCCTGATATAGACACGATTCTTGATTTTTTGGAGCCTGTCAATTTGTATGAATTGTCGGACGATGAGGGTTTTAAAAAAACGCAGTTGGGAAACCACATTGCACTGAACGATGAGTTTTTGCCCGAGTTGGACAAGGCTGATTTTGTGATAGTCGGCTTTGGCGAAAGCAGGGGTTTTCAGCCTTCGGCAAATGTGAATGACGGGCCCAATGCCATCCGCAAAGAGTTCTATTCACTCTTTCACTGGCACGCCGATGTGCAGGTGGCCGACATTGGAAATGTGAAACCGGGAGCCTCTATGCAAGACTCCTATGCTGCACTGAAAGCAGTCGTCAATGAACTGCTTCACCACAAAAAGCGGGTCGTCATACTGGGTGGCAGCCACGACCTGACCATGGCGCAATATGGCGCATACGCCAGTCTTGAACAAATCATTGAAGCAACCTGCATAGACGCAAAAATTGATCTGGACATGGACAGCATTGTTCCCGCAGACAACTTTTTGATGGAGATGCTGACAGGTGAACCAAACTTTATCAGGCACTACAACCACATTGGTTTTCAAAGCTATTTTGTTCACCCCAACATGCTGGAAACCATTGACAGGCTTCGGTTCGACTGCTACCGTGTTGGCAGGGTCAAAGAAAAAATGGAGGAAATGGAACCGGTCATCCGCAACTCGAATTTGTTCAGCTTCGACATTTCGGCCATTCAAAACAGCCATGCACCGGCCAACCGCATCACGCCCAACGGCTTCAATGGCGAAGAGGCTTGTATGCTGATGCAATATGCGGGCATGAGTGCAAACGTAAGCTCCATCGGCATCTATGGCTACATGCCTCAGCAGGATGTACACAACCTGACGGCCAAACAAATATCGCACATGCTCTGGTACCTGATGGACGGCATCAGCAAAGCCAAGCGTGAAGCACCACTGGAAGAAAGAGAACATTTTTACGAATTTAAACTGGCGTTTGCCGAAATAGAAACCACCTTTTTGCAAAGCAAAAAAACCGGCAGGTGGTGGATGGAAATACCCGATGGGAAAATGGTGGCCTGCAGCCACGTTGACTATCTTGCTGCATCCAACAACGACATACCTGAGCGGTGGCTGAGGGCTGCGGAAAGAGGTTGTTAGGAACACGAATAAATCATCCCCAAAATGAGTAAAAGAAAAGCATATCTGCACATCATCATTTACTGTTTTTCTTTACTCATCCTGGCCTCGTGTTCTGTGGAAAAACAACTGAACCGGCAGGCGAAAAATTTGCTCATCAACTCGCCTGAACTGCAATCTGCCCATGTGGGTATTTGCATTTTTGATGACTCAGCAAAGACTTATTTATACAACTATCAAAGTGATAAGTTTTTTATCCCTTCGAGCAATACAAAATTGTTTACGCTCTTTGCCGGGCTGACCTACCTGCCAGACAGCTTAATAGCAGCAAGAGTGGCTTATGACAACGGAACTGTGATTGTGCAGGCGACAGGTGACCCAACATTTCTACACCCTGATTTCAGCTATCAGCCGCTGTTGAAATTTCTGCAAAATGATGACATAGAAGTCATCAGAATCAATACCGCTTTTGCTTCAGAATCTTTTGGAAAAGGCTGGTCGTGGGATGATTTTGAAGCACCGTTTATGGCCGAACGCGACCCGTTTCCCATGTATGGAAATGTGGCAACGATAGTTTACGAAAGTGATAGTTTGCGGACTATTCCGCCATCGCTTCGCCCCTTTGTGGCAGGACAACCGGAGTTTGGAAAACCCTGGCAGGTGAGCCGGGAACTGGGCGGCCACCTCTACACAATAGACACCGGCAAAGGCAGCACGACAGACAGCAAAAGAATAACAATGGCCATGAACAAAGGCTTGTTTGCCAGCCGCTACTTAGGCGATACACTGCACAAAACGGTGCTGACAGAATATACTCCGCTTGCCCGTGGAAATGGGTTTCCCATTTACTCTCAGCCTAAAGATTCGTTGTTTAAAATGATGATGCACCGGAGCGATAATTTTTTTGCAGAGCAAACACTGCTGATGGCCGCCAACGAATATCTCGGCGAAATGAACGATGCAAAAATGATAGACACGCTGCTGAACACAGTGCTGAAAAATGCGCCCCAAAGACCCAAGTGGGTGGATGGCAGCGGCCTGAGCAGGTACAACCTCTTTACACCAAAAGACATGGTATACATCCTTGAAAATCTACAATCAAACTTTGGATTTACAAGGATGAAGACTGTTTTGCCAACGGCAAATGAAGGCACTTTGACTGGCTTGTACAAAGGATATGAAAACCGGATTTTCGCCAAAACGGGTTCGCTGAACAACAACACGGCATTGAGTGGCTACCTGCTAACAAAGCAAAACAAACGGCTTAGTTTTTCAATTATGATTAATAACTACAGGGCGGATGCGGGTGTGGTTAAAAAAAAGATTGAACGGTTTTTGGAGGGGGTGATAGAAAAATATTGACGGATAAGAAGTAAATTTGGAAAAACGAACCCGATGAGAGTAGCTGATAATCTTATAATATCTGTTGAAGACTACTTTAAAAGTGAAGAAGTAAGTGAAGTGAAACATGAATTTTACTACGGAAAATTATTTGAAATGCCCGGCGCACCCATACTACACAACAACCTTTGCCTGCGATTTTTTTTATTGTTTTTTACAAAACTTCAAAAAGCTGGATTCCAGGTGAATATTGAAAACGTAAAAGTGAAAATTGAGAATGAAGAAATCTATCTCTACCCAGATGTGATTGTGACAAAAGAAAAGCTGGAAACGATGAATGATTATTTTGTTCAACAACCAGTTTTACTGGCCGAGGTGCTTTCCGATTCCACAAGAAAATATGATTCTACTGACAAGTTTATCCAATACCAGAAAATAGTTTCGCTCCGCTATTATCTGCTCGTAGAACCAGAAAAACAGGTCGTCATTTTTTATGAAAAAGATGACAAAGGCGAATGGAGTGCAAAAACTTTTACCGAACTATCAGAGGTGCTTTCATTTCCTGTTTTGGAAACAGAAATCAGTCTTGGTGATATTTATAGCTTGGGTTAAATCTTCCCTGAAAAATACTGGCAAAACGCTAATCCAACACCTTCCCATACACCAGCATTTGCACATCTTCGTCCTCAGCAATGTTGTTCATCTGAACAATGATTCTCGGATATTTCCAGGCGACCCACCTGCTCATAGGTTTCACGGTGTATCGCTTGGGGCTGGGCAGGCAGGCGATTATCAGGGCGGCTTCTGTTGGCGAAATGTTTTTTGCCCGTTTGCTGAAATAAGTCTGTGATGCCGCTTCTATCCCAAAAATGCCTTCGCCCATTTCGGCAATATTGAGGTAAACTTCGAGTATTCGTTTCTTGCCCCAGACCCATTCTATCATTTTGGTGAAATAGGCTTCCGGCAGTTTCCTTGCGTAGCGCATGATGCCGCTGCCCTGCCAGAGAAATACATTCTTAGCCACCTGCTGTGTAATGGTGCTGGCACCCGCCCCTGCCACTTTTTTGTGCTTCCCTTTTTTGACCTGGAAACTTTTCTCAATCGACTTCCAGTCAAAGCCGCCGTGGTCGGGAAAAAGCTGGTCTTCGCTTGCCATAGCAGCCAGTTTTGCGGAGGGGGATATTTCATCATAACGCACATAATCCCGTTTGAGACCATGACCACCAATGAGGCTACCGATTTGCGTAAGCGTTATTGGCGGCATCATCCATTTGCACAAAACCAGGTAAACATTCGCCCACAAAAAAGCCCATAAAAACCACCTGAATAGTTTACCAAAAATTCGCCCAAAGAGTTTTTTAACAGTCATGATTATTGAAGCAATATAGCACAGTAATTTATAGGGAAAGGTGGTTTATGGAAATAGTAGGCGGTGTTGCATGAATCAATTTGAAGGATATTTTGGAACACGGATAGCCAGTCCCGATTCTTTTTCGGGAACACGGATTGAAGGGATTAGCAGGATTTTTTTATAGATAAATAATGGATTTTTTGCTTCGCAAACAGGATTGTTGACTATTCATGTAGCAAAGCCGGAAATTGTTCTGATTTTTTGCGAAGCGAAAAAAATTCCTTTTCAAATCCATTACCAATCAGAAAAATCCTTTTAAATCCGTCTAATCTGTGGCATCCGTGCCCCATATCACTCACTTACTTTATCTCATTTCCATAAGACAAAATGCCCCATATCAGCGCAATGCCAAAGCCAATGAGGATTAAGCCACCAATGCGGTTGATGATGTGGATGTTGTGAGCGGTTAGCTTCTCCCTTATCCTTCCGGCAAGCATGACTTTGAGCACATCTAAACCGACAACGATGATGAGGCAGGTGAGATAAACAACCAACCTATAATTAAGCGGATGCACCACCAACGAGGTGGAAGTGAGCAGCCAAAATCCAATAACGCTCGGATTTAAGACGTTCATAAAGTAACCAGCCAGAAAAATTTTGACGTAGTGATGCGTCTCCATTTGTATGACCTGGATGCCTGCTTCACTCACTTTTATTTTTTTGAAAAAAGTTATATAGACACCTAATGCAATCAACAATGCGCTGCCGCCAATGCCAATAGGCACTTTGTAGTCGAGCAGGCTTTCAAACATTTGGGTGAAGAGGTTGCTGATGAGCACCAGTGTAATGTCGCTGGCAGACACGCCGGCTATGAATGCAAAGCCGCCTTTGTGACCGTGGTTCAGGCTTTGCTTAATGATGGAAAAAACAACAGGCCCTACTGATATACTCAGCAAAAGTCCAAGTGTCAGTCCTTTTAATAATGCGGCTATCAACATTTGCGAGTCATTAAGATAGTCATTGGATGAACAAGTCATTCAGTCATGAAGTCAAAAGTCATTCAGGGAAAATCAATTGACAGATGACTAAATGACCATTGACTTTTTCACTTTGTCTAACTATTTTCCTTTCAGAAAAATTTCCCAGTCCTCCAGCATTTTACCCTTCAGCACCCGGGGAAATTTATGCTGGCCCCCTACTTTCCCTTTCTGCCTCATAAACTCCATGAAGTCCTTTTCTTTCAGCACGTCCAGCAGTACGGCTTTTAGGGCACTACTTCTTTCAACGGCATAGTCATCATTGAGTTCTTTCAGGTGTTTGTCAATTTTTTGTACAAGCTGTTCTTTGTCCACTATATCGTCGCAGGCCACATACCAATGGTGGGCAAAGAAATTGTCGTAAGGCACGCCGGCCACGGTAAATTCGGGTATGCTGATGTTCATTTCTTCGGAGGCCATCCTCAGTGCCTGGTTCATGTTATCAACACTCAGGTGTTCACCAACCAGGCTCAGGAAGTGTTTTGTCCGCCCGGTAATGATGATTTCAGCTCTTTCTTTGTTGACAAACCTGACAGTATCGCCAATCAGGTATCGCCATGCACCGGCGCTGGTACTCAGCAGCAGTGCATAGTCTTTGTTCTCTTCCACTTCGTGAATCATCAGCACTTCGGGGTTATCTGTCACATTGCCTTCGCTGTCAAAGTTAATATCATCAAAAGGAATGAACTCATGAAAAATATGCTCTGATGTCACCAGCCTCATTCCTTTGCTGTATTGCAAATCCTGGTAGGCAATAAAACCCTCGCTTGCCAGGTAGGTTTCAATGTAAATGAGTGGTTTTGCCAGCAGCTTTTCAAAGCCCTTTTTATATGGCTCAAACGCTACACCACCGTGTACAAAAAAGGCTAGATTGGGCCAGATGTCATGTATAGAATTGAGCTTGTATCGCTCAATGATTTTTTCCATCGTCAACTGTATCCAGGCAGGCACGCCAACAATGAAACCGATGTCCCACTCGGGAGCCTTTTCCACTATTTCGTTTATCTTTTTATCCCAGTCGCGGTTGCGTGCAATTTTTCTCCCCGGAAGATAAAATGGCTGAAACCAAAATGGAGCCTTCAACTGGGTAATGCCGCTAAGGTCTCCGGAGTAGTAGCCTTTCTGCTTTTGCAGTTGCGTGCTGCCGCCAATGGTCAGCCATCCTTTGCCAATTGATTTTACTGGCAAATCTTCATAATGGCGCAAGCTTAGCAACTGCTTTATCATCACCATTTTATTGCCTTTCAGCAAGTCGTTGGTCACTGGAATATATTTGCTTGCAGACTCGCTGGTGCCACTACTGAGGGCATAGTATTTTATCTTCCCGGGCCAGCAAATGTCCGGCCTGTTCTCCAGGGTTTTGTGCCACCAGTCTTTGTAAATTTTGTTGTAGTCATAAACCGGAACCAGTTGCTGAAATTTTTGCTCAGGATTTTTCTCCATCAAAATTTCATCGAACCTGAACTGCTGTCCAAATTCAGTAAACCGGGCTTTGCGAAGCAGTTTTTTTAAAACCCTCGTCTGTTGTTGCCTGATATTATTCTCAGGCAGCCTGAGCGCTTTCGCTAATCTTGCCGGTATTTTTATGTCTATAATGGGCATAATTTATTCGCCACGAAACTACGTCAAATAGGGTTAAGGTTTTGAGGGTTAAGGTTTATTTAAAAGCGGGTTGATCCCCAATTTTTGTCAACGTTATCTTTTCTAACTCACTGTCTTAATACTTGCTACTTACATCTTACGACTATCTTTGCCCCCATGTTAAAGCAAACCTTGATAGAGGCTACCCTGGCTGGCGCAAAAATTCTTAAAAAATATTTCAACGGCCAGTTTACTGTCAGCAGCAAAACAGGTATCAACGACCTGGTAACCCAGGCCGACAAAGAAGCGGAGGATGTCATTATTCAAACGATCCGGCAATCATTTCCCGACCACTTCATCCTGAGCGAAGAGGTGGGTGCGCTGGAAAGCAGCAGCAATACAAAATGGATCATTGACCCCATAGACGGCACGGTCAATTTTGCCCACGGCATCCCAATTTGCTGTGTCAGCATTGGGGTGGAGCAAGACGGCGAAATGATAATGGGAGCAGTTTACAATCCTATTATGCACGAATTTTTCTTTGCAGAAAAAGGATGGGGGGCATCGCTCAATGACAAAAAAATAGAAGTGAGTACCAAAGAAGAATTGGGCAGAAGTTGCCTCGTTACAGGCTTTCCCTACTCCTACCTAGACATGCCAAACGGCCCGCTGCAGGTGTTTGAAAAACTAATAAGGCAGGGCATTCCCGTAAGGCGGCTGGGCAGTGCTGCACTTGACCTGTGCTGGGTTGCGGCAGGTCGCTTCGACGGATTTTATGAACACAATCTGAAAGCATGGGATAGTTCCGCAGGTTTCCTGATAGTGCAGGAGGCTGGTGGCAAGGTCACAGATTTTAAAGGAGAAAAATATTCGCCCTACCAGCCTTCCATTGTTGCAACCAATGGGCACATTCACCATGAATTGTTACTGGCGGTTAATGGGCAATGGAACCCGGAAAAGTATGCGTATAAAGCGGGGTAAGTGTAAGGTGTAAAATGTTAGGTGTAAAGTTTAAGTATGAACTATGAGCTATGAACTATGAGCAACGAAAAACCCCAAACAAAAACGACAAACCCAATAACCCAATTAACGAATAAACCAATTAACCTCCTCCAATGAACAGAACCGAAATATCAACACTTGGTGAGTTTGGGCTGATAGAGCATCTCACCAAAAACTTTGAAATACAAAACGCCTCCACCATTGTGAGCATTGGTGATGATGCTGCTGTGATTGACCATTTTGGCAAGCAAACTGTTCTGTCCACCGACATGCTGTTAGAAGGCATTCATTTCGACCTGATGTACACGCCGCTCAGACACCTGGGTTACAAAAGTGTAGTCGTCAACCTGAGCGACATCTATGCAATGAACGCCACGCCCACTCACATTACCATGAGCATTGCTTTCAGTAACCGGTTTAGTGTTGAAGCCCTTTCCGAATTTTATGAAGGAGTCTATGCCGCCTGCGAAAAGTATAACGTGGATCTGATTGGTGGGGACACTTCTTCTTCTCAAAAAGGATTTATGATCAGCGTGACCGCCGTTGGCGAAATATTGGCCGATAAAATAGTAAAAAGAAGCACCGCAAAAAAAGGCGATCTCATTTGCGTAAGCGGCGATCTTGGCGCAGCCTTCCTGGGTCTTACGCTGCTGGAAAGAGAAAAACAGATCTACATAGAACACCCCGATGTCCAACCCGACCTGGAGCAGCAACATTACATAGTTGGCCGCCTGCTAAAACCCGAAGCCAGGAAAGATGTCATTGAATTTTTTGAACAGTCTAACATGTTGCCCACCGCCATGATGGATGTGAGCGATGGTCTGAGCAGCGAAGTCCTCCACATTTGCAAGCAAAGCAATCTTGGCTGCATGTTGTTTGAAGATAAAATACCCATTAACGACGAGGCCAAACAATATGCCTATAAGCTGGAACTGGACCCCACCGCCTGCGCCCTCAACGGTGGCGAAGATTACGAACTGGTTTTCACCATCCCCCAATCCGAACACGACAAGTTGGTGCTGAACGAACAAATTGCCGTCATCGGCTACATGACGGATGTGGAAGAAGGCGTACACATTACCACAAAAGGCGGCAGCCGGCATCAACTGACTGCTCAGGGGTGGAATGCGTTTGGGGGATAATAAGGAGTTATTAATCCTAAAAACACAATGCCTTTACTTAACAAATTTTGAAAGGAACAAAACATGGAAAAAGCTGAATAAAATTACCCAAAAGTACAAGAGAGTGACACAAGGATGCTGAATGAAGGACAATGGTTCGTCCCCAAAAGACTTAAGTTAATGACAGTTCCTGAAAACATTAATTTTATGTAAAGTAAAAAGCAAGATCATGAACACGAAATGAAAGGCAGGAATTTTTAAGTACTTCCCCCATTTACTGCCATTTTAGGTCAATCTATGCATGGCTTTACCACATTTACTGCCACTTTAGGTCAATCTATGCATGGCTTTGCCACTTTTACTGTCATTTTAGGTCAATCTATGCATGGCTTTGCCACATTTACTGCCAATTTATGTCAATCCATGCATGGATTTGCCACATTTAGTGTCAGTTTACGTCAATCTATGCATGGCTTTGCCTTCAGCAGTGTTGCTTGACGTCAATCTATGCATGGCTTTGCCTCCGGCGGTGTTGCTTGATGTCAATCTATGCATGGTTTCCCCTCTTTATTCTAAAACGCACTATTTCTTCAAAAAACATGGTTTCAAGTTGAAGTTGCTTTCCTATCATGGAAGGTTGGTTAGTTTTGCACATTAATTTTTACATGAAAAACATTGCAGACGAGTTAAATGAATTGGTTGAACAGTTTACAACCAACAAGCCCGACAGGGTTGAAAAGCTGCCGCAATCTGGCGGTGACAGGGTTTACTTCAGAATATTTGCCAAAGACCAAACTTACATAGCTACCTACAATACCAATGTAGAAGAAAACAAAACATTTATTTACTGTACCAATCATTTCCGAAGCCAAGGTTTGCCGATGCCAGAAATATTGGGTGTAAACGAGGCGCAGTCTATTTACCTGCAGCAAGATTTAGGCACACAAAGCCTGCTTGACAAACTGGAAGAACTTGGTTATACTGATGAAGTTTACCAGCTTTATCAGACAACACTTCAACACCTGTCCCAAGTGCAGATAATGGGCCACAATGGTTTTGACTATGACCAATGCCTGACTGCAAAAGAATTTGGGAAACAAGCCATGCTGAGCGACTTGCTCTATTTTAAATATTATTTCCTTGATACGCTAAAACTGCCCTACGACAAGCAGGCCTTGCTGAATGATTTCGACACGCTCAGTTCGTACCTGGACAATAGCGGGGACAAATATTTTATGTACCGGGACTTTCAAAGCCGGAATGTGATGGTAAAAGAAAGATCCATCTTTTTTATAGATTACCAGGGCGGAATGAAGGGGGCTTTGCAATATGACGTGGCATCGCTTCTGTGGCAGGCAAAAGCGAACCTGCCTCAGAAATGGAAAGAACAATTGCTGGATGAATACATGGATGAAACAGAAAAAAACCTTCTGTCTGTTATAGACCGTCCCATGTTTGTTTCGCAATACAACGGCTATGTGCTAATCCGTTTGCTACAGGTGTTGGGAGCCTACGGGTTCAGAGGATTGTTTGAACGTAAGGCTCATTTTCTGTCGAGCATTCCCCTGGCCTTGAAAAACCTTGCTTTTTTTCTAAGCAATCATAAAATAAATGTGGAAACGCCTGAGCTGAACAAAATGCTGACAGCCATTGCGGCCAGCGATATTGCAGAACGTTTTGAAACAGTGAAAGCAAATGAAGCAACACCACTTGTGGTCAGTATTTTCAGCTTTTCCTACAAACAAAACATTCCCGTGGACAACACTGGCAACGGAGGCGGTTTTTTGTTTGACATGCGTGGAATAGTGAATCCTGGCCGCTTTGCGGAGTTTAAACAACTGACGGGGCGAGACAAGGAAGTGAAAGACTTCCTTGAGCAAAAAACCCAAATGGGCGAATTTCTCAACAATGCCTTTAACATCGTTGACATTTCTGTGGAGGATTATATTAAACGTGATTTTGCCAGCCTGCTTGTTGGCTTTGGCTGCACCGGCGGCCAACACCGCAGTGTGTATGCTGCGGATGCAATGGCCCGGCATTTAAAAAATAAATTTGGTGTAAAAGTAGAAGTCCATCACATGGTGCAGGAGGCTAAAAACTGGGTTTATTAAATGGTTTACTGGTAAATTCGTTTATTGGTTAATTGGGCTTACGTTGGATGATGTTTGAGAACATTTGTTTCCTGATTTAAAAAAATAATATTGAATAAGACTGACGACCAAGAGAATATTTTGATGCCTGCTATTAAAGCAATGATTCTGGCTGCCGGTTTTGGTACAAGGCTGAAACCCTGGACCGACCATCATCCAAAAGCATTGGCAGTGGTAAATGGAAAGACATTGTTGCAAAGAAATATTGAGTACCTGCAGCAATATGGCATCAGAGAAGTTGTTGTCAATGTTCACCATTTTGCGGAGCAAATAATAGATGCTGTTAATGAAAACAATGGCTGGGGCAGCAATGTAATCATCAGCTACGAAAAAGAGGAACCTTTAGAAACAGGAGGCGGTTTTTTACATGCCGCTAAACTTCTTCAAAACAGCCTGGCAATTCTATTGATGAACGTAGATATTCTGACCGACCTTGACCTGGGCAAAATGTTGAATTTTCACTCTGCCAGAAAACCATTGGCGACTTTGGCAACGACCAATCGCACCAGTTCACGCTATTTTTTGTTTAATAAAAATGATCAGCTCTGCGGCTGGCGAAATGTAAAGACCGCAGAGGAAAAATCTGCTTCGCCCCTGTCGGGAAATGAGAGTGAAAAAGCTTTCAGCGGCATCCATGTTATTGATCCTGCAATCTTTTCATTGCTGACCCAGGCAGGCAAGTTTTCTATTGTGGACACTTACCTTGAATTGATGAAAACCAATACCGTCATATCTTTTGACCATTCAGACAGTCAACTGATTGATGTAGGCAAGCCTGAAAGTTTAGCGAAAGCAGCGGAAATGTTCCCTTAAAAGTTCAATGTGTTTTTTGTTTAAATTGGACATTCAACGAAGTCACACCTTAATTGCAGACGTTTAGGGCTTCTATTCCGGCTTGACCTTTACAATTTTATTATCTTTCATTATCACCAGCTCTGAATTTTTCTGCTTTTTAAACTCAAGAAGTTTTTCGTAAACCTTTTCAAGGCCTAAAAGAATTTTGTCGTAAAGTTCTGTTTGTTTTTCAGTTGTTGTCATAACATTCTTTTAGGAGGTTAAATTTTATGCTATCCATTATTTCCAAATCTTTAGTAATGGTCTTTTTAGCAATCAAAAAGTGTTTGCCAAATGAGTTGTCAAAAATCAATGCACCGTTAACGATTGGAAGGTAGATGTCAAACAGATTTTTTATCCCTCTTACATATCGTCGCACAATGACATTGTCTTCAATATTGTGTCCGCCCTCTAAAACCCTTGAATGTACACGTTCTTTGGCAAGTTCTACACTTTGAAGCCAAAAGAAAAGCAATGTCGTTGTATATCCGTTTTGTTGTGCGAATTCAATTTTTTGTTGATAGCTTCTTGTTGAAAGAGTTGTTTCAAAGGCAAAACTTTCATTCTTATCAAGAAGCCACGCTATTCGGTTTAGCATAATTCGTCCGGCTTCAAATGCGACTTTTTGTGGTTGAAAAGGAGAAAGTCCCTTTGCAATCTCATCTGCATTTACAAACTCTTTACATTCGATCATTTCAGGTAAAATTGTAAATGAAGCTGTCGTTTTTCCAGCCCCATTGCAGCCTGCGATGATGTAAAGATTTTTGTCTGCCATAAACAAATTTACAGGATTTGTCTTTCAGTAATTAATTACCCTGCTATAAAGCGGGAAGCTCCTCCCAATAAATGCGGAGGAGCCTTTTTCATCCCAACTTCAACCAAGTTTTACAAAGCATATTTCATGACTGCTGTGTCGTTCATTCCGTTTGGAACATTTACCTGTCCTGATGTTTTTGTGACTGCTTTGTTTTTCTTATCAGCCGGTGCCTGTGGCGGCTGATTGTAGTGATAGCGTGTTGAATCAACAGGAGCCTGTAATTCTTTGTTTAGCTGTTCCAGTTCTTTTAGCTTTTGATCTTTATCCTTTTGTAATTGCTCCCGGCTTTTTCTGTATTGGTCTATCGTATTATTTTTTGCACCTTCTTCATTGTCGCCATTGTCTTCATTATCGTTATCATCATTTGGGTCAGGGTTTACTTTTTTTAGTCCTGTACCCGTCATCACATATTCCACATTGTGATCCCAATCATAGGCTTTGGAGTCTTGGTTGTTTTCCCAATCCCAATACCCATTGTGGGTGCCTAAATCAACATTTACATCATCGCTCCAGCCAACTTTATCGTAGATATAAATCCTTTTTCCAACGGGTACGGCAACAGTTACTATTACCCGTTGATTTCTAAATTTATCATCGCTGTTTAATTTTATGCCCTGGTCTAACAGCAGCGTTGAATCTTTTTGTGAGACTGAAAACTGGATGCGGTTCGCAGTTCTGTCTGCATCTGCTTTTGAAAATGAATTGGCCAGTTTTACTTCAGTTACTTTGAAACTATCATTATCCGATTTAATGATCCTTATCCAGACATTTTTTATGTGCAGGCTGTCTTCGTCAAATGATGCAAACGGCTCCAGTTTGAACCATCCGCCGCTGTAATATTTATCCAGAGAGTTGCGGTTTATTTCCAACTTGGAAAAAGTCGGATTCACAAGTGCTATATTTTGCTCTACAGGATTGTTTCTGTACTTAAAATCACCTGCTAACTGAACCACCAGGTTGATGATACAAATCCATCCAAGTATCCAAAGGCCGGCAAATATGAAGCTGATAGTACCCCCGTTGCGTTTTTTGCCCGTCAACTTTCTTATAATCCATGTTACTATTGCTATTACCGGAATCCAGATAAAAAAAACGAGTGAACCCACGCCTAATATTTTTTCAATATCGCTATTAAAAACAAAGGGAAATGTGACCGCTAAAACCCCTGTGGCGGCTGCACCCAAGGCAAACAAAGAAGCCACCAGGGAAAATAAAATAGTGCCTAAAATGAAGTAAACAAACATTTTTACAATTGCTGTTACAACCCGTCCCAGTCCATTTCTATGTGTTTTAGCAACATAGCCAGCCTCTGTAGCCACACGGCTTGTGGATTTACTGATGTTTTCGCCAAATTCCTGGGCTCGTTCTTTCAGTTCATTGCCAAATACTTTTGCCCGTTCTTTAAAACCTTCCATGTCGCCCTGTATGGTTGACTTGATATTGTTTAGGTCCACTTTTTCACCTTTCATTTCCAGTTTGTCTGCTGCACTTTTTGCCTCTGGCAATACCAACCAGAAAATAATATAGACCACTATGGAACCTGGGCTAAACGAGAAACTCAGGAAGTTGGGGAAATTCCACCAGCCCCAATTGCCCCAATGGAAAACGAAAGAAAAGAACGGGATCAGAAATAAAATTCTTGGCACCCAGACCTGTACTGCAAAATACTGTGCAAGACCACTGCACACGCCAGCTAAAATCTTGTTGTCCAGGTCTCTGAAAAGGCGTTTGCGCTGCGAACCAATGACTAATGATGAACTGCCCGGAACGGCTATCCAAAGGATAAAATAGACCCAGAAAGTAATGCCAATAAAGATGACAAACAAGATGCGCACAATCATCGGATCAATGCCGAAATAGTTGGCGATACCTGCACACACGCCACCCATCACTTTATTGTTTTCATCGCGGAATAATTTCTTGGCACCGGTGGCATTGTATGTGTTGCCGTATGTTTTTTCTTTACCATCATTTTCTCCACCCAATTGTGATTTCAAATTGCCTTCTTCCGCTTCAAAATCTTCGGGACGGCCCATGCTGCCAATAATTGTTTCCACATCAGATTCCACAATGCAGGTGTTTCCTTTCTTCAATATTTCACCAAACAACTCTGCAATCCGGCCTTCTATATCGTTGATGATTTCATCTTTACCATCTTCGTTGGCAAAAAACAGGCGAAGGCTTTCCACATACTTTTTCAGCATGTCGTAGGCGGCTTCCTCTATTGGAGTAACCCGGCCTTGAAAATTTATATTAATTACCTTTTTCATGATTTTCTTTTTATGCTTTAGGCTTATTTAGCCATTTGCGGTTGGTTAAAGTTGGATTTTCTAAGGTTGGGTTGTATTGTCTTTTCTGACCGTTAGTTCGTTGACTGCGTTGGCCAATTCATTCCATGTAGCTTCCAGTTCTGCATAGAAGGCAAGCCCCTTTTCCGTCATGCAAAAATATTTTCGTGGCGGGCCGCTGTTGCTTTCCACCCAGCGATAAGTAAGAAAGTCTGCATTTTTTAATCTTGTTAAAAGCGGGTAAAGCGTACCCTCAAGAATGTTGAGGTTGGCAGCTTTCATTTTTTCTACAATGTCGCTGGGATAAACTTCGCCCTGGCGAATGATGGATAAAATGCAAAACTCCAATACCCCTTTCCGCATCTGACTTTGTGTGTTGTCTATGTTCATACAAGGAGTTTTTATTTGTTATAAAATTTTCATTGGAAAAAAAATTGGGTTTGATATCTTAAACATTCAACTCTAAACCCTAAACTTCTTCAATGACATTGCAAACATACGGACATTATTTGGTACTATGCAATATAAAGTACCAATTATTTTTTAGTAGTTGGTTAAGGGAAATAGTAAACAATGCACAAATCGTTTGATTTTCAATTAGTTTGGACGTCTACAAGCCAAAAAAATAATTACGAAAGAATAGATGAGTGGTCGTAAAGGTTGTTAAGTGGTCAATAAGATTCTTTATCGCTTACTAAAAATGCAAGTGATTTTTTACACTTTGCTTTAAGAAAAGAATTTTTTGTGAGAAGTTGTAAGGCTTTTCTGCAAAATAAGATGGAGCATTTTTTAAAAACTCATGAAATTAAAAAACGAAAATTTTGTTGTAGAAGAAATAAGCGACTGGACTCATTTACAATAAATAGTGTCTGCAAGAAAACTACCCTTTTTTCTTTTACCGCTCCGTAATTTTAAATTTTAGAGAGGGAATTACACAAACTTGGTTTGTTTTTTTAAAGCG
>JAYTGA010000222.1:0-2120 GCA_043733905.1 Segetibacter sp.
TTGGTTGATTTTGTGTCAACCTATTTCAGGACAAGACATACTACAGCCGAAGCTAACAACGTCCCGCCCCAATAACGCCAAACCCCTTGTTGGCGGTACACCCTTTCTGCTGAGTAATAAAATTGTTGCTTCTACTGTAACTTTTGTGTATTGTTAACCGGTTGCTGGTTGATGGCTTTTACAAATTCATCAGAACTGGAAACCCATCCCAATAATGTTTGAATTGATAAAATTGATGCGTCATGATTGCTTCTCGGTAAGCCATATCCAATTGGTTCCGCTGTACAATCTTCAAGTACAATGGATGAATAATCTCTAAACATGGCATCTCTCACCGTGGATTCTACACATATACTGGTAGTACAACCTGTAATAATGAGATATCTTTTGCCCAGTTGCTTAAGAAGCGAATCCAATTCAGTTTTATAGAAGCCGCTAAATCGGGTCTTATATATTACAATATCACCTGCTTGTGGTTTAAGGTCAGGAACAATATCAGTACCCCATGAGTCCCGAATCAAAATTCGGCTCTTAGAACCATTGGGTGCTATGATAGTGTCTCCCACATGCATAAACTGAAGATGTCTTACACGATTAGGGGATTCTTCATTTCCGATGTCGGAAAGATCTTCATGGTAACCCATTTTAAGGTAAATGATTTTTATGCCTGCCTTCCGAGCAGCCGCTAAAACTTTTGCTGTAGGATTGATGACTTTTTGAATCATTGAAATGTCAATTCCCGCTCTATCAAACATTCCTCCCTTACTACCGAAATCATTCTCCATATCAACTACGATGACCGCAGTCCTTGCAGTATCTATTGCAATTGAGTCAGGTTTTGCCATGATATGAATGTTCTTATAAATTTTGTTCGCATCTTTTGACGAATTGGCTGTAACAGAAAACTTGGAATCGTTGTTACTTTTATTTTCTGAGTTGTCTTTGCATCCTATAATGAATAATGCGGGGATAATTATTTTAAGAAAAGACTGTTTCATGTTCAAACTATTTTTATTTATTTCTCAAGAAATGAAGTGTCCAATAGGGTTACCGCTAACGATAGGGCTTGGCGTTGTTGGGGAATTTGAAAATCGTCCGCCGACAACCGCAGCCCAATTGAAAATATAAAATTGAAGTTAGCAACTAAAAGCCAAATTGAAAAACGTCGGCCCGTAACTGAAGCACAACAGCGAACCAAAGCCGAAGCTGCCAACGTCGTGCCCCAATAACGCCAAACCCCATGTAAGGTGCAGGCGGATACCAGAAGCTGTAACCAATAACACAGATGCCTTGCATTAAAGGACGAATGCTGTTTGCAAATTAAAACTGCCGGCAAAATGAACCGTTACTGTTTGCCAGCATAAAAATATTTGCTTACAAGTACAGTAATTGTGTCCAGCAAAAACCGCAACAATAAAAGCAAGCCCTGCAAAGCCCAGGTATGACTTTAACAACCGTTTTTTAAAAAGCAAACCGCCACTCCGTCACCGCCAAACCGAAACAAAAAAACAAAAGCACTGCAACTGCGGTATGAAATTAAAAAAGGCTAACCAAAAAAGTACGGAGCCAGCCGTCAACGAAAAGGGCAGAAGCTTCACCACATTGTCGAACCCCACAGCAACAAAAAAAACATGGACTGAAAAATTTAAAAGAAGTAACTGCAACCTAAACTTAAAAACTATTTGGATTTACAGAAAGTCACTTTGTCCAACCACAGCCATGGCGCAAACAAGAAATGCAGCACCAAAACCTGCAGCGAATTAAATACAACGTCTAACCAAAAAGCTGCGATGAAATTAGAACTGCTAAAACTTTAAATTGGAAACCATTTGATGAAACCCGCTTGCACCTTACGTTAAAGCATATACGAAGGCGGGGAATAGTAGCGCTTCACCTTAGCCTTTGTTATGATGCTGAATAGAAAAATAAATGTTGAATGACTTCCGTCCGCCCCGCTTTTGTATATGCACTGTTGGCTGTAGTTGCGGTCAAATTAGTAAACGTCAAAAATTAAACATAATGAATAAAGAAAACAGAAAAGAACTTGAAAAAGCCATTGCACTTATTGAAGATGCAAAAGAAATCGTTGAACGGATTAAAGACGAAGAGCAAGAGAAATT
>JAYTGA010000223.1:0-1745 GCA_043733905.1 Segetibacter sp.
TGTTTGAAAGCAATTTTCGGGAACCCCAGCTTTGTATAAAAGCGCTTCAATATGTAAGCCGGTTAGTGTAGCATATTCTGAAGGTTTATAAAAAACAGCATTGCCGCCAATCAATGCCGGGATGAAAACATTTACGCCCACCAAAAAAGGATAGTTCCAGGCGGATATATTTGCGATCACTCCCAATGGTTCGTACACAATTTTTTCTTTGGTTGCACCCTCTGTAATGATCCACTCGTCTGCCAGGTATTTTTCTGAATTATCTATAAAGAATTTGATGCGGCCACGGGCACCATTCACTTCATTATAGGATTGCTGCAATGGTTTTCCCATTTCACTGGTAAGTGTATTGGCCAGTTCGTCTTTGCTTGCTTCCAGTAGGTCATAAAACTTTTGGATCACCGCCACTCTTTCTGCTACACTAACTTTCGCCCAGGCCTGCTGCCCTTTTTTAAGCAGTTCAAATTTTTCTTTTATTGTTTCAACTGTATCTTCTGCAACATCCTTAATGATCGCTTCTGTTGCCGGGTTAATTATCTTCATGCTGGATTTTTTATTGATTTTTTTATCTCTTTTATAAACCGGTCCCTGATATTTTTTGTTGATGGCAATTCATTCAAATGAAATTTGTACATCCTTTCCGGGTGCCATTGTATGCCCAAAAAGAAGGGCTTATTTTCTTTGTGTTCCCATTCTATCCCTTCCACAATTCCATCATCTGATTGGCAATTGACCAACAATCCTTCGCCCAGGTTATTGATACATTGGTGATGGGCACTGTTGGTCATGGTTCTGTCAACGCCTGTTATTTCGTTGAGCAAGGTTGCTGGTACAATATTTATTCCGTGCCCCTTGTCATGTTGTTCAAACTTGTGAATGCCGTTTGCTTCCGGACCAATGTCTTGTGTTAAATTTCCTCCCAGTATGCAGTTTACCATTTGCATGCCTCTGCACACTGCCAGCACCGGAATATTATTTTGTTGTGCTTTTTGAAAAACCGCTATTTCAAATTCATCTCTTTTTTCATGAAAATGTTGTGGAGCATTTGGATAATCAGTAACAGTGCTGTTATAAAATTTCGGATGCATATCAACACCGCCTGACAAAAGGATACCATCAAAATCTTTAATGCTTTCAAGGTCTGTGTGAAGGGGTGACAAAGTGATAATTTCTATGTGTTCGTTGCCCTTTAGCCAACGCACATAGTTGCTGTGTTTTTCGTCTGTTCCGGTATAGGTCACACCAATTTTAATTATAGTTTCATTCATTACAACGCTTCTGTATACAATTGTTTAAAATCATTTCTTGTTACCGGCTTTGGATTGTTTGGATGACAAAAATCTGCCAATGCCAGGTCGCTCAAGGTTTCAATGTGTTCTTCTTTAACACCAATATCCCTCAGCTTTGTTGGCAGACCAAGTTGTTTATTTAATTCAAATAAATGGTTTACTACGGCTTCGTCGGTTGTTTCACCCAGCTCCATTGTCAGTGCCATTCTTTTAAATTCAGTCTCCAACCCCGGTGCATTAAAACGCATACCGTATGGCAGGTTTACCGCATTGGCCAAACCATGGTGTGTATCTAACAAAGAAGACAAAGGATGAGCAAGTGAATGCACTACGCCAAGGCCTTTTTGAAAAGCAACGGCACCCATCAGCGAAGCGATCATCATCTTGCTTCTTGATGTCAGATCTGGTTTATTTACCGCATCAACAATTGATTCGTTGATCAGGGAAATTCCTTCC
>JAYTGA010000224.1:0-2306 GCA_043733905.1 Segetibacter sp.
CTACATTTAATAAACCAACCTGCCAGCATAAGCGAATTACAGCCCCGCAAGACTTAAAGGTCTATTGCAAGTTCTAATCTTATGCTGGTTTTTTGAACATGGAATCAAATAGAAAATAGGGAATAGCAGTCCCATTATTAAGGTCTTGATTAGTTCAAAAAATCAGGTTGATCCATTCACATTTTAAATGTTTAAAAGCATGAGCAAGTTATTTAAAAATTTTATTGGAATCGACATTTCCAAAACATGGTTTGATGCAGTATTGATAAAGGCTGACGATTCATCCGTTGTTGTTCATGAGCAGTTTAGCCAGAAGCCGGAGGGTTTTAAAAAAATGCAAAGCTGGTTGCAAAGGTTGGATGTATTGCTGGATGAACAAACCCTGTTTTGTATGGAATATACCGGTATCTACAATACCGGATTGGTAAACTACCTGGTAAAAGCCAAAGCAGCACTGTGGGTAGAAATGCCACTGCGGATAAAAAAAGCCGGAGGCTTCGAAAGAGGTACAGATGATAAAGCTGCGGCTGTAAAAATAGCCTGGTATGCCCTTCGCTATAAAGACCAGGTTAAGCTCTGGCAGCCCATTGACAGCAATATCGAATCCATTAAAAACCTGATTGCCCAGCGGGACAGGATAGTAAATGCCATTACACTACTTACCGTTCCAGTCAATGAATTAAAACAATGTGGCTGTACGGAAGATGCCAAAACTTTAGAGAAACTACAGAAGTCTTCGGTGGCTGCTTTGCAAAAATCCAAAATCACTATCGAAGCCTTAATTTCCAAAACTATTCAGCAGGATGAACAATTAAACACCAAGGTAAAACGTGTAGCATCTATCAAAGGAATTGGGCAGGTAACATCGGTTGCAATGATGGTATACACTAAAGGTTTTACGGCCTTTGAAAATGGAAAACAGCTGGCCTGTTATTGCGGAGTGGTACCATTTACAAAAAGTTCCGGAACCAGTGTGCGGTATAAATCAACTGTAAGCCCCTTTGCCAATATGAAGCTTAAAAAACTCCTGCACCTGTGTGCAATGTCCGCCATTCAAAATGATCCGGAAATGAAAGCCTATTTTGAACGAAAGGTTGCAGAAGGAAAAAATAAAATGAGTGTTATCAATGCCGTAAGAAACAAACTTGTTCACCGGGTGTTCGCTGTAATAAGAGACGAACGAAACTATGAGGGTAACTACATTAGAAAGTGTGCATAACCACCAAAAAATAAATAAAAAAATCGTTTGGTGGAGTCATAGAAAACTTGCAGCAATACCCATGTTGGCTGCTGTGTTATTGTCAAGTGTTAGAAATTTGTTACAAAAAGTAAAGATATTGTGTCTAAATGTAAAATAAATATTACATTTGTGAAAACAATAAAAATCATGTCAAACAAATTACTATTACCAAATAAGTATAAACTTATTGGTTGGTGTCTTATGATACCTGCTACAATTTTGGGTCTTGTTTTAAGTTTCACCGACTTTGAAGCCTTTCCGATTAAAGCCAAGGCATTTGCAATTTTCAACAATGAAATTTTTGGCAAAAGTCAATACTTAGCGTTTATTGAAACTAATATTACAAATACAGTTGTCGGCGCATTATTTATTGTCGGAGCAATGCTTGTCGGTTTTTCAAAAGAAAAAAGAGAAGACGAATTTATTGCAAAGCTTAGATTGTCTTCTTTGCTTTGGGCTGTTTGGGTTAATTATATTTTATTGCTTCTGAGTTTTTTCTTTGTTTATGAATTAGCTTTTCTCACAGTCATGATGTATAACATGTTTACTGTCCTAATAATTTTCATCGTTAGGTTCAATTACATTTTGTATAAAAATTCTAAATCTGTGTCCGATGAAAAATAATATTAAAGTTGAACGAGCTATCAAAAATCTGACACAAGAGGAACTGGCAAATAAAGTGTCAGTTAGTAGGCAGACGATTAATGCGATGGAGGCAAATAAATATGTGCCGTCCACGGTCTTGGCTTTAAAAATTGCAAAGGTTTTTACTAAGTCTGTTGAAGAGATATTTTTCCTTGAGAAAAGTGATTAGTTCCGCAAACATAGCAGCCAACGAACAGGGCTTTGCGATGGTTGGGAATTGACCAACTGTCTGCCCGGAACCGCTGCTGGGTAAAGATATAAAAATGATGCTAAGAACTGATGCCCAATGTTGCTTGTCCTGCCTGAACAAAAGTTTGGATGTGCACCCCTGCTCATTGTACGAACGTCAAGCCCAACTATTGCAAAACCCCATGTTGTACGCATACCCTTTCTACTTGGTCGTCTATAATGTGGGTCTGGT
>JAYTGA010000225.1:0-12846 GCA_043733905.1 Segetibacter sp.
TGATGGGACTACAGTTTTACGCAGCGGCACCAATCAAATCATTTGAGGGATATAATTTGGGTACCTTCTGTATTATTGATAAAACACCAAGAAAATTGGATGCCAGAGAAACATCTATGTTGATGCAATTGGCCAGGATTGTAATGGACCATATTGAGGTAAGACTTCAATCAAGATTGTTGGTTAGAGAAATGAAAAATTAAAGCGCTCTTTCAAAAAAATTTTAAATAATCGAGAGTTTAGTTTTCTCTCTTTAGCCCACACCTTAGCAAACTATATAATTAAGTTTCTGTTCCCTTCAACTGTTTCCAACTTGTAGAATCATCACTTAATTTCTCGATGGGTTAAGCCTTTGCTGGGCATGTCATGTATGATTCATGCCCAAGTCATGTATGGTTCATGCCCATGTCATGTATGATTCATGCCCATGTCATGTATGGTTCATGCCCATGTCATGTATGGTTCATGCCCATGTCATGTATGGTTTATGGTCATGTCATGTATGGTTTATGGTCATGTCATGTATGGTTCATGGTCATTTCATGTATGGTTCATGGTCATGTCATGTATGGTTTATGCGCATAAACCAATTGGTGTTGCGGGCAGAGTCAGTGATGGAAATGAACGTGAAAGAGTGCTGATGAAACTGCTGATCACTTACCTTTAACTTTAACAACGCTATATCAATCAGACTTTAACCCATTATGCAAACCTTTATCCTACATTTGCACCAATGAAATTTTTGACACTCCTTTTTAGCATTTACCTCCTGGTGCTGTTTTGTGTGCCGTGTGCAGACAAAGACGGGTGTAATATTATTTCAACCAAAAAAACGATTGTTTCTGCAAGTGACCACAAAGACAAACATGAAACAGAAAATGAAGGCTGCACACCATTTTGCACCTGCTCTCATTGCTCGGCTTCTGCCATCTTTCAACCAATAGCGGGTTACAAAATTCCAAAAAGATTTTTCCCTTCTGTAAAATATCCTTCTTACCAGGTTTCCTACATTTCCCAGGTTTCTTTTGCCATTTGGCAGCCGCCAAAGAATAGTGTTTAATGGGTTAGTGTTAAGTGATTAAATCATTAGCACTCAACTTTTGCTATCCTCATTTATCATTAAACATTTATTATTTCTAAAAATGGAGAAATATATTTTGCCCATAGTGGCATTCTTCTTTGCAGCAAACATTTTTGCTCAAAGCAATTTTAAAATAATTGTAAAAGACAACACAAAACAGGAGACATTGATGGGCGTTTCTGCCACCATAAAAGGCACGCAGATTGCCGGCAGTTCCGACACAAGCGGCCTGATCATTTTAAGGAACATTCCCAACGGCAAGCAAACAATCGCCTTTTCTTACGTTGGCTTTGAAACTCTGGAGCAGTCATTCATTTTTCCGGTGGCTGATAGTTTGCAAAACACGGTTGTTGCTTTGTCTGCAAGCAATGAAGAATTGTATGAAGTGGTTGTGCAATCTACCAGGACAAGCCGGACAATCAGAAACACACCAACCAGGATTGAAACCATTGACTTTGAAGAATTGGACGAGAAAACCAACATGAAGCCAGCCAATGTTGCAATGGTTTTGCACGAAAGCACAGGCATCCAGGTGCAGCAAACATCCGCCACCAGCGGCAATGCAAGCATTCGCATTCAGGGACTTGACGGAAAATATACACAACTGCTGAAAGATGGCTACGCCAGTTTTGGAAACTTTGCCAGTGGCTTGAGCATCCTTGAAATACCGCCGCTTGATCTGAAGCAAGTAGAAATAATAAAGGGGCCAGCTTCCACTTTATATGGTGCGGGTGCCATTGCGGGTGTGGTCAATTTCATCAGCAAAACACCAAAAGAACAAGCGGAGTATAACTTTATTCTGAATCAATCAAACGTAGGACAAACCAACATTGGCGGCTTTGCCATGCACAGAAACAAGAAAATTGGCTACAGTATTTTAGGACTGTACAATTACCAGAACTCATACGATGTGGACAAAGACGGCTTTACAGAATTGCCGAAATCAAACGACTTTACCATTCATCCAAAACTATATTATTACCCAACTGAAAAAGCCACTTTTATTGTTGGCAACAGCTTTAGTAAAGGCGACAGGACAGGCGGCGATGTTGAAGTCATTAAAAACAACCCGGACAATAACCACAGCTATTTTGAAACAAACAATACAACCAGGAATACAACAACATTGGACTACATTCAAAAGTTAAAGGCCAACGAGCAATTAACGATTAAATCAAGTTTCAGTTATTTCAATAGAAACATAGCTATTCCAAACTACAATTTCAAAGGCAGTAGTTACAATACTTTCACCGATATTTCTTTTGCTAAAAACCTTGAAAACCAAACAATCATTTTAGGTGGCAACTTCATCTCTGATCAATTTTCAGAGCAAAGAACAACGTCTGTTGTAGCCCGAAATTTTAAAACAAACACCGGCGGCTTATATGCGCAACACACCTGGGATGCTTCCGAAAAAATAAAGTTAGAAATAGGATTGCGTACTGATGTGGTTCATTATACAAACCAAAATTATAGCAAGACCGAGCTATTTATTTTGCCGAGAGTTTCCCTTTTATACAAGTTTAATAATCATTGGAGCAGCAGGATTGGTGGGGGTTTGGGCTACAAAACACCAACCATGTTTACAGAGCAAACCGAAAGTTTTCAGTATCAAAATGTATTGCCCTTAGCAAACGTGACCAGCGAAAAAAGTTATGGAACCACGGCGGATGTAAATTTCAAAGCCAACATAGCCAATGACTTTGCATTTAGTGCCAATCAAATGTTTTTCTACACAAGAATAAACAATGCAACTGTTTTACAATCCACTGATTTCAGTTCTTATGAATTTAGCAATACCAGCAAACCTGTTAGCAGCATAGGTTTTGAAACAAATGCAAAACTGATTTTTAAAGAGAATTTTAAATTCTTTCTTGGCTACACATTCACCTATGCAAAAGCGGGGTATTTACCAGGCAGCCAGGCTTTGCCCTTACTACCTAAAAGCAAATTAAATCTTGCATTGGTTTATGAAAAAGAAAAGGATTTTAAAATAGGTCTTGAGGGATATTTTACAGACCATCAATACTTATACAATGGCACTCAAACCCCCACCTTTTGGGAGTTTGGGCTAATGGCGGAAAAAATATTCAATAAGATCTCTGTTTTCATCAACGCAGAAAATTTTACCGATCAACGCCAAAGCAAATACAAACGGGTAGTAAACCTGCCCAACAACAATCCAACCTTCGACGACATTTGGAACCATACCGAAGGGCGTACTATTAATGGAGGGGTAAAATTGAAGTTATAAAAAGTGAACAGATGGAAAAGAACGAACCAAAATATAACTAAGGACATGTATTTTTACATTTCCAAAACAAAGAAAATACATAATCAAAGAAAGGGTTGCGGATAAAAATCTTCAACCCTTTTTTTATATAAACTTGATGAATAACATGGCAAAATACATTTTCACCTTTTCGTTTTTTATGGGCTTCGCAAAATTTAATTCAATTGGACAAACCCTGCCACCCATTCAAACTGACAGGCCCGACCAAACCGAATGTCCGTTTATTACCCCCCAACAATATATTCAGGCAGAAAATGGTTTTACTTATGAGAACATTGATAACGAGAATAAAAGTATAGCTCATCCCTCCATTTTGTGGAAATATGGTTTATCAAAAACTTTTGAATTTCGTTTGATAACGGAAGTCGTTTCCGAAAAGAATTTGAATGCAACTGAAACAGGTTTATCGCCAATAACCGTAGGCTTTAAAGTCAACATTGCACAAGAGAAGGGGATTTTGCCGACCACATCTTTTATAGGTCATTTGACCCTTCCTTATTTAGCTTCAAAAAAATTCAAGTCAATCTACTATGCACCTTCATTTAGATTTACCATGCAACACAGTTTATCAAAACGGTTTTCATTGGGTTATAATCTTGGTGCTGAATGGGATGGAGAAACACCAGAGCCCACTTTCATTTACACACTCACAACAGGATGTTCCATGACCGAAAAGCTTGGAGGCTATTTGGAATTGTACGGATTTGCCCCTCAACAATCAAAAGCAGATCACCGCATAGATGGTGGTGTTACTTATTTGATAACTAACAATGCTATGGTAGATGTTTCAGGTGGTTTTGGTCTTACTGATAATGCACCAAAAAACTATGTGGCGTTGGGGTTTTCTTATCGGTTTAATACAAAATAAAACGACGGTTGAGCAGTTGAAATTTGAATTAATGAAGTGAAACCTTACTTGATTTTAACAGCCTTAACACTTCTTCTTTCATCTCCTTGCTTTGCCTCTATCAGATAAACGCCGGGTGCCCAGCCACTGCCAAAAGTAAACGACTGATCAGCTTTGTATTTCAGTTGTCCCACCACTCTTCCATTTGCATCAGTTATGCGTATTTGTACAAGTTCATTTCCGGTACCGTGAACCAGCATATTGAAGTTATTTTTTGATGGATTTGGCTGAACGGTTACAGAAAATGTACTGCTGTTATCAATTAATCTGACAGGGCTGTAAGCAAATTTGACGTCTTTGTCAATGAGTTTTAGCCTGTAGTAATTCTTTGAGTTAAGGGGTGTATTGTCTGTAAACCGATAGTTGCCTTCCTGCACTCCAACCAAGCTATTTTTCACTTTTCCTATTTTCATAAATTCACCATTTCCTCCACTTCTTTCAATCTCAAATCTATCAAAATTAACCAGTTGGGAAGCTGCCCAGTCCAGCACATTTGTCTTATCTTTTTTATGGGCAATAAATGAAAGAAGGTTTAAAGGAAGGATATTGCCGGTGACGATACAACTGTCGGTGTTAGTCCTCACAGGCAGGTTATAGTCAAAACGAATGGATGCACTGTTAGTAATAATGTCGCCGATTGATACTGTTGTTTTGGCTTTTACCCGGTACACAATGTAACCGTGGCTTGCAGGTTCATTGGCATTGCTGTCAACCAGTTTTATATCGTTAAATGTCCACAGTAATTTATTTCCGTCGCTTATCACCAATTTGTAATTGGCACTTGCACTTACCATTTTCAGGCTATTATAATCTAACAAAGAACTCAGCGTATCTTCTACATGAACATTGAAAGCTGTATCGTTACCGGTATTTTGAAAACGAATGGTGTATTGCAGGTATTCATTATTTTGAATGTCAGAAAGTTTTATGCTTCCTCCGTGGCTTTCTGTTTTATCATTGGGATCATAAGATCCTCTTACCCATTGCGAAAGTTGAAAAATGTTGTCTTGCGGTAACAAATCTGTGGCACCCGATGAAAGATCGGCCAGGCTATTCAAATAATCTCCGGCATTCACAAGCGGTGGTGCCGGAATGGAAAAATGAAGATAAATAGTCTGAGAGGTATCTGGGTTCAGTGCAGCTAAATTCCAGGTCATCGTATCTGCAACCACGGATGTTGGTGATGTTAAGGCAGAAAGCAAATTGAGAAAATGTGGTTTCACAAATTTTAAAACAGCGTCGGTCACAGTGTCTGTTCCGTTGTTTTTGCAAATGACCTGGTAGTTCATATCAAAGCCGGGTCTTGCAATGCTATTGGAAAATATAGCGACTGCCAGGTCTCTTTTGCCAGGCTCAGGCTGCAGGGCAAACACTGCCGTATCCTGATTTAGATAAGTAGTGAAATTAGATGTGTGGGAGACAGGAAAAGCCGTGTAATATGGCCTGTAATACTGAATTGTGGTCATATATTTTCCGGTATCAATGTCCGTCACACACCGGCCGCTATTGGTATGAGTTACAAAAGTATCAACTCCAGCTTTGGTCGTTACAAAGTTGGCATCAGCAAAATATGGCTCCCCCGGCTCTTGTATAGAATTGCTGTTTTTATCAAGAAAAACCGACAACCTCAGCAGGTTGGAATTGGATGGCATCACAGTGATGTCATCAAGAAAAACACGTGAAGCGAAATAGATGGGTTTGCCATAAAAGCCAAAATAATAGGTGTCGGTTGCGGAAGGTGTAAATGTAATGGTTGCAGTTTGGGGAGTAGTGCTGTTGACTGTATAACTGGCTAAGATTGATGTCATGGCACTGGCAGAAGGGATTTTCCCAAATCTTACATCTAACTGATTAATAGCCATCGTGGAGTTTTGTCCATATTTGAATGAAATTCTGTAAGAAGTACCGGCCACCAGGTTAAGTCCTCTAAGATAAAACCAGGCACTCGGACTTGCCGAAGTAACAGCCTGAAAGTTTAGAACCTTGCCTGTAAAACCAGGATATGAATTATAGGTTTCCCATTTACCGTTTAAATTTTCGACAGAAGTGCAGCCGGGTAAATCTGGCACAGTACACGTTTCAAAATCTTCACTGTAAGGCGGGTTGATCGTCGGGCATAAGGTCATAAATGTTCCTGTTGATTGAACACTTTTATCGTTAGTCCCACAGGTGGTTGTTATTACATAATAATATGTTGTCAAGGGAATTAAGTTGGTTAGGTTGACAAATGTGTCTGTAACGCCATTCATTGTGGTATAAGAACCGGCATAGGGATTGTAAGTGACAGAATAACTTCCCGCCAACCCCACTGTAGGTGGTTGCCAACTGATAGTGGCAGAGTTTCCGGTAACATTGATAACTTTTACATTTTTTGGTGAGCCGCAGGTGGTTCTCCTTACTTTTAAATCATCAATGTACATGCAACCACCCATAACACCTGAAGTGACTGCATGAAACTTTATTTTTTTATAAGTCAAAGCTGCGGGGGTATATTCGAACTCTTCAGTTCCGGTACCTTCTATTAACTTTGAGATATTATTCATTTGATCCAATAAGTTACTATAGAAATAATCGGTTGAATTCCCATTATATTGGTGTTTGTATGAAAATGTGTAGGTTGAATCTTTTTTCAACCTAAAGTCCGGCGTTTCAAAGAAAACATCACCCAGATATTGTGCAGCGCAATACATCAATCTGTTACTACTCAAAAAGGAACTTACACTCCAAGGAATACCATTTAAATCAGAACTGCCAAAATAACTTTGTGAACAGGGTGGCAACTTATAACTTCCTTCAAAATCAATTGTATAGGGCAAATCGTACACCGTACAATCGGCTTCAGTGTAAGCAGCAGACCAGGGGCCATATACACCTGTGCCGCGTTTAGGTCTTACATACAACCGATATTCGCCGCAGCAAGACATAGGATAGGTTATGTTGGACACATTAGTAGTTCCCGATAAAACATAATTTGAATTACTGCCCGGTTGCAGTGTATCGTCTCTTAGTTCCCAATTGTAGCCGGTGGGCGAAGTACCCGTTGCAGCTTCCCTCCATTTTACAGTTACATAAGTTGCACCTGATGAGTTTACTGAAAAGCTGTGCGAAAAATTACCTACTTGGTTTAATATCCCCTGCAAACCTACCATTCTAATGTTGGCGGCATAACTACTCAAAATGCCAGAAGAGGGGTTGGCAGAATCAATATTGGAACTACTGCTCAATGACAAAGATCTGTTACCAGTATAATTCAATGAATAAAACCCGCCTATTGTTTCATGCCCCGGCTGGTTTTCGTCAATAGCTATCACCAGGTTGTCTGTGCCGTTGTAAGCAAAAGGGGTAGTGAAAATAATGGTAACCCAACCCGGCAAAGTAACCCCTGTAAGGGTACTGTCAAACACTTTCGTCAACCCGCCAAGCGGCACCCAATCAGCAGTATCTGCAAAACTGCTTTTGGTTGTGTGGCCGACAAAAACGGTGAGTTTGTTTGAATTGGAAAGTGAAGTGCTGTCAAAATAAAATTGTATGGCAGAAATGGTACCCGTAGTAGCCATTTCTGAAGCAAGATAAATGGTTTGGGTGAAGGAATAATCTGCCCCGGTTGGCCAGGGGCTGGCTGATTTGTCAATTCCGTTTCCTACTGTTATAGACTGCCCGAATGAAACAACGGCCAAGGAGGCGCATAAGCATATGAGTAGCAATGTCTTCATAGCGTTTAATTTTGTATGGTAAAACTAACGTGCATTTTTGTCTGATGTTCAATGCTTAAAAAAAATTAATTTAATATGGGTGCAGTCAGCCGAAAAAATTAAGCACCAAAGGGTATAATAGCTGATTAAAACCCGGAACATCAACTGAACCACAAGAAATTCAACATTGACTTATAAGGGGTCTTGTTCACTTTAAAATAGCTACACAAATAAACCCTTTCGTTCTCTACCATTTCTCTTCTTCCGAAATGTTAGAATTTTGATTAAATATTTTACGGGAAGCTTCCTTTTCTGATTGACGGTTCATGATCATTTCCGCAATCACATCAGCAGCAGGCTTGTTTTCAGAATCTTTCAATATGCTTTTTAGTTTGCCTTCGGCAATGTCAACCCGGTACAGAATATTTACCAGCTTTAAAAAATCTGTATTGATGAGTTCATTGATTTTGAATGAAAGCAATTTCTTAAAAGCCTCACGATTGTTTTCAACTTTGACAATCCCTAAATTCAATTCAGGAATCGCATCCGCTATTTCCTGGTAAACAATGTCATCTTTCATGCTATTCATTTTGTTTTCTAAACTCAGCGGAAACCTTATTAAAACTTTTCAAGAACACCCAGGCCAAACAGTGCAAAGTCATATTTAACGGGGTCTTTCGCATCAAAACTACGAAGATGCTTAGTCAGTTCCAGCCCTGCCAACCAGTCTATTTGTTTGCGTTCCAACAGGTTGAAGCGATTGGCAACCCTTGCCACATGCAGGTCAATGGGGCAAATGAGTTGTGCGGGTGAAATATTTTTCCAAATGCCAAAGTCCACACCTTTATTATCTCTCCTGACCATCCATCGCAGATACATGTTCAGGCGTTTGCAGGTGCTTTTTTTGCACGGGGCGGCAATGTGTTTTTGTGTTCTCTTGGGTGCATCCTCCAGCGAAAAAAAGGTTTGAAAAAAAGAGTTCAACCCATTTTCAATAGTCGTGTCACCCGGCTTCATCCCATTGCTAAAAGCCGTTTCCAGCGAAGAAGATTTGGCGTAGTGGCTTTGGAGAAAATGAATGAAGTAAAGCAGGTCTGTGTCGTTGAATGTGCGGTGCTTAAAACCCAGCAGTCCTTTCAAATCATTGTCTGAATGGTTGACAACAAAGTCAAAAGGCGCATTGTCCATTCGTCTCAGCAGGTCTGTGCATTTGTTAATGATAATGGTGCGGTTGCCCCAGGCAAAAACCGCTGCAAACAACCCTGCTATTTCTATATCCTGCTTTTTCGAAAACCTGTGAGGAATACAGATAGGATCATCTTTGATGAAAGCAACCGTATTGTATTGTTCAACTTTGCTGTCTAAGAAGTCTTTAAGAGAATTTTGTTTCACGCAACGACAAGAGGTTTATTGGTTCATTGGTTTATTAGTTAAATGGTGTGTCGGATGAAGTGGAAACAACTATGCCTTTGTCTTTATACTTGTTTGTGATTAACAACATCCTTATTGTCAGGAATGTTTTGACAATAAACTAAGCCATCAAAAACTCTTTTAACTCTGCATAATCCGCTTTCATTTTCACAGTTTTCTTTTCGTTGCCAAGGATTGCTTGTATGGCAGGCGGAACCTCAACCTTGCTCCCAATAATTGGTTCTACGACATCATAAAACTTAACAGGGTGAGCAGTTTCTAAAAATATTCCTTCATTGCCGGGATGTTGGCTTAGATATTTTTCTAGGGCAGCATAAGCCACCGCTCCGTGTGGGTCTGCCAAGTAACCGGTTTCGGCATACAGCTTTTTCAAAACGATTTTTGTGTCTTCATCGGTTATGCTTTCGCTGCTTATAAGGGTTTTGATAACTGGATATTCATTTCCAAACAGTTCCAAAATGCGGACAAAATTGCTGGGGTTGCCCACATCCATTGCATTGGAAATAGTGGCGACCGCCTGCTGGCTTTGATAATGGCCGCTGGCAATGTATTTAGCCACCGAATCGTTTGCATTGACCGCGGCTATGAAATGCTGCACAGGCATGCCCTGCAGATAAGCCACCAACCCGGCGCAGATGTTTCCAAAGTTGCCGCTGGGTACACAGATGATAGGTGGATTTGTTTTGTCGTGCCATTGCTGCCAGGCAAACAAATAATAAAACTGCTGCGGGAGCCACCTCGCAACATTGATGGAGTTGGCAGAGGTGAGGAAAATTTCTTTGTTTAATGCCTCGTCTGCAAAGGCTTGTTTCACCATGTTCTGGCAATCGTCAAAGTTGCCTTCCACTTCCAATGCGGTAATGTTTTTGCCCAGAGTTGTCAACTGTAGTTCCTGCACACTGCTCACTTTTCCCGAAGGATAAAGAATAACAACGTTCACACCTTCCACATCAAAAAAACCATTGGCGACTGCACCGCCGGTATCGCCGCTGGTAGCTACCAACACGGTCACCGGCTGGTCATTTCCCTGAACAAAATAACCAAGACAACGGCTCATGAACCTGGCTCCCACATCTTTGAAAGCAAGGGTTGGACCATGATACAATTCCAGCGAAAAAACAGATTCTTTTACATTTACCAAAGGAAAATCGAAGTTGACGGTTTCTTCAACAATGTTCGCTAAAACATTGGCGGGTATTGCATCTCCGACAAATGGCTGAATAGCGGTAACCGCAATTTCCTCCTTAGAGCGGTGTTCAATGTTTTCAATAAACCCTGCGGGAAATTTTGGTAAAAATTTGGGAAAATACAACCCTTTGTCAGGAGCTTGTCCCTGAATGGTAGCGGTTTTGAAATCAACAATGGGCGATTGGTGGTTGAGGCTGTAGTAGAGCATGGTTGTGTGAATTGGAGTTTTGGATTCTAAGATGAGAGGTAATCGGTGATTGTAAGAATTTTCGTATTGCTGATTTTTTCCAAAATCAATAAGTCTTTATCGCCTGTAATCAGGTGTGTTGCATTCCCATCAAGTGCAAGTGATAAAAGAAAGTTGTCTTTGGAATCTCTGCACGAAACAGTTACAGTTGTCGGAGTAATAAAAATAGCTTCTTTTCTTATTTGCTCAAGCAGTATTTCAACATCTTTGATTGGGAAATATTTTCTGAACTTTTTTCTTTATGTAACCTCAACAATTTCTTCCAGAAGTTCGTAGCAAAAAAGTAAAATGATTTGCTGACTGGCTAAGAGTTTATCAAGTTTTGCGAAGTCTTTTGAAAGTAAAAAGCTAATCCAAAGATTCGTGTCAATGATTACTTTATCCTTTTGACTTTGTATATCGTCGGGTTCTGACAATTTCTACTTCTTTTGTAATTTCATCCAATGTTGGCGTTTCGGAAACGGCTCTGCTCCTCATTTTTTTGACAATAGACATCAGGCTATCATTAGATGGCTTTCTTATTTGAATGAGGTTTAAGTCTGCCAGATTTTTGAGCAGTTTTGTGGCCTTGGGATTTAGTATGTCAATCTGCATAGTGTTCATTGTTCGAAAATAATCAATTTTCAAATAGCTGTTTTAGATACCTTTTTAATCTTCAACAATTTTCACCCCGCTCCCACTGATTGTAGTGACATAAGTATGAAAGCCGATGCCAGATTTTTCATACACTTGTTTCATGGCTGCTTCCACATTTTTCGCCGTTGCTTCATCTTTGCTCAACATGAAAATGGAAGGCCCAGAACCCGATATGCCTCCGCCAATTGCGCCTGCTGCCAGGCTTTTTTCTTTCACTTCGTGGAAATGGGGAATCAAAATACTTCTTGCAGGTTCTGCCACCACATCTTTCAGCGAACGGCTGATTAATTCCAGGTCGTTTGTAAACAATCCTGCCACCAATCCCGCCACATTTCCCCATTGCTCAATGGCGTGTTTCAGGCTGATTTCTTTCTTCAAAATCTGCCGTGCATCTATCGTTTTCACTTCTATCTGCGGGTGAACAATGGTCACATGCAAAAGCGGCGATGGCAGCGGAATAATATCCAATGGTTCATTGGAACGAATGAGCGTAATGCCGCCATAAATGCAGGGTGCAATGTTGTCTGCGTGCATTGCCCCGCTGGCTATTTTCTCGCCATACATGGCAAAATGCACAAGCTGTTCTTTTGAGAAAACATTTCCAAGCAAATGATTGGCTGCAACCACCGCCCCTCCTGCACTTGCTGCACTGCTGCCAATGCCGCTGCCGGGTTTTATCCGCTTGTGAATGGTGACTTCAAAGCCTATGTTTTCATGGATGGTTTTCATCATTTCGATGAGCGGCGCACCGGCGGTGTTTTTGGCCGGGTCTGTGGGTAGGGCAAATCCATCGCCACTGATGATGACCACTTTTTTTTCTTTCAAAAGTCTGACCTGCATGATGTCGTAAGGCTCATGAAGGCACAAGCCTAAAATATCAAACCCGCAGACAAGATTGGCCACTGTGGCCGGGGCGTGTACGGTGACGGACTTATCAAAATTGAGTTGTGAAATGTTCATGGTTATGGTCGGCGGTGAATAAATTGAAGAAGAAAACAAGATTGGTAGAACACTGGGTGTCTGACATCAGCTTCCCGCTCTAATCACATCAGCAAACACACCCGATGCGGTCACATCTGCGCCTGCACCGGCACCTTTCACCACCAATGGCTGTTCAGGGTATCGGTTGGTATAAAACAGCACCACATTGTCTTTGCCATACAAATGATACAAGTCGTGCTGCGGTGGAATTTGCTGCAAGCCTGTGTGACATGTTCCCTGGTCGTAAGTGGCCACAAATTTCAGTTTGCATCCAGCTTCCGAAGCCTTGTTATAGAGCGACAGAAAATGCGCCTCATGCTTTGCCAATTCTTTGTAGAAATCATCCACACTCCCTTCCATGCACGATGCAGGCAAGAAAGATGAATTGCT
>JAYTGA010000226.1:0-6344 GCA_043733905.1 Segetibacter sp.
CAATATCGGTTCTGTCAGCCTTCATAACAGCAGTTCGGGTATCTTCCTGCCCGCCCGCTGTTTTGCCTTTGGTTCGTTGCTGCAACTGACCACAGAAGCAGGTAAAGAATCTATAACAAAAGTAAAATACAAAGCTTCGCTAAAAGGGGGTTCTTTCGCTTTCATCAATCCTTCGGGAACAATTTCTTACAAATGGAACCGGTATTTCTCCACAGCCATCAATGCCGAATGGCAAAAGGCAAATGGTCAATATCCCTTTAATGCTTATGAACAAAAAGAGGTAAAACTGGAAAGGACAAATTCTGATGTAAAAGCCGCCAGGGCTGAGTTGGATGCACGCTATCTGTTCAACGACAGCAACCACATTTTACTGAAAGCTTACACCTACAATTCTGAAAGAGGACTGCCGGGTGCCATCATTTTAAATAACAATGCCATCAGCCGGGAACGGCTGTGGGACAAGGTTTTTTTTATACAAGGATCATGGTTGAAAACTTTTTCGGCAAAGCACAAGCTGCTGCTGAATGCGAAGTATAATCACATCTACACCCATTATCTCAATCCCGATTATCTAAACGTGCAGGGCAGGCTCGAAAGCATTTTTTATCAAAAAGAAATGTACCAGTCAGCGGTGTATGCTTACAAGCCTTTTTCATTTCTTTCCCTGTCATATTCTTCTGATTATTTCATCAATACCCTACAGCGAACGGATGAATTTGTGATCAACTTCCCCGAACCTACTAGGAAGACATGGCTCAATAACCTGGCTGCACATTTTTTCACAAAAAAAATGGAGGCAGAAGCCAATATTTTAAGGAGCAGTTCGTGGGAAACAACAAAGAAAGGCCCTCCAGGAAAAAATTATGATAAATTCACATCGGCATTCGCCTTTTCGTGGCAGCCATTGCAGACATTTCCTGTAAGGGTAAGGGCTTTTTATAAAAGCATTTTTCGCCTGCCAACTTTCGATGATCTCTATTACACCTACATCGGCAACACCAGCCTGAAACCTGAATTTGCGAAGCAATATAATCTTGGCCTGACATGGCAACAAAACACCAAAGGCATCATTCAGTCAATTGCTATAACAGCAGATGGATACTTGAATACGGTGACAGATAAAATTGTAGCAGTGCCGCGCCAAAACCTCTTTCAGTGGAGCATGCAAAACATTGGCAAAGTCAACATCAAAGGCGTGGATGCAGGATTGACGGTCGTTTCAAGGCCGCTGAATAAGATCAGGCTCGCATTTCGGGGAGCTTATACTTACCAATATGCCGTGGACATCACCGACAAAACATCCGTTCTTTATCAGAACCAAATACCTTATACACCATTGCATTCAGGCTCGGCATCCCTTCATGCTGATTATAAAAAACTGTCCGCAGGCTACAATCTTTTGTTCTCCGGGCTGCGGTATAAATCAGGGGAAAACAATCCTTACAACCTGGTGAAGGGATATACCATCCACGACTTTTCAATCATTTACCACAGCAGCCTGAAAGCGGTTGAATACAGGATTGTAGCAGAACTGAACAACGTTTTCAACAGGCAATATGAGGTCATACAATATTATCCTATGCCGGGCAGAAACTACCGCCTGGCAATCATTTTAAACAACAAATAAAAAACGCAGCATGATGATGAATTTTAAAAAATGGAAATGGGCTTTGCCCCTGATTTTGCTGGTAAATGCCTGCAAAAAAGATGAAGTAACAACTCCTGTAACCCCCTCCGTTGCTACAACAGGTGTGTATGTACTGAGCGAAGGAACTTTCAATGGTAACAATACAAGGCTGGGTTATTATGACTTTGGCACCGGCACAATTACCGGCGACATTTATAAGGCAGCCAACGGAACCGACCTGGGCGACACGGGCAATGATATGATTGTTTACGGAACCAAAATTTACATTGTCATGAATGTGACAAGCAACGTGACTGTGGTGGAAGCTACCACTGCAAAAAAACTAAAGACAATTGATTTTAAAAACGGCACGATCAACAAGCAACCACGTTTTGCTACAGCAGCAAACGGCAAAGTGTATGTAAGTGCTTACGATGGAACTGTGTCGGTTATTGATACCACAACCTTGGCCATTACCAAAACCATTCCCGTAGGCTCAAACCCTGAAGGGGTCGTCATTTCAGGCAAATACCTGTATGTCGCCAACTCCGGTGGTTTAAACTTTGGTGTGCCTTACGACAGCACCGTTTCGGTCATTGATCTATCCACCGAAAGCGAAATAAAAAAGATCAAAGTAGGGCTAAACTCCGTGAATGTGGCTGCAAGTTCAACAGGCGATATTTATGTGACCAACTACGGCGATTATGTTGGTGTAAAGCCACAGATTTACGTAATAGACGGCAAGACAAATACGCTGAAAACGAAACTGGATACAAGCCTTCAATACACGCACATCCGCATCTATGGCGATGTGGCTCATCTCTACAACAATTATGGCGGCACACCCGGTGGCTGCAAAGTGTTTGATACAAAAACAAATACGGTGACAAGAAATCAGTTCGTAACAGACGGGACTGTGATCACCAACGCTTACGGCATCAACGCAGACGATACAAACGGCGATGTTTACATAACCGATTCCAAAGATTTTTCCACATCGGGACAAGTATTTTGTTTTGACAAAACAGGGAAAAAGAAATTTTCTTTTTCAACAGCTCCCGGCATCAATCCTAACACGGTTGCGTTTTTAAGGAAATAACCCCCCCTCCCCAGACCAAATGCCTCTTCACGAAATGAAAATATGCCCCTGCTGCCAAAAGCAATTTGAGTGTAAGGCGGGAAGCATTTTTTTGTGTCAGTGTTTTACTGTCAGCCTGTCTGCTGATGCAAAAGAAGCGGTAGGGGAAAAGTATAATGACTGCCTGTGCGTAAACTGTCTAAAGAACTTTGAAAAAGCAGTCACGGGGGAAATAAATAAGTAACAACAATGCCTTACGGCAAAAATAAAGAAGGAAAAGCCTGTACCAACGTTCTCATTTTAATAACTGCGGTTGGTGCAGGCTTTCTTTAATTTTGTAGGAAATGCTAATATTATGCAGTTTGATCTTCAGCAATTCCTAACCGTCAGCTTCACTTTGTTTGCCGTCATAGATGCGATCGGTTCCATTCCACTGCTCATATCGCTGAGTGTGAAGATGGGAGGTGTGAGAGAGCTAAGGGTAACATTGATTTCGGGATTGTTCATGATTATTTTCCTGTTTGTAGGCGAACCTTTTTTGCACCTGTTGGGAGTTACAGTCAGTTCCTTTGCCATAGGCGGTTCCATTGTCATCTTTCTTCTTGGGTTGGAAATGGTTTTGGGTCACGAGATATTCAAGAGCGATAAAAATGCAAAGGCGGGGACGATAGTGCCACTTGCATTTCCCGTCATTTCAGGTGCCGGAACATTGACAACGGTGATGTCGCTGAAAGCAGTTTATGGTGAAGTCAATATTCTGCTGGGCATATTGGCCAACCTCGTCTTAGTGTACATAGTTTTGAAATCCCTGAAATTTATCGAACGGGTGTTGGGCGAAGCCGGACTGGCCGCAGTAAGGAAGTTTTTCGGGGTCATTTTGCTGGCGATCGCTGTCAAGATATTTGGCAGCAACATCGCCAGTTTTGGAAAGTAAACAATTACATTTGCTCCCTTCGTTTGGCCTCGTAGTACAATGGATAGTATAAGAGTTTCCGAAGCTCCAGATCCAGGTTCGATTCCTGGCGAGGCCACAACTCTATCCCTCTTCTGCCCTCTGTGTTGTGTCCTTTTTTTTTCCTATTTTATTCTTTTATCGACTTGGGAGACGTAGAATAGCTCATAATCAAAGCGAGTTTTTTTATTGTCCCGGCAGTTGAAACTTTGTTCAGCTTCATTGGCGTCGCACTCTTGTACAGTATTACTTTATTCGGCTTAGTACCAGTTAAAGAACCCAAAAAAAGAGGAAATTATAAAAAGAGATAAACCCTACCATTCAAAAGAATGCAGTCATTGCAATACTCACTACCCTAAAAAAGCAAGTATTTCACACTACTTACGTGAACGATTGATTTAGTTATAATGTTGAAAATTTACGGCTTGACAAAATAATCGACAAGAAAGCCAAAAAACTCTTTTATCTCCTTTATAATAATTAAGTTCTTAGGCTTCTGAATTTTAAATCTTTCTAGCCTCCACGACCAAAGAATAAAAACTCTGAACAAAATTGCTATAACAGGGCAAAGCGCAATCAGCAATGTAGTATAAACCTGAACATAACCATTATCAAAAAAGTGCTTTAACATTCTAAACGGGAGGAAAATTCCGTAGTGCTTGAATGAGTTAGAAAATCCTTGAAACCAATTGCTGGATAAGAAAATGCTTAAAAAAAGAGCTATGGCAAAAGCGAATGCTGATGTAGTAAAACAACCGGTATTGCTAAACTGGTCTTGGGGGATAAAAACAAAGAAACTAAAAAGAATGAAAACTAAAAAAACTTCGAGATACGTAACATACCGACCAATTTTTAAGGGTTCTAAAATATTATTGTTATCAGCGCAAGCGGCCACAAAAAACATCATAGTTATACAAAACAAAAATGCTATAACGCAGAAAGAATAAATTATTTTAATCAATTTTTCTTTTTCATTTTCCTCATTGTAAAGTTTTTCAATTTTGTTTTTCCAAGCGGTGATTTCATCTATGCTGACTTGCTTTTTTGCAATTTGATCTTGAATTGTTTGGGGTAAAATCGAAGAGGAACTCTTTATTACTTTTAATGCCTGCGATACATACATGAAATCTGGTAATAATTCTGTCTTAATAGAATCAGTTACGACTTTGAATTTGGTTCCCAACTTTTGGCCAGAAAGTTGGCGAATTTCGGCAACGCCTACAAATGCTGATGATATACCACCAAATAATTCAAAGAGATGTACAAATGGCAAATAATTTATCATAGACCTGAATTATGTTAATTTGCTAAAATAAAAAAAGATTCCATAAAAGAATCTTTTTTTATTTAAAAGTTATTAACAATTATTACTTGTCTATTTCAGGATCACACACTGCTATAGCAGAAGAAAAAACATCAGATAGTTTTTTTACATAATCCTCATTTTTAAAACCACCAAAACCACTAAAAGTAGTTGTAGAAATTTCATAGCGAAATTTGTCTTGATCGAAAAAAGAAAAATGCGGAATTTCATCTTTTTTAAATGTTTTTTGAAGGCTCTGAATTATCTTACGTGCTTCTTCATTAGCATGATACATTTTTACTTTTTGGGAAGCTTTTAAAATTTTATATCCTAAAGACAGTGTGTTCGGTTCCTCTAAAATTAAAACTTTACCCTCAACATCCGGCTTATCTAAACACTTCTTCAAAGAGTCAATGTAGTTAGGCTTATTTGAAATTGAACCTTCAAAACTACCAACAACCATACAGAATGATTTAGAAGTATTGTCTAAAAGTTTTGACATTAATAAAGATGCATGATATTCATCAGAATTCGGAAAGATTTCAGTACTCTCCTCAATCAATAATTTAGTAAGAAGACGATCATAACTTTGAATCTCCGAAAGCTCAAGAGAGTTAAGTTCTGGATACGCAAGTTTCAAGTCCATATTTAGTTAAGTTTTTGAGTAGTTGTTGATTCTATAACGGGCAATTTAAAGTTTAAAAAACTATACCACTTTTATCTTGACATAAGTGACACCATTTATAAAAACGAACTTACAAAATTTAAATTGTATCCACACAGGTATAAAGTTACTCACTTTTAGAAAAAATCACAATAGAAACTAATTAAAATGTTGATAAATTTTTTGTAATAACAATTTCCTAACAACGTGAATAGGAATTAAGTTAATGATTTTGAACACTTTTATTGTTTACTTTAAAAATATTTACTCCCAATCGTATGTTAACAAAGATGTTAATTAAATGTTTAAAACCTAACATTCTGCTGTGGAAAATTAAAGTAAAATCAAGTAAAAGTACTTTAATAATGCGTAAAATTACTGCCCAATTATAGCGAATGATTTCAAAGCAGCCAAATAATTTGTATGTTCATTGTAGAGATTTTATTTTAAAAGAATTTTCAAATTGAGACACTACCCTTTATTGGGCTTTTTCTGCGTTTTGTTTATCTAACCATTGAGGAAGAAGGAGTTTTCACAGAGAGAAAAAGGAGGGACATCGATCCTCCTTCCTCTCTCCGTGTTGTATTTCTCCTGTCTTTTCTCCATGCCTGCCCGCCACTTGCTACCCTGTACACACAAGTAATCATGCTTTTAAATCAGATATTTGCCAAAAACGATGAAAATTGATTTATCGCCAATTCACTTTATGGCAAATTATAA
>JAYTGA010000227.1:0-41815 GCA_043733905.1 Segetibacter sp.
GCAGATTTTGCGCAGAAGGTGCAGGATGCAGGCATCACTTTCATTGGCCCAAACCCACATGCCATGCGGGTGATGGGTTCTAAACTGGCTGCCAAGGAATGTGTAAAGCATTACAACATCCCCATGGTGCCGGGCATTGATGAAGCGGTGCAGGATGTGGCGGTTGCTAAAAAAATAGCTGCGGAAATTGGTTATCCTGTTTTGATAAAAGCCTCTGCCGGTGGCGGTGGCAAAGGCATGAGGGTGGTGGAAAAAGAAGAAGACCTGGACGAGCAAATGAGCCGTGCCATCAGCGAAGCCACTTCATCGTTTGGCGATGGGTCTGTGTTTGTGGAGAAATATGTTGGCTCTCCGCGGCATATTGAAATACAGGTGTTGGCCGACAACTTTGGCAACACCGTTCACCTGTTTGAACGTGAGTGCAGCATTCAACGCCGCCACCAGAAAGTGGTGGAAGAATCTCCCGGCATGATGGTGACACCAGACATAAGAAAAAGAATGGGCGAAGCCGCGGTGATGGTGGCAAAATCATGCAATTATACCAGCACAGGCACAGTTGAGTTTTTGATGGATGAGCAGCAGAATTTTTATTTCCTTGAAATGAATACAAGGTTGCAGGTGGAGCATCCTGTAACGGAAATGATTACGGGGTTGGACCTGGTTGAACAACAAATCAGGATAGCCCGTGGCGAACAATTATCTTTTACCCAGGAAGACCTTTCCATCAATGGCCATGCAGTGGAACTGAGGGTGTATGCCGAAGACCCGCTGAACAACTTTCTGCCCTCCATTGGCAACCTTGAAAAGTATGTGAAACCCAGTGGCGACGGCATTCGGATAGATGATGGCTACGAGCAAGGTATGGACATTCCCATTTACTATGACCCAATGATTGCCAAACTGGTGACACATGGCAAAGACAGAACCGAGGCCATTCAAAAGATGCTGACAGCCATCAGGGATTACAAGATTGAAGGCTTGTCCACTACCCTACCCTTTGGCACATTTGTATTTGAACATGAGGCTTTCCTTACCGGGCATTTTGATACCAACTTTGTCAAAAAATATTACACTCCTGAAAAAATTATTGAGAAACAGCAATCCAATGCAGAGATAGCTGCTATTGTTGCACTGAAATATTTTCTGGAACTGGAAAAAATGATTCAACCTGTAGAAAACCGTTCAACCAGTTGGAAACGGCGCCTGGCGCAATAAAGTTTTAGAACACAGCTTGCCCCGATTTTTCTTCGGGAGATAACATAGATTGGAAGGATTTTGAGGATTTGAATAAAAGAGTAAACGGATTCAAACGGATTTTTTATGCTTCGCTGAAATGGATTTAATAATTTACCCCTTGCAAAATAGACTATGCAATCAAAGACAGACATACTCAAGCAAAAAATAGAAGAAAGCAAACTGGGCGGCGGCGAACAGCGCAATGCTACGCAGCATAAAAAAGGAAAACTGACCGCAAGGGAGCGGGTGACACTGCTGATGGATGCCGGTTCTTTTGAAGAAATAGGGGCATTAGTGATTCACCGCACCAAAGACTTTGGCATGGAAGAACAACAGTTTTACGGCGATGGGGTCATTACCGGCTATGGCACTGTGAATGGGCGTTTGGTCTATGTGTTTGCACAGGATTTTACCGTGTTTGGCGGTGCATTGTCTGAAACCCATGCGGAGAAAATCTGCAAAGTCATGGACCTTGCCATGAAGACAGGCGCACCCATGATTGGCCTCAACGATAGCGGTGGCGCAAGGATACAGGAAGGTGTGCGGTCGCTTGGCGGCTATGCTGACATCTTTTACCGCAACGTGCAATCGTCTGGGGTCATTCCGCAAATCTCAGCCATCATGGGGCCGTGTGCAGGCGGTGCGGTCTATTCCCCGGCCATGACCGATTTTACCATTATGGTAGAACACACCAGCTACATGTTTGTGACCGGCCCCAACGTGGTCAAAACCGTGACCAACGAAGAAGTAACCTCCGAAGAACTGGGTGGTGCTTCTACGCATTCGACTAAATCAGGAGTGACTCATTTGACTGCAAGCAACGATATGGATTGCATTCTCCAGGTGAAAAAACTACTGAGCTACATGCCGCAAAACTGCGAAGATGTGGTGCCAAAACTACCTTATACTTTGGGCGATGAAACAAGGGATGTACTGGAAACGATTGTGCCCGAAAGCGCCAACCAGCCTTATGATATTCGTGCTGTTATCAATGGCATTTGCGACAGCGACTCCTTCTTTGAAGTGCATAGCAACTATGCAGAAAACCTGGTGGTGGGCTTTGCCCGCATAGCGGGAAGAAGCATTGGCCTTGTTGCCAATCAACCCATGTGCCTTGCGGGTGTGCTTGATATTGACAGTTCCAAAAAAGGAGCAAGGTTTACCCGCACCTGCGATTGTTTCAATATTCCGCTGCTGGTATTGGTAGATGTTCCCGGTTTTTTGCCCGGTACCGATCAGGAGTGGAACGGCATCATCACCAACGGTGCAAAACTGCTCTATGCTCTCAGCGAAGCCACTGTGCCACGGGTCACGGTCATTACCCGAAAAGCATACGGCGGGGCTTATGATGTGATGAACAGCAAACACATTGGCGCCGACATGAACTTTGCCTGGCCGGGTGCAGAAATAGCTGTGATGGGTGCCAAAGGGGCGAGTGAAATTATTTTTAAAAAAGAAATAGCTGAGGCCGACAACCCTGCCCAAAAACTATTGGAAAAAGAAACCGAATATGCCCAAAAGTTCGCCACCCCTTACCAAGCCGCCGAACGTGGTTTCATAGATGAAGTGATTGAACCCAAAGACACCCGTATAAAACTTATCAAAGCCTTTGCCATGCTGGAAAACAAAGTGGTGAAACGACCCAGGAAAAAGCATGGGAATATTCCGTTGTGAGGGTTTGGGTTTGACTGTTGAGCAGGTCTTCTACCTTGAGTTAACAGGATTTGCAACTAAGCTGCTTTTTATCTATTGTTTGATATGCACTAAAAATCGCCGCTTTAGAAAAAGGCCTTTTTCAAAGTAGTTGCCGTCTGTTAACAAGTATAAATGCCCTTTGCTTTCGCCCATGATTTTAGGAAGAGACTTTAGGTTAAAATTATTAGGTGTTATAGGCTTCTTTGGCTATTCCGACTGTCGCCAAATCTGTGCCGGTTTACTTGTTTTTTTATAACCAATTTAAATAATTAGCCTTTTAAACTTTCATTTAATAAAAATGGCCTGCATTAAGCAAGCCATTTTCAATATTATTCAGGTGGAAATTGATGTATTTATCGTGGTGGATTATTCATTTCCGGTTTTGGCATAAGTGCTTTGCGGCTCAATTTGAACTTACCCGTTTTAGGGTCAAGTCCAATCAGCTTCACTTTCACCACATCGCCTTCGTTCAGTACTCCATCCATTGATTCCAGGCGTTTCCAGCTTATTTCACTGATGTGAAGCAAACCTTGTTTACCCGGCATGAACTCAACAAATGCACCGAATTCTTTGATTCCTTTCACAGTTGCATCATACACATCTCCCACTTCGGGCATGGCAACAATGCTCTTAATCCAGGCGACAGCTTTATCAAGTCCTTCTTTCGCAGCACTGAACACACTCACTTCACCCACATTCCCAACCTCTTCCAGGTTGATAGTGGTTCCGGTTTCACGTTGAATTTCCTGTATCACCTTGCCCTGGGGCCCGATGACCGCACCTATAAATTCTTTGTCAATAAACAGTTTCACCATTCGTGGTGCGTGTGGTTTCACATCAGCACGGGCAGCGGGCATGCAATCATACATGGCATCCAAAATGTGCAGACGGCCACGGCGGGCTTGTTGCAACGCTTCTGTCATTACTTCCATGCTTAGTCCGTCCACTTTAATATCCATCTGCACACCGCAAATGCCATCACGGGTTCCGGTTACTTTAAAGTCCATATCGCCCAGGTGATCTTCATCGCCCAAAATGTCTGTGAGAATAGCATATTTGCCATCTTCACGGGTAATCAATCCCATTGCCACGCCGCTAACGTGTTTAGCAATCGGCACACCAGCATCCATCAACGCAAGTGAACCTGCGCACACAGTCGCCATTGAAGACGAACCGTTGCTTTCAAGAATGTCGCTCACAATTCTGACTGTGTAAGGATAATCGTTGCCCGGCATCATTTTTTTCAGGCTGCGCAAAGCAAGATTTCCGTGACCTATTTCTCTCCTTCCCACACCACGCATCATTTTCACTTCGCCGGTTGAGAAAGGAGGAAAATTATAATGTAGAATGAAGTCGCTGTAAACAGATTTCGCAGCACTTTCTACCAATAATTCATCCAGCTTGGTACCAAATGTAACAGTTGTGAGCGATTGGGTTTCGCCACGTGTGAACAACGCAGAACCGTGCGGAGTCGGAAGCGGATCTACCTCCATCGCCAAGCCACGAACATCTTCCAGACTACGGCCATCGAGGCGTGTCCTGTCTTCCAACATCATATTTCGCACTTCTTCCCACTGTAGGTCGGCGTAATACTTTTTGGCTAACTTTTTATCTATGTCAGTTATTTCTGTTCCAAGGCTGGCTATCAAATCAATTTTCAAAGTTGTGAAAGCATCAGACCTGTCGTGTTTTGCAGATTTTGAACGGGCAATTTCACCCACTCTTTGCTTCGCAAAATCGCTTACTTTTTGTTTTATTTCTTCGTTTTGAACAGGCTTGGTGTAATCTCTTTTTGCACTTACACCCACTTTTTCTCTCAGTTCCTGTTGTCCTTTAATATGCACCCTGATGGCATCGTGAGCTACCTGCAGAGCATTGACCAAATCTTCTTCTGAACATTCTTTGGCCTCGCCTTCCACCATCATCAGGTTTTTTTCGGTGGCGGCTATCAAAAATTCGTAACTGGCTTTTTCCAGTTGGGAACGGGTTGGGTTAATGACAATTTCGCCGTCAACTTTCGCAATTCTTACTTCGCTGATAATTTCTTTAATGGGAATGTCGGAAACCGCCAAGGCAGCAGAAGCGGCAAGGCAAGCAAGTGCATCTGGCATTACTTCACTATCGCTTGAAATGAGACTGATTAACACCTGCACATCGCAGAGGTAATCTTCGGGAAACAGCGGACGAAGAGCACGGTCAACAAGTCGGCTTGTTAAAACTTCGTAATCATTCAGCCTTGCTTCTCTCTTAAAGAATGAACCCGGAATTCGGCCTGCGGAAGCAAATTTTTCCTGGTAGTCAACTGACAAAGGGAAAAAATCCTGGCCTTCACGTGGTTCTTTGTTTGCCACAACTGTTGCCAGAATAATGCAATTGCCTTGGCGAACTGTGACAGCACCGTCTGCCTGGCGGGCTAATTTCCCGGTTTCGAGAATGATTTCGGGGCCATCGCCACTTTTAAATGAAACACTTATTGGTTGAGATAACATAATATGGAGTTTGCAATCACGAAAACGTTTGTACTTATGTGCAGAACGTTAAACGGGATTTTTTTTAATAAAAAGAAGGAATAAAAACAGGAAGCGACAGAAACAACTATTCCCAACTGCGTTTGAGGCAACAGTTGGGAATAGTTTCTATCATCAAACAGGTGATTATTATTTCCTCAAACCTAATTTTTCAATCAATCCACGATAGCCCAGCAGGTTGTGTTTCTGCAAATAAATTAGCAAACTTTTGCGTTTACCCACCAGTTGCATCAAACCCCTGTGCGTGGAAAAATCTTTTTTGTTAGCCTGTAAATGGGTAGAAATCTGACTGATACGCTCAGTGAGGAGGGCTACCTGGCCTTCAATGGAACCCGTGTTTTTTGCGGCTCCTCCAAATTCAGTAAAAATACTTGCTTTTTTTTCAGTTGTTAAAGACATCTCGAATTGTTTAAAATAGACACCAATTTTATTTTTTAATCGGGTGCAAAAGTAGGGTAATAAAGCAAAAAAAGGAAATTAATTATGGAGAGATTGACGACCTGTTCTGTGATTTTTCTGAAAATAGGATGTTCTTATAGATTTTAAATTTCATATTTTTAAAAAAAATAAGCTTATTGGTAAAAAATCAATTGCTAATATTACTGGTTAAATGTTTTAACTTTCCATAAAATATTAGTTTATGCCTTCATTTCCTTTACCTGCGTTTCCGTACAAAGTCAATGTAGCCAAAGAGTTAAACGCCCTGCGAAAGTATCGGGATTCAAAGCCTGAATTAAAAATTCCGGATTCAAACGCAAAAAATTTGCGGATAGCGACCTGGAACATTGCCAATTTCGGAGAGCAATTACGCCAGCTTCCTCACCTCAAAATCATTGCAGAAATCATTTCTTGGTTTGACCTGATCGCTATACAGGAAACAAAAGAAAATTTTCAGCATTTGAAGCAAGTTGCGGAATTGGCAGGCAAAACTTACCACTTGATTTTTTCTGATGAAGGCGGCAACAATGAACGAATCAGTTTTATTTACAACTCTGATAAGGTAAAAGTGTTGGAGGAAGTTGCAGAGCTGGCAGTGTCGCCCAGTGAATATAAAAGAATCAAACTAAAAGGAATTGATGGCCATTTTGAAGGTTTTGACAGAAATCCATATATGGTCAGTTTCCAGGTCAATCAGTTCGCTTTTTCTCTTCTGGGTGTTCATCTTTATTTTGGTGACGATTCAAAAAAAGCGTCTATTGACAGGCGTTGTCTTGAAGCATATTGTATAGCGAGGTGGGCAGATTCCAGGTCTAAAAGCAAGTTTGCCTACACAACAAATGTGTTGGCTTTGGGCGATTTTAATTTGCCAAAACTCGATGCAAATGACAAGGTTTATTCAGCATTGCTTGCCAAAGGTCTGCAGTTGCCGGAGCATAGCTCCAAAATCTATTCTAACCTTAATGATGACAAGGCTTATGACCAAATTGCATTTTTGCCGGGTCTTAAAAAGCAGGTTATTTCATCAGGCATTTTTCCGTTTGACAATATTGTTTTTGCAGATATTTTTAAAACCAAAACGCCGGAAGAGTTTAGAAGCTATGTCCGCTACTTTATTTCAGACCATCGCCCTATGTGGATGGAATTGGCAGTTTAATTTTCTTTCAATTTGTGTAAAAAAATAATTCTCAAAAAATCGTTGTAACTGAATAAATTGAATAATGTTGGTTTTAAATTCAGTAATTTAAAATAAACCCCCCTAACCTTGATTCGAAAAAACATCAACAAATTTTTAAAAAAGTTTGATTTAGAACTTCATAAGGTAAACCAGGAGAGGAAGAATTGGAAGGAAGAATTCACCATGTTCAGTGCTTTAGAAAGATGTTTAAAAAGAGGAATTCAAATCAATTCGGTGATTGATGTTGGTGCATCCGATGGGTGCTGGACAGCAAAATGTTTGAAACTTTTGCCAGAGGCGAATTATTTGTTGATCGAAGCTCAGGAACCACATCGAAAAGATTTAGAAACTTTAAGTAAACAAAACTCTTTGGTTTCATATACAATTGCCGCAGCAGGTCACCGTGGGGGAAGTGTTTTTTTTGACAATACAGACTTATTTGGCGGGTTAGCTTCTGATACCCCTTTCGGAAAAAATTGTATTGAAATTCCCGTTATCACCATTGATAATGAAGTTATTAAAAAGAACCTGAAAGGCCCTTTTTTAATAAAACTTGATACACATGGCTACGAAGTTCCAATATTAGAAGGTGCAAAACTTACACTTTCAGGGGCTGAATTAGTAATCATAGAAACTTATAATTTTCAAATCGCAAAAGACAGTCTAAGGTTTTTTGAAATGTGCAGTTTCATGGAGAATTTGGGTTTTTATCCTATAGAAATGGCCGACTTTATGTTGAGGAAATATGACAACGCATTTTGGCAAATGGACACCTTTTTCATTAAAAAAGAAAGGAATGAATTTGCTTATAATTCTTATGAATAAAATCTCAACTTTTTTATAAATATTATCCCGTACTATCTCTCCATCGCCGATTCTTTCATTTGTTTTGCCACATCAGGGGTCACATATTTTTCAATTCTTTTTTCCGAAAAATAAATAACTGGTGTTAGCAAAATGGCAACAAAGGCTTTATATGAATAATTCAGAAGCGAAATGCTGAAAACCGTTGCCCAGCTCCATCCCTTCCCTATTTTGAAAGCAATAAAAATGACGATGAAGCTGTCAACAAGTTGAGAGACCATTGTACTGCCTGTTGCTCTCAGCCATACTTTCTTTTCGCCAGTGGCTCGTTTGATACGGTGAAAAACAGTCACATCCACCACCTGGCTGACGAGAAAGGCGGTAATGCTGCCGACAATGATCCACATTCCTTGTCCAAATATGGCGTTAAATGCATCGTTCATGTTGCTAACGTTGTTGCCTGCGCCACTGCTGATGTAAAAGTCAGCCGGGGGCATGGACATGGCAAGATAAAAAGCCAGGAACCCGTAGGAAATGAGTGCAACAGCAATGTATGAAATGCGCCTGACTGCTTTGGGGCCGTAATATTCGTTGACAATGTCGGTCATGATGAACTCCAACGGCCATAGCAAAACCCCGCAGGTCAGATTGAACGACAATCCTTTCTGGCCAAAAATGGTGAGATTAGCCGGGGCAATTCCCAAGAGCTTTTCCAGCGAAAATATTTTGCCACCAATGCACTCTGCAATCAATGCGTTGGCTACAAAAAAGCAAGCCATGAAAATGAAGAGCCTGGTGGGTTTGTCTTTTAAAATGTTTAAAATCACGTCAAAAGGTTTATTGGTTAATTGGTTAATTAGTTAATTGGTTTATGTTGTATAATCCGCTTTAATAAAAGTCCATTAAAGATATAAAGATGAACGGAGCGTCGCCAATGCAGAAAAATCAATGAACGAATGCTTGTCAACAAAAAAATTATTGCGGCGAAAATAGATAGTAAACAACCTGAAACAACATACAAAACAAGTTGAAACGAACCAACCAACGTGGCACTTCTATTTGTTTATTTCTGCCCCGCAGCATGATAACAGCAAGACCGAAACCAATGTTGAAAACAACAGACAAAATCCATCCCTGAATGACAACAAATTCCCGAAGGCTAACGGGAATGGTGATGTGTGTATGCCTTATTAATAAACAAACAAAAAAGAAAAGATTGAAAATAAAAGCTACCCTGCCAACAAATAATAGCCGCCGCATGAAATATTTTCGTGTAAAATAGTATTATTTTGCCAACCGCATTTAAAACTATCACATGAAGAATTTTGACTGGAAAAAACTGTTACCCCATGCTATTGCAATTGGGATTTTCCTTTTGGTTACGCTGTTTTATTGCAAGCCAGCCCTGCAGGGGAAAGTGCTGCAACAAAGCGATATTACCCAATGGACAGCGATGGCAAAAGACCAATATAACTATATGGACAAACATGGCGGAGAAGTGCCATTGTGGACCAATGGCATGTTTAGCGGCATGCCCGGCTACCTGATTGTGGGCAAAAGCAACAGCCATGTGGGCTATTATTTTTCACAGGCATTGAGCTTGTTTTTGCCAAAGCCTTTCCAGTTTTTCTTTTTGGCTTGTGTGTGTTTTTACTTCCTTGCATTGTCGCTGAGGGCAAGGCCATGGGTAGGCATCATTGGTGCATTATGCTATGCTTATGCTACTTACAATCCCATCATCGTAGCCGTGGGTCACGATACCAAGATGCTCACTATTGCATTGTTGCCTGGCTTTTTGGCTTCGCTCATTTGGGTCTATGAAAAAAAGTATTGGACAGGAGCCGCATTGGTGGCACTTTTCACGGCTTCGCTCATTAGCCAGAACCACTACCAGGTGGTGTATTATGGAATATTGGCGGCCTTTTTCATGACCATTGCCTATGCCATCAACTGGATAAGAAACAAAGAGTGGAAACACTTGATTGTAGCGGGTTTGGTGACAATTGTTGCTGCATTCACGGGTGTAATGACCAATGCGGTCGTCATTTTCCCCAACTATGAATACACTAAGGAAACCATCAGAGGTGGCAGTGAGTTGGCCGATAAAACAAGTAAGATTGGTAAGAACGGACTGAGCCAGAGCTATGCTTTCAGCTACAGCATGTTTAAAACAGAGCCGCTGGTCATGATGTTCCCCCGCATGTATGGCGGCGAAAGCGGCTACCGCGAAATTGAAGAAGATAAATCGAAGGCCATAGCGGCTTTCAGAGAAGGGCAACAGGCTGCACAATCGGCACCGCAGGAGTTGGTGCAGAAACTTCAATACAGCGTCACCACTTATTGGGGTGGCATTGGCGGCACTTCCGGCCCTCCTTATGCCGGGGCTATTATTTGCTTTTTGGCATTGGTTGGCTTTGCTGTTTTAGACAATAAACACAAGTGGTGGATACTTGCTGCCAGTGTCTTAACCATCATGATGAGTTGGGGAGGTTTCTTTGAAGGCTTCAATGGTTTTCTGCTGAACCACTTGCCCATGTATAACAAGTTTAGGGCACCGAGCATGATTATCATTGTGCCTACGCTATTGCTTGGAATGATGGCCACGCTTACATTACAGCGCATATCAGAAGCCTCCCAAACAGAGGCTTTTCTGAAACAATACAAGAAAGGATTGATGATAGCCGGTGGTGTGTTTGTGCTGGCATTTCTTCTTTATTTTAGTCTTGATTATAAAACTGCTGGTGACGAGGAACTGCTGAAACAGATAAGCAGTGTGCAAAATGCAAATGCAAATGCGCAAAGCTGGATGCGCTCCATTATGAACGGATTGGTAAGCGACCGCCAGGGGCTTTTCTTCAGTGATATTTTGCGTAGCTTATTCTTTGCCGCCGTGGCTGCGGCTGCGCTTTGGTTTTACATAAAAAAGAAGCTGCCGCTAAATGTTATGCTGGCAATCGTAGGTGTCTTTGCTTTCATTGATGTGATGGCGATTGATACCACTTACCTGAACGGCGACAACTACAAAGACAAAGAAGAGTCCGACAATGTGTTTAACCCAAGACCTGTCGATACCGAAATTTTGAAAGACCAGGGTTATTATCGTGTGCTGGATTTGTCAAGCGGCAACATTGGCTCTGTGTTCAACGAAGGAGCCATGCCTGCTTCTTATTTTCATAAATCAATTGGTGGCTATCACCCCGCCAAACTCAGCATTTACCAGGATTTGATTGAAAAGCAGTTGTATAATTTTCCGAATTGTATGCCCGTCATCAACATGCTGAACACGAAGTATATCATAACCGGGCAGGAGAACAATATAAGAGCCATGCCCAACCCGAATGCGCTGGGTGCAGCCTGGTTTGTGAAACATGTAAGCGTACTCGACAGTCCGCAACAAGTCATCAATGCATTGACCACGCTGAACACCAAAGACTCAGCAGTTGCAGAAAAAGGCTTTGCTGATTTGGTGAAAGGAAATTTCACTGCGGACTCCGCTGCAAAAATTGAACTGGTGAAGAACGACAATGATATTGTCACTTATAAAACATCTGCTACATCACCACAATTTGCGGTGTTCAGCGAAATCTATTATGACAAAGGCTGGAACGCTTATCTCGATGGAAACAAAGTACCTTACGCCAAAGTGAACTATGTGCTTCGTGGTATGCCGGTGCCTGCAGGCAACCATGAAATTGTATTCAAGTTTGAGCCAAAAAGCCATGCGCTGGGGTGGACAATTACAAACATTGCTGGGTTGCTGACATTGGTGTTGGTTGTAGTGGCGTTGTGGATGGGTTGGAAGCGAAATAAATTGGGAATTTCCTAAATAATTAAATGCTTTGCGATTAGTTAGGACTGTTGTTTTAAATTTGCATCATGAATTTCGCAGACATTACAAATGATATTGCATTCAGGAAAATTTTTGGAAATGAGAATAAGAAGAAGTCACTCATTTCATTTTTGAATGCCGTTATTAACCTGCCACAAAATGAACCAATTACGGATGTGGAGATTACCAACCCGTATCAGTTAGGGACATTGAGTGGTGGCAAGTCCACGATTGTGGATGTGAAAGCAAAAGACAAAAATGGAAATGCTTTTATTGTAGAAATGCAGGTAGCAGATTTCGACTTTTTCCACAAACGAATCCTATACTACACTTCGCAGAGTTATGTAGCCCAAATCATTGCAGGTGAGCAATATGATAAGCTAAAACCTGTTTATTTTATAGGGATACTTCAGTTTGAAATAGGTTGTAATCCAAATTATTATAGTCGCCATAAAGTGTTGGATGTTGAAACACAAGAGCATGTCATCAGGGATGTTGAGTTCAACTTCATTGAGCTACCGAAGTTTCAAAAAACATTGGAGCAGTTGGATAATAATATTGACCAATGGACATACTTTATTAAGAATGCCAAGAACCTGAAACTCATTCCCGAAGATGTAAAAGATGAAGGTTTGAAAGAAGCTTACCAGGAAGCGGACAGGCAAAACTGGACTCAACTTGAACTGGATGATTATCTGCGGGCTTCACTAAAAATAAGAGACGATATAGGAAAGATGGCTTTAGCAGAAAGAAAAGCGGAAAAAAGGGGAGAGCAAAATAATGCATTAGCTGTCGCAAAATTGATGATAGCCAATGGTGAGCCGCTTGATAAAATTGCTTTGTACACCGGCCTTACAATAGAACAACTCCGGGATATTTAATGCTCACTCATTGTCTCAAATCTTCCTTCAATTTTTCAGTAAAGAACAATACTAAAGTAACCCCATGTGCGGCATAGCAGGAATAGTAGGCAAAAATGTACAACGCTTCGCAAGTGCAGAAGCAACAGGCGTTGCAACCATCCGGCGTATGACCAACTGCATAGCCCATCGCGGCCCTGATGGTGAGGGTGTAGCAGTGTTTGACAATTGTGTGTTGGGACATCGCCGCCTTAGCATTGTTGACCTTAGCACAGGCGACCAACCGATGTATAGCAACCAAAATGCATGCATTGTTTTTAACGGGGAATTTTATGGTTTCAAAGAAGTGAAGACGCAACTCTCCTACCCTTTCAAAACTTCTTCTGATACTGAAGTCATTTTGGCTTTATATCATCAATATGGTGCGGAACATTTTGTCGAAAAAGTGAAAGGCATGTTCGCATTTGGCCTTTGGGATGAAGCGAAGCAACTCTTTGTGGCAGCCCGTGACAGGTTTGGCGAAAAGCCTTTTTACTATGCCATCTCCGACCAAAATGAGTTGGTCTATGGCAGTGAAATAAAAGCCATTCTTGCCAGCGGATTGATAGAACCGGAGTTGAACTTAGAGTCGGTTTCTCACTACCTGCAACACCTGTATGTGCATCCGCATCACAGCATTTACAAAAATGTTTTTGTGCTACCGCCAGGGCATTTTTTAATGTATAAAAATGGGAATATTGAGGTGAAAAAATACTGGCATTTGCCAGAAACGCAACTACTCATTTCCTTTGAAGAAGCCAAAGAAGAATGTTACAGGTTACTGAATAAAAGTGTCCAAAACCAGTTGGTTGCCGATGTCCCTGTCGGGTCTTTTTTGAGCGGCGGCCTTGACAGTAGCACCATTACAGCTTTGGCCGCCCTGAGCCATCCGCAGCAGTTGACTACCATTTCTTTTTCCTTCGGAAATGAAGTGAACGAACTGCCCTACAGCAGGCAAATTGCTCAGAAATACAACACCAATTCCTTAGAACTTCACCACGACGATTTTGACATAGCGGACTTGTTTGTAGAAATGAGCAAGGTGTATGATGAACCGTTTGCTGATTCCAGCAACATACCGACTTACCTGATTTGCAAAGAAGCGGCTAAAGAACTAAAAGTGGTGCTGACTGGCGATGCTGGTGATGAATTGTTTGGCGGCTACACAAGCTGGTACAAGCCCTTAGTTGACATGCAACGCAAAGACTTTTCATCAATGGTGAAAAGCTGGAAAAAGAAAGTCTTGAACCCGCACTATGGATATGATTTGGTGGCTGATACCCACATTGTGCAGAACAGTTATTTTAAACAAAACGAGTTGGATAAACTCTGCAAATTTGAAAGTAAATACAAACACGATAAGTTTACAAAAAACCCTTACAACACAGTGGATGCAGCCATGCGACAGGATTTGCAGGACTACATGCCTGGCGACATTCTCGTAAAAACAGACAGGGCGGCTATGGCAAACAGCCTGGAACTTCGTGCCCCATTTCTGGATGTGGAGTTTGCAGAATTGATGATTGCCCTGCCGGAAAGTTTCAAAACAGATGGCGACACCGATAAAATCCTCATGAGGGAAACCTTCAAAAACCTATGGACCGACGACATTCGGGATAGGAAAAAGCAGGGCTTTGGTGCGCCAGTCGGCAAATGGCTACAGCAAAAAAAGATGCAGCAATTGAAGCAGGATTTTCTGCAAAATAAAAACAACCCGGTGTTTGAACTAATCAATTTTGAACAGGCGCAAACCATTGCTGCAAAAGAGAATTATCAAACCTGGATACTCTTAACCCTTACCACATGGATGCAGCAGCACAAAGCCTGAAACCAGCGCAACCATTGGTGTCTGTGGTGATGAGTGTGTACAACGGTGAAGCATTTTTGCAACAAGCCATTGACAGCATCCTACAACAGACTTACACCAACATTCAGTTCATTATAGTGGATGATAATAGTAATGATGCAACGAAGAAAATACTGTTTGATGTAAAAGATAAAAGGGTTCAAATCATTTACAATATCCAAAATCGTGGATTGACCAAAAACCTGAATGAAGCATTGCCACATTGCGAAGGAGTTTATATTGCAAGAATGGATGCCGATGATGTTAGTTTACCCGACAGGATTGAAAAGCAAGTCGCTTTTTTAGAACACTACAATCACCTGGCCGGAACGGCAGGTTGGATAGAACTGATAAATGAAAGTGGATTGGTAACAGGCGTTTGGGATGATGACAGGAGATACAATACTGCTAAAGAACTCACAGCCATACTTCCAAAAAAAAACGTGATCGCCCATCCGGCAGTCATGCTAAGAGCCAATGTGCTAAAGAAATACAGGTATAATGAACAACAAAAACATTCGCAGGATTGGGACTTGTGGCTTCGTCTTTTTGCCGATGGATTGGTGATTGAAAAAATGAGAGAAGTTTTGTTGCAATATCGTGTACACAGTTCCTCTGTCACATCTTTGCACAAAAACAAAACAGCATTTCAGAAAATAAATGAAACTTACTCCCATTACCTTCAACAGGTAAAGACATGGAATGAGTTCAATAAAAAAGTAAAAGCAAACTATAGAAAGAACAAGCTGATGATGTATCTGCAATCAATCAAAACTCTTTTCATAAAATCAAAATAAATAAACAACTTCTCACCCCTCCTGATAGCTATCAGGAGGGGTTGGGCTGAGGTCTATGGCAAACTTTCGATACAATACTCCCCCATCGCTGCTGATAAAACATTTCAGCTACAAGCATTTTTTACTAAAAAGAAAAATAGAAGACTTGTTTATACTTCCATTTATACTGACAGGCAGGTTGGTGGCTCATTTCAGGCCGCTGCCGAAAGAATATGAAACCTTCTTTTTCTTCCCATTTTATCATACCGGTGGTGCTGAAAAGGTACATGCTTTAGTTGCTCAGGCCACCGGAAACAAACACTGCATCATTTTTTTTACCCGTAAATCGCACGACAAAAACTTTTATAAAGAGTTTGAACAAAGCGGCTGCGACATCAGGGATATTTCGGCATTTACCGGCAGCAAATTTCTCTATCCAATCAATCTTATTTATCGTGGAATCATCAGCAGTTACATCAATCGCCAACAACTAAAGCCATTGGTTTTTAACGGGCAATGTAACTTTGCTTACAAAATTTCGCCCTCGATAAGAAAAGACATTCCGCAGGTGGAACTGATTCATTCGTTCAATAGTTTTTCGTGGATAAGGTTGCCGTTTTTGCCCTTCATCAGCAAGACAGTGATGATAAGTAAAGTGAGGCTGGAAAATCATTTGCAGCAATACAAAAACCTGCATGTGCCATTGCCTTTTGGGAATAAAATTCAACACATTGTCAACGGCATTCCATTACCCGAAGGGGAAAAAGAAAAAGATTTCAACAACAATATCCAGGTGTTGTATGTGGGCAGGGGAACAGAAGAAAAACGGGTACACATCATTGCAAAGATGGCTGCAAAAGCACACCAGCAAAGGCTTTCGGTTGATTTTGTTTTTATGGGCGATGTTGGAAATGCAATTCCGGTATCGCTCATAAAGCATTGTACATTACTTGGGCATCAGACAGAAACGGAAAAGATAGATGCCATCTATGAGCGGTCGCATATCGTCATTATCACATCCTACACAGAAGGTTTTCCAATGGTGATAGAAGAAGGAATGGCAAGGGGATGCGCCGTGATGGCGACAAGTGTAGGCGATATTCCTGTGCATGTGAAGAACGTTGAAAACGGCCTATTGTTTAGCAATACGGATGATGAGGAAAGTATGATTGATGAAGGTGTAGAATTTCTTTCTTTGCTTTGTAACAACAAAAAACCTTTGCAGGAAATGAGCAAACGCAACAGGCAATATGCGGTGGAGCATTTTAGTATTGAGGCGTTTAACAACAGCTATCAACAGTTATTTAACCAGTTAAGAAATCGACAACATTGAAACCACTCAGCTTCGTCATCATCACCTACAACCGCCCCGGCGACACGCTGGAACTGCTGAAAAACATCAGCACACTCAACGATGCCGAACTGTTGTTGCAAGACGTGATTGTGGTCAACAACGACTCGGCAGACGATTACACCGAGGTAAAAAAATATGTAGCAAAAACAACCAACATTCCATTTCAGTTTATTGAAGCTCCTGAAAATCTTGGTGTGACTAAAGGTCGCAATTTTGCCTTGCAATTCGCCGAAGGCGACATCATCATTTTTCTGGACGATGATGCAGTTTTACAAAATGCTGATGCACTGCAAAATGTCGTAAAAGGCTTTGACCACAGCGGCTTTGACAATCGGGAAACAGCGATTGTTTCTTTTAAAATTCTTTATTATGACACCCTGGAGTGGCAAGTAAATGGCCTGCCACACAAACAGTTTGAAGCTTACAAAAACAAGCCTGAATTTTTCACCTACTATTTTGCCGGAGGCGCACACGCTATCAAAAAAAGGGTGTTAAATGAGGTAGGAAATTTGCCCGAAGAATTTTTTTATGGCATGGAAGAATATGATCTCAGCTACCGGCTTTTAGATAAAAGCTACTGCATTAAGTACGATAGTTCGATTGTTATGTTGCACAAAGAAAGCCCACTTGGTCGCAAGACTAAAGCTGATAAGTTGCGGATGATGTGGGTCAATAAATGCAAAGTGGCATATCGCTATTTACCCAGGCAATATTACTACTCCACAGCATTCATGTGGTCCATTGAATACCTGCGAAAAGTTGGCTTTGATATGAAAGGATGGGCAAGAGGATGGAAAGAAGTGTTGGCCGTGCCGGCAAATGAGCAACGGCAGCCTGTGTCGGCGGCCACTTTACGATATTTGAAGAAAGTGGAGGCAAGATTGTGGTATTGAGATGAACATTTCTGCAAGAGAGAAAATGAAACCTTGATAAGCAAATTTTTACATCGAAATGGCTTCTCTTTGTGCAATAATGACCGACAAAATAAATTAAGCTGAAATTTTTAAATGCTAAGGAAACTACACATACAGAATTACGCCATCATCAGCGAAATTGAGATTGAATTTGCCAATAGCCTAAACGTGATTACAGGTGAAACCGGGGCTGGTAAAAGCATATTGATGGGCGCACTTAGCCTGATATTGGGCGAACGAGCTGACACAGGATTGCTGCAAAACTGGCAAAAGAAATGTGTGATTGAGGGCTATTTTTCGGTAGATAAAAAGAAGGCCGTGGAGCAGTTCCTGGCGGACAATGAACTGGATAAAGAAGATGAACTGGTGCTAAGAAGAGAAATAGCCGTGAGCGGAAAAAGCCGTGGCTTTATCAACGATACACCTGCTACTCTGCAGCAGTTGAAGCAACTGGCTTCGCTACTGGTTGATTTGCACCAACAGTTTGATACTCTGGAACTTGGTGACAGCGATTTTCAACGGCAGGTACTGGATGGCCTGGCGGCGAATGGCGACTTGTTGCAGCAGTTTCAAACTCTGTACAGGCAATGGTTTCAGCAAAAAAATGCTTTGGATGAACTGCTGAAACAAAAAGAAACATTTCAGAAAGAAGCGGATTATCACCAGTATATTTTTAATGAACTGGAGCAACTGGATTTAAGAGAAAATGAACTTGAAACCCTTGAAACAGAATTGAAACTACTCGCTAATTCTGAAGGGATAAAAACTGCATTGGAAAAGGTCTGTTTTGACCTGATGGAAAGTGAACAACCGCTGGTGCAGCAACTAAAACTGCTTGCCAACCAGTTGCAACCTTTTGCAGCATATCACGAAGCCTTGCCTGCTATTGTGGAGCGACTGTTGAGTACACAGATAGAACTACAAGACATTGGCCAGGAAATAGAAAGCCTGAACAATGAAATAAACTTTGACCAACAGCGGATTGATTTTGTAAACGAAAGACTTTCATCCGGCTATAAGCTGATGAAGAAACATGGTGTGAAAACAACCAATGAACTCCTGAATATTCAAAATGACCTGGCCAAAAAACTAGAAGCGGTTTTGAATATAGATGATCTTATTCTGACAAAAGAAAATGAGGTGAAAGTGTTGCTGGAAAAGGCTCAGGACTTTGCAGCCACCATTTCCGCGAAGCGAAAAAAACAATTGCCATCTTTTGAAGAACATGTGAACGATCTGCTGAAACAAGTGGGAATGCCCAATGCAAAACTGAAAGTGCAAGTGGAATCAGCTTCGCTGAATCAATATGGAAGCGATGCAATTGAGTTTCTCTTCGATGCAAACAAATCCAACCGCTTTGAGCCCATTAGGAAGGTGGCGAGTGGCGGGGAACTGAGCCGATTAATGTTGTGCATTAAATCGTTGGTAGCAAAATCTGTTGATCTGCCTACAATGATTTTTGATGAAATTGATACTGGCATCAGTGGTGAGGCAGCAAAGCAGGTAGGCTTTATTATGAAAGACTTGTCTGCCAGCAGGCAATTGATTACCATTACCCATCAGCCGCAAATTGCCGGAAAAGCAGATGCCCATTTCTTTGTGTTTAAGGAAATAAAAGGCGACACCATTTCCACCAACATCAAATTGTTGAACAGAGATGAACGAATAATTTCCATAGCCCAAATGCTGAGCGGAGAAAAACCGACTGCTGCTGCATTGGAGAATGCAAAAGAAATGGTGAACTAAAAAAGCCGCTGGTGACATTAGGATCAACAGCGGCTATTATATTTTTTCTTTTCAGAAATCAGACATCGCAAAATCAGATATGAGATTTAATCAGATCATCCCCTGCTGTTGGCATCATTCATTCTTATTCTGCGGCCTTTAAAGTTTTTGCCGTCAATGGCTTTCACCATTTTATCAGCTACGTTTTTATCTATCTCTATCCAACTGTTCATTTCCTTCATGTCTATGCGGCCAAGCGATTCTTTTTTCAGCTCACTCATGTCAAGGATGAATTGAAGGAAACTGGCTTTGTAAAAACCATCTTTGGTTCCCAGGTTTACAAATAAACGGGCAAAGTCACTACCGCCTGAGAATTCTCTTCCACTCGTGTCTCTGCGACGAGCCTGGTCTGGTGAGGTTCGTTCATAAGCCACTCTTTCTCTTCGCACATCAGTACGGGCATTGAGGTCGGCAGCGTTTTCATAATAGTTTAAAAAACGGTGAAACTCAGTAGCGACAACCATTTTCAGCACATCTTCTTTGCTTACATCCGCAAACTTTTCGTTCAGCATTGGCATGTAGGTTTCGTAGTCGCCGTGAGTAATATCTGTCTTCAGCAACTTTTCCATGAAATAAAAGAACTGCTTTCGACATACATCTTTTCCACTTGGAATGTCGAGTTTGTGAAAAGGTGCCTGCACCATTCTTTCTATTTGCTTCAGCTTAAAGGATTCACGGTTGTGAACAATGGACATGCAGATACCCTGGCTTCCTGCACGACCTGTACGGCCGCTGCGATGGGTGTAAACTTCCACATCATCGGGCAGTTCAAAGTTGATGACATGGGTAATGTCTTTTACATCAATCCCTCTTGCGGCAACATCTGTTGCAATCAGTAGCTGGATGGATTTTTCCCGAAAACTGTTCATCACACTATCACGTTGTCCCTGCGAAAGGTCACCATGCAGTGCATCTATGTCGTAACCTTCACGGGTCAGCTTTTCAGCAATTCCCTGAGCATCCAATTTTGTCCTGGTAAAGATGATACCATACATACCAGGATTGAAATCAATGATCCTTTTTAACACTTCATAACGGTGGTGTGCGGCAGCAATGTAATATTGATGATCAATATTTTTATTGCCAGTGTTCACTTTGCCAACAGTCACTTCTACCGGGTTATTCATGTAGCGTTTGCTCACCTGCCGCACTTCGGGGGGCATGGTTGCGCTGAAGAGCCAAGTGCTTTCACGCTTAGGCGTATTCTTAAGAATGAACTCAATGTCGTCCCTAAAACCCATGTTCAGCATTTCATCAGCCTCGTCAAGGACAACATATTTGATCTGTTCAAGATCAATCGCTTTTCTTTCTATCAGGTCAATGAGCCTGCCGGGTGTCGCCACCACTATCTGTACTCCTCTTTTCAGATCACGGATCTGCATACTGATGGATGCACCGCCATAAACAGCTACCACATGCATACCCGGCATGTACTTTTTAAACAGTTCAATCTCTTTCACAATCTGCATACACAGCTCACGTGTTGGGCAAACGATCAATGCCTGGGGAAACTTTTTTTCCGTAGCCAGCAGGTGTAAAAGAGGAAGCCCGAATGCGGCTGTTTTGCCGGTACCCGTTTGTGCAAGTCCTATAAAATCCGTTGTGCCTTTTAGCAATACCGGAACAGCCTGTTCCTGTATTGGCGTTGGGTTCACATACCCCAACTCTGCGGTTGACTGAATTAACCTTTGGTCAATTCCCAACTCTTCAAATGTCATCATATATCTTTTGTAAATTTTGTGCAAATGTACGATGAAGCAGGGGGATAACTTGGGGAAATGTGACTTCAACAGAGATTATAACAGAATGAATGAGAATAATTTTTTCAGAATAAAAAGCAAAAATAATGGGCATCACTGCAAAAGCCAGGTTACTAAAACCTGGCTTTTGATCATTTCCCAAACTTAAATTATTGGACTGTTATTAGATCTTTTCAAACTTCACCAAACTCTCCTCATTATCTGCTGATGCCACTTTCAGAAAATAGCTGCCACCCGGCAATGTACGGATGTTAATGCTTTGGGTGGAAGAACCTTGCTGCACGGATGCCTGGCTGGTAATGAATACTTTGCCATCCTGCGAAATGATTTGCATTTGCAGAGTTGTTTTTTTACTGCTGAATGTTTGCAAATGAAGCCTGTCTTTTGTCGGATTTGGATAAACGGTGATGCTGAAACCAATGTTGTTGCTAATCATCCTGACGGGGCTGTAAGAGTATTGGCCGTCTTTGTCCACCATTTTGAGGCGGTAATATATTGTTTGGGGTTGGGAGTTTGGGGTTATTGTTGGATTGTTGTCTGTGTAGGAATAGTTGTTTGTTCCGCCAAATGTGGAGGAGGCTTTTACATTTCCTATTGTGGCAAACTCCCGTCCGTTTGTACTTCTTTCTACTATGAAATGGTCAACATTTATTTCGTTAGAGGTTGTCCATTGTAGCAGGTTATTTTTGTTATCTCTGGTGGCGGTGAAAGTGAGTAGCTTGAGAGGCAATGCTTTATCAGTTACTACGGTATTTTCGATATTGGTTAGAATAGCGGCATTATTATCAAAATAAATAGAAGCCCTGTTTTTAATGGTATCTCCTATTGCCAGTGTTGTTTTGGGTTTAATGATGTAAGTAAGGTAGCCGTGGCTTTGCGGTTCATTGGTATTACTATCAACAAGGTTGATGTTTTGAAATGCCCATTCACAATTTCGCTGATCGCTGATGGTGAGCTGATAATTGTGACTTGATGTGATCATTCTTAGCGTACTCCAGTCGAGTTTGCTATCAAGTGTGTCTTTTATTTTTACCTTGAAAGCAGTATCAGTTCCTGTGTTTTGAAAGAAAATGGTGTATTGCAGGTATTCAGCTTTTAATACTTCTGCTGTAGTAATAACTCCTCCATGATTTTCTGTTTTATTGTTGGGATCATAAGAAATACCAATAACCTGGCGAATAGTAGAAACATTGTCGTCCGGCGAAAAATCTGCTGCATCCGATTCAATCATAGCTGAAGACCTGATACTATCACCTATGCTAACAACACTATTTAATTGCATGATTAAATAAATAGACTTTTGTTCACCGGGTTTCAGCCCACTATAATTCCAAAATATTGTATCTCCTTTTTTTTGACTGGTGTCTGGCAAAGAATAGTAATAACTGTATTTCTGATTTTTGATAAATTTAATAACGCCATTTGCAGTATCAGTTCCGAGATTTTGATAAAATATTGTGTATTGAGCCGAATTATGAGAGCTTAATGCCATAGAGCCTATAATATTTACACCGAGGTCTCTGATTTTAGATTGCCGTTGCAATGCAAAAGCCACACTATCACTCTGGTGATAGGCTGCCCTGAAGTTGCTGGTGTGCGATGCAGGAACAATGTTGTAATAATGAATGTATGGATCAACAGTGGTCACATAAACACCCGTGTCTGCAAACAAAGAAAAACTGCCGGACGATGTGACTGTGGCGAAAGTATCATTGTTAGGTCGTGTAATGTTGATGTTGGCATTATTGAAATAAGGTTCGCTGCTATCTTTCATTCCGTTGCTGTTTTTGTCAAGAAATAGGTAGCCCGCCAATGTATTGTATCCTGCACCTGTGCTGCCCAGGCTATCAAAATACGCTCCTACATTGTAACCATAGCTTTCAGCACCTCCTTCGCCATAGGTGATGCCTGTAAATGGAATAAAACTTTCTACAAAAGATTGTGCTCTTGCTGCTGCCCATTTTTTAATAATCACGGTATAATCGGGCTTGTTGGGATGAGGATAGCTGTATTTATCAGAAGAGGGAATATTGGCAAAAAATTGTCCATCTATTTTCAATGAAGGCACGCCACCGGTGGGAATAATTAATGTCAGGTAATTCGTATTGATGGCTTCATGGTTACTTCTGTAAAACCGTGTTTTGTTGATGGCCTGCGCCAGCGGACTTAGATAAATCATTTCCGGGTCGCCATCGCCGGAAACACAACCTCCACCCATATATTGTGCTACCATTATTGGTTTGTCGGCTGTTATATAATCTGCCGTGGAAGAAACATACTGATAATATTTGTTGATGATTAACCCAGTCTTTCGCACACCATTTATTTTCACAATTGTACTTGTATCAATCACCATTATTTTATACACACATTGCATGAGACTCAACGGGGAGCTTGAATTGGAAAACGGAGCGGTTAAATATTGTTTGCCCCAACTTTCTTGTGGAAATACCTGCTGCATATCATTGTCCCTTCCACCCGCACTACATGGAGGCTCCCCACCCGTGCGGCTGCTGCCGGAAAAAACGCCAACCGGGTATCGCTGACCAGTTCCGTTATCAATAGACCGTACAGTTGTGCCTGTCAGTTGATAGCCTGCATCAACACCTATCATTGCACCGGCTATCTGATAAATTTGTCCTTTGTTAATGGTTACGGTAAAAGGTACACTCGCAGGTTTACCTGATCTCAGAGGGACGGAAGGAACAATTTCTACCACGGTGTTGTCATAATTTGCTACCACATACATCCATGAAAAAGCATTGGTTGCATTGTTTTGATTGCTGTTGACTGAGACATAATTGTATCCCCATGTAGTAACGGGAATAAGCATGGTTGCACCAGACGAAACACTTCCGTAAATGTGGGAATAGGCAACAATGGGTGCTGTGCTGCTAATGTGAATTCCCTTTTGTCTAAACAAACCCTCGGAGCCGCCGCAAGCAGGCATAGGACAGCTGAACAGAGTCGCATTGAATCCTGCATCTCTACCAGCCAATCCTTTTGGTATGGGACTGATAGTGGGTATGGTCGCAGGACTTTTGGTTACAGTAACCCCTGCTGGCATTGGGTCTTCAATGGAGATGGCAGTGTTGGCGGGTATTGTATATGTGCGTGTCCAGTAATATTGTGGAGCAAAACTTGAGCTGTCAATCTGCACAGTGACTACTGCTGCAGAGTCTCCTGTGGCAAGATATAGGGTCATTTCCTGCGTGTTGGTTCCATCTTCCATAAACTGGTGATGGCCGTAGCCTACCCAAAATTCTTTTCCCTTGTTGCTAAGACCCTGCGAAAAAACATTGACACAGCCAAACAAAATCAGTAAGCAAACAGATAACGCGGCGTATAACTTTCTCATGTAGATAGTGATTGTAAAAGACAACGAAAATAGTAAAAGATTTTAAATTATAACAAGGAGGTTTTTTGATGTAAGTTTCACTTTTGCTTATTTGGTAAATGGAATATTATCATTCTTGCATCCGGAAATCGCGGCATAATAATTGGAAAATGTTTTAAGAGCCTTTAAAATAATCTCACCTTTCATTTTATTCCTTCTTTATCTATACAGTTTTATCATGAAAAAATACTTAACAATTTCACTTATTATCCTGTTGATGTTACCTGTTATCTCATTTTCCCAAAAGTATAAAACGGCAGACGATACCGTTAAACTTAATAGAGAAATGGCCAATATTAGTAATGATATTGTGGAACTTAGGGCAAAATTAACTATGGCTCAAAATAACTTGCCCGGTTATATTTCTAAAGCTAATTCAGCTTCTTCTGACGCTCAGAATGCAGCAAATCGAAGTAGTGAACAGGCATCGAAAGCGACCAATGGTAACTTGAAAGATGCAAAAAAATCGAAAAAGAAAGCTAACAAAGCTCTTAATGAAGCAGAAGGTGCTGATGATGCAAAAGGCAAAGTTGAGGATGAAAATAAAAAGATTGCTAAGTTAAGTGAGCAATTACAGAAAAAACAAAAACGATTGCAGGAGTTGACAGAAATGAAAAATGCTATTCAAAGTCTAAAGCAATAGCAGTTTTCTTCATTAATCACCGACGTATTTCACCAACTGCTTTGCCATTTTTTCAGCAGTTTTAGCGTACTCTTCATTGTATTTTTTCATAAGATCATCTTGTGAAGTGGTTAAACCTTTAGACTGGCCACTCCATAAAACACTTAAAGTAGCGTAGGGAGGTAAGATTATTCCAATAGCATTGAAAAAATTAGCAATGATCCCTATCAATTGCTCAGCTCCATCAGAATCTCCGGTAATGACAATGCCACCCACCTTTCCTTCGAGTTGTGATGTTTTGCCCTGCAATATTTCATCATGAATGTTATCAAGGCGCTCTACTACTTTTTGCATTTCCGACGAATGATTGCCCCACCATATTGGTGTGGCAAAAATGACGATGTCTGCTTCAAGAATCTTTTTAAGAATGTCGGGCCATTCATCCCCCTCTCCCATATTGTGATATGTGCCGGGCAAAATGTTGTAATCAACTAATTTGATAATTTCATTTTCAACATTTTGCTGTTGTAAATGATCTGATAGAAATTCGCTTAAAACCTGTGTGTTTGAAAGTCCGTCTTTCTTTAAAGTGGCAAGTAGGGTAACAGCTTTCATAGTTATGACTATTTAAAAACAGGTTGGGATTTTTCAGAAATGCAATAGCAATGTTGCAAAAAGAATGCCTGCGAAAAACAGCAAAACAATTATCCTTTACCTACTGTTTTTATTTCTTCCTAAAATAAATCCTTATAGGTACACCAGTAAATTTAAAGTTAAGCCTTAACTGGTTTTCAAGATAGTTGCGGTAAGGAGTTTTGATATCATCAGGATAATTCGTGAAGAATGCGAAGGATGGCACTTTGGTTGGCAGTTGGGTAATATATTTTATCTTGACCTGGTTGCCCCGAACCACAGGTGCATGATAGGCTTCTACAGCTTTCAACATCACATCGTTTAGTTTGGAAGTAGGTACTTTCTGGGTTTTGCTGTCATACACTTCCAGTGCAATCTCCATAGCCCTCATGATGCGGGTTTTTTCTTTGGCAGAAATGAAAATGATTGGTACATCAGTAAATGGTGCCAGCTTTTCTTTCAGCAGTTTTTCATAATCACGGGCAGTGTTGGTTTCTTTTTCAATCAAATCCCATTTGTTCACCAAGACAACTATGCCTTTTCCTTTTTTAAATGCCAGGCTAAAAATGTTTAAATCCTGTGCGGTAATGCCTTTGGGACCATCGAGCATAAGCAGGCACACATCGGCCTCGTCCATGGCTTTAATGGCGCGGATGACGGAGTAAAACTCAAGGTCTTCATTCACTTTTGTTTTGCGCCTGATGCCTGCGGTATCTATAAGTACAAATTCCTTTTGGAACATGTTGTAGTGCGTATGTATGGTGTCCCGGGTGGTACCTGCAATGTCACTGACAATTGTCCGCTCCTGCCCTACCAGCGCATTCAGCAGCGAAGACTTGCCCGTGTTGGGCTGTCCCATAATGGCGAACTTGGGCAGTTCGTCTACAGCATTCTCTTCATCGGGATTAGGCTCAGGCATCAGGGCTGCAAGGCCATCAAGTATTTCGCCTGTGCCGCTTCCGCTCACACTGCTGACAAAGAAAATCTTTTCAAATCCCAGGCTGTAAAACTCGGCTGCATCCAGCAACCTGTCGGTGTTATCCACTTTATTAACACAAAGAAAAACTGGTTTAGTGCTGCGGCGCAACAGGTCTGCCACAGACTGGTCAAGATCAGTAATACCAGTGTATGCATCTACCATAAAAATTAAAGCATTGGCTTCTTCAATGGCTATCTTGACCTGCTTACGGATTTCGGTTTCAAAAATGTCGGAAGAACCTGCTACAAAACCGCCTGTGTCAATGACGTTAAATGTTCTACCGATCCACTCTGCCACACCATATTGGCGGTCACGGGTCACACCGCTTACATCGTCCACAATGGCTTTACGCGACTCGACCATCCGGTTAAAAAAAGTGCTTTTGCCCACATTGGGGCGACCAACTATTGCTACTGTAAAACTCATTTCTTGTTTAATGTTTAATGTTGAGGGTTTAACCGTTTCTCGTTAAAAACGTTTCTGGTTTCTCGTAAGGGCGTTTCTCGTTTCAGGTTTCTTGTTTCTTGTTTGAATCGTTTCTCGTTGTCTATACTTTGCTACTTAATACATCATTTACTTCATACCTCATACTTCATACCTCATACTTCCTACTTAACACTTTACACCTAACACTTCAAACCTAACCATTATATCCATATTCCTTCAGCTTCAGCTCATCATCTCTCCATTTGTTTTTTACTTTTACAAAGAGTTCGAGGAATATTTTCCGGCCTAAAAATTCTTCTATATCTTTTCGGGAAAGGGAACCGATTTGCTTGATCATTTTGCCACCTTCGCCTAAAATGATGGCCTTTTGGCTTTCACGCTGAACAACAATGTCGGCCTGAATTTTTATCAGGGTTGTTTTTTCTTTAAACTCGTTGACAATGACTGTGGACTGATAGGGAATTTCATCTCCAAATAACTCGTATATTTTTTCGCGAACCATTTCGCCAACAAAAAACTTGGTGGGCAGATCGGTCAGGTCTTCAGTGTCGTAAAAAGGTTGTCCTTCTTCCAGGTATTTCAGGATAATCGGAAGAAGCAGGTCTGCATTGTTTTCCTTTGTGACAGACAGGCCAATCCAGTCTTTGCAATATTTTTTTTCTGAGAAAAATGCTTTAGCTTCTTCTACCTGACCGGGTTTGGCAAGGTCTGTTTTGGTGGAAATGACAATAGCGGGAACTTTTAGATGAAGGGCAGAAAAAACTGCATCGGCTTCTTCACGGTTGTCTGTAATGTCCACCAGCAGTAGTGCCACATCTGCATCTTCAAGGCTGCTTTTCACAGCCTTCATCATTTTTTCGTGGAGCTTATATTTGGGTTCAATAATACCCGGCGTGTCTGAAAAAATGATCTGGTATTCCCATTCTTTATTTAGAAACGCTTTGATGCGGTGGCGTGTGGTCTGCACCTTGTGGCTCACGATTGCCATTTTTTCTCCAACCAATGCATTGAGCAGCGTGCTTTTGCCGGCATTGGGCTTGCCAAAAATATTTACAAAACCAACTTTCATAATCTGGAACAACTACTGCTAAATGTGCAACTGTTGTTTTTCAAGTTTAATGAAGCGGCGAAGGTAAGGCATAAAGCCAATGCGAAAATGCTTTAATTTGAAAAGGAATTAATGTGCTGATTTGCTAATGTGCTGATGTGCTAACGCCTGCGAAATATTACTCCACAAGAAATGGTTGTGAAAACTGAACGATGACAAGTACAAAGTTTCCTATTGTTTATTGCTCAGAATGAAATCTGATCAGTCCGGCCATGGGAGCTTTGACTATTTTGCCAGGATCAAGTTCATAGCTGTGACAGAGGTCTTTAATCACATCCTGGAAAGTAAAGGCTATGCTGCCGGTAAAATTTATAGGACTTGTCCAACTTTGAGAATATTTGTTGAGATGGGTGAAGAAGAAGTCATTTATCCCGTCTTCTAATATGTTTTCAATCATGTAATGTCCCCTGTTTTCTGCAAGAAAATGTGTGAATGTGGACAAATAGCGGTTGGGGAAGGGCTGCTTGTAAACCATATCCAGAATCTCTGCAGAGGATGTATTGAATTTTGAATCAAAGGCTGCTCTTAACTCTTCATCAAAAGTATTGTAGAGATAGTATTGAATGACCTTTTTGCCTAAGTAAGCACCGCTTCCTTCATCGCCCAATACATAGCCAAGTCCGGGACTGTTTTTGACAATCTTTTTTCCGTTATAATAACAAGAATTTGAGCCTGTACCCAAAATACAGACAATTCCTTTTTCCCTTCCACAAAGTCCTCTTGCAGCAGCTAAGAGATCGGATTCTACTTTTATTGCCGACTTCGGAAATGTTTGTTTCAAAGCCGACTTTAGAATGGCGACATTTTCTACAGCAGACAAACCGGTTCCATAATAATAAATCTTTTCAATGTCCTCAACCTTCAGCTTAGTCAACAGTTCTTTTTGCAGCAATGAAACAATCTGATCTTTAGATAAAAAATAAGGGCTGATGCCTGTGGTAATGATCGTTTTATTTTTCTTATTTCCCAATAAACACCACTCGCACTTGGTGGAACCACTGTCTGCTATTAAAATCATGTTTATTGGTTAATTGGTTTATTAGTTTATTGGGTTTGTTGTTTATCGTTGTCTATGTTTTGCTACATACACTTCACACTTCACACTTCAAACTTCATAGTTCATACCTCATACTTCCTACCTCACACTTTCCTACCCCTTTTTCTCCAGCAACTGAAAGAACTGATCTAATTGTGGGAGAATGACGATGCGGGTTCGGCGGTTGGCGGCTTTGCCATCGGCTGTGGCGTTGTCTTGCAGGGGGATGTACTCGCCGCGGCCGCCGGCTGTTATTCTTTTGGGATTGATGTTGAACTGGTTTTGAAGAATACGAACTACGGCTGTTGAACGCTTCACACTCAGGTCCCAGTTGTCGAGCAGGCAGGCGCTTTTGTAGGGAACATTGTCTGTGTGACCCTCTACCATAAATTCTATTTCGGGGCGGCTGTTGAGCACTTGCGCCACTTTGCCAAGAACAGTCATTGCCTGTGCATTCACATCATATTTCCCACTGACAAACAACATTTTGTCGGATATTGAAATGAAGACCACTCCCTTTTCCACCTTCACTTCCACGTCTTTATCATTCACATCGGTCAATGCACTTTTCAGGTTCATGACTAAAGCCATGTTGAGCGAATCTTTGCGGGAAAGGGACTGTTGCAGTGTCTGGATATAATTGTCCTTAGACCCTATGTTGTCCAATGATTTCTTGATACTTTCGGCCTGTGTGTTGCTGATGACACTCAGGTCTTTTAACTGGCTGAGAACAGTCGTATTATTTTCTTTCAGGAAAGCATTTTGCTTTGTGAGGTTATCAATTTCTCCCTGCAATGCTGTTCTTTTTCTTGCACTTTCTTCCTGGTCCTGTTTGCACTGACGCAGGTCGGCTTCTGTCTGCACAAATGTGTTGTTGAGGTCTTTGTATTTTTCCTGCTCTGCCAGCAAAGTCTTTTTGCTGATGCACGATGTGGCAAACAAGACTATGATGGCAATGGGCAATATGCTTAACGATTTCATGGAAATGATTTTAATGACATAAAGCTGCTAAAATAACACAAAATGAACTTGAAAGGGTTAATGGAAACGCAAAAACGCTATAAAAGATGCAGTATTTGGGTGCAGGTAGGTTGTTAAACTGGATTTGTGTTGGTCATTTAGCAAGTTGTGTTGCTCATTACTTGAGTTGTGTTGCTCATTTAGCAAGTTGCGTTGCTCATTTAGAAAGTTGCGTTGGTCGTTTATGAAGTTGCGTTGGTCATTTAGGAAGTTGCGTTGGTCATTTATGAAGTTGCGTTGGTCGTTTAGGAAGTTGTCTTAGACTATTATTGTACTGCATGTTGGTCGTTTAACGAGTGGCGTTGGTCGTTTAGCGAGTTGTATTGGACAATTCTTGTAATGCCTTTTGGATATTTTTGAGTTAGTTGGTTGTTATTTGAGTTGTGCTGGTTACTTCTTAGTTCTGGTGGGTCGTTTAGTAAATTCTGTTGGTCGGGTTTTGAGTTATGTTGTAGATTTAGTACTATTTAAGTACTGGTTATTGGGATGATTTGTTTTTAAACAATAGTTATTTACCTATGTGTGTTTGCAGGTGAAAAACATCTGCGGAAAAACTTAAAAAAAACATACTTTTTTAATAATCACTACGACGTGTAGGGAAAGAAATATTATAAAATGAAAAAAATATTTGAATTGTTGTTTTTAAAAGCTATTTTAGCAAAAGATTTTGATTATTAGTTTTTTTTCAATAAACTCTTTTTTAAAATCATTTAAAATATAATTTCATTTTAAAATTTTTTAAATTATAAATTTCATCTCATGAAAACCTTTTACAAAATTTTATTAGGATGGTTTATTTTGGTTTTACCCTTCTCTCAAAAACTAACCGCTCAATCTTCTCCGCCTTGCACGAATCTAAGTTTATACACCTCGTATAGCACCGGCGACATTACTTCTGGTATTAATTATATTGGCAGCGATGTTGATATTATTAGTTCTACTAGCTTTAACGACGCTGAAATTTTAATGGAGCATGGTACGACCATTACAGTTCATTATGGAGGCATTTTATTTATTAAAGGCTGCCACTTATATTGCTGTCAGAATATGTGGAAAGGGATTGTAGTTGAAGATGGAGGTCAGTTATTTATTGATGGCGGTAGTCAATATGATAACAGCCTGATTGAAGATGCCGAAATAGCAGTTTCTGTTCAATATTCAGATTATAAGGATGTTTTTCCAAATAACGCATTAACTGTTAACAGTACTGTTTTTAACCGTAATAGGATAGGCATAGATCTTGGTAATAGCAATTATATTGAATATAATCAAACACCAACCACCATTGTATTTTACCCTGTCAGTATTAAAAATTCAATTTTTACCTGTAGAGATATTTTTTTTCATCAAGCCACTAATACTGCCTGGTTTAACTATGAAGATTTTAAAAACACCACACTGACTTTAAGCCCTTTATCTGCTTACCCGGCAACCCCTGAAACTAACCGATCCCCCTATATTGAAGAAACTAATTATTCTTCTATTAATTCTGATGCTTACCTAAAGGATGGCTCTGGTGAAAAATCGGCAATTGGCATTAATGCTTACAGCAACAAAAGCAGCAATGGAACATATAAAATAGGCGATGAAAACAATACAAGTACCTCTAATAATGTGACCATTTTTGATAATCAGACAATTGGAGTCAAATTAAATTCTACTGATGTAAAGTTTGAAAACTGTACTTTTCAAAATACACCCACAGCCAATCCTGATGTAGAGACTTATGGAGTATTAGCCGAACACTATGATGAAGGCAATTTTTATATTGATACAAGAGCTGCAAGTACGAAACCCAAAAATGCTTTTTTCGATTGTAAACATGGAATTACCTGCAATTTTTACACGCACATGTTCTTAGAGAACATGATAATAAGAAGTAGCAAAACAGCTGATTTAGCTTCAGTTGAAGAGGGTTTGGAAGGTATTACTATGAGAATAAGCAGTTTTGGAACACAGGATGGATATGGTAATGAAACTTATGCAAATTCAAATGAATTAAATAATATAGCTTACCCTATTTCTTTAACGTATGATGACTACCCCTGGTGGGCAAACAGTAGTACTGGTTCAGGAACTTCTTTTACTCCTGACAATATTATTGAAGTTAACAAAAATCAGATTTATTTACATTATGGTTCTTCGGTTTCCACGGCACTATCGGGATATTTCACAGAAGTTGGTATTAATTTGAATCAAATCATTTCCACAACTCCCGCTTCTTCTTCCCCTCCACCCTTACGATGTATTCAGAATATTATTGAAGGAGCAACCCATAGCATTGATATAAGTAACTGGACAGATAAAAATATTAGAGTTCTAAATAATTATATTGATTTAAATGCTTATTATGTTAATAGCTCTATAGATGGCACAGGAATAGTAATTAATGGTTGTACTCCATATGATAGATCAGGAAATTACGTTTATAGAAATTCTTTACATTCTAGCTACGTAAATCCATATGTCGATTATGCAAATTCTACAATGAAAGGAATTGTGCTAAACAATGGTTCAGATTTTTGGGTAAGATGCAATTATGTTTGGCATGCATTTAAAAACCTGGTTTCGTTTGATGGATTTTATACAAATACATATTTTTACAATAATCAGTTAGCAGGCGACAGAATCCATGGAAATAACCAAGGACTTGTGCTACAGCCTAGTACCATTATAGGACAACAAGGTTACTCAGGTCTTTCCTGTGGTAATATTTATAACATAGTACCTACAATACCAGGCAATTTTTGGCCAAGCGGAACTTATAAAACTTATTGTATTAATGCCCATGCAGATTATTCGAAGATGTATGTGACGCTTGGCAATGCAACCTATGATCCAAGTGTGGGGGGATATAGTGGAGGAACAGGAATTAGCTACATACCTTATGGCAGTTCGGGAACACTTTATTCAGGTAGTTCTAACAATTATTCCTGTCCCGCAGTTTATAGCAGGGAAGTGTATGATGATGAAGGTAATTTAATAGGAATTTTGCCTGATAGCACGATTATTAATGAAAATGAAATACCCATTAATGACGATAGTTTACAAAACCAAAAAATAGAAGAAGCTGAACAATTTGCCATCGGTAACTATCACCGGCAACAATCTTCTACTACATCTGACCTGCGAAAATATGTGTCGCAAATGCAGTTGTATCAATCTCTTCAGTATAACACTGCATTATTAGTTAAACACCCAATCCTCTCGCAGTTTGTGCAGCAAAACAAAAGTGGTAGCTTTGGACTCATAGATTCCATTACCCGTCTCATTGTAAAAGGAGATACCTTTTCAGCACTTCAACAGCTTGCTGCATGGAGTAAAGTAAACCAGGTGGATGAAAACTATGCCAAATTTTTGAGCTGGAATGTGAAACGAATACAACATCAGAAAATAGATTTGACTGATGTAGAAGCACTGGCTATCGGTTGCCCACAAACGGATGGTAATGTGGTGTTTGCTGCACAGAATTTATATAACCTATTGACCAATGGGCATAGAAGGTTTGATACGCATTGTGATGTCGACACTACAACCCGTTTTTCGAAAAGAAATATTGCGAATGAAAATTCTGAATTAAGCATAAGCATTTATCCCAATCCTGCTACTAATGCCATTAGCATTAAAGCCCCGAACATTATTTCAATTGAAGTATTAACTGCTGATGGTAAAAAGATTGCTGCTCAAAAAGTTAGTTCATTTATTATAACCATAAACCTGACAAGTCAAAGTCCTGGATTGTATTTAATAAAATGCATAGATAAGGAAGGCATGATAATTACGAAAAAATTTATTAAAGTTTCAAAATAGGATCTATGAAAACTGTTTTGAAACTTTATCTTGGGATAATTATGTGCTGTTGTGTTTTTAGCTTTAAAGGCATTAGTCAATATAATATCGTACCTAACTATAGCTTTGAAGACAGTGTTATTTGCCCTGTTTTTGATGATCCATTACCTAAACCTTGGTATATACCTTCAAATTACAATTCAGGATATTATGTCAATGCATGTGCTAATAGCTATGTTTGGGGTGTTCCTTATAACTCAGGGGGACACCAAAACTATCAGTACGCTAAATCAGGTGTTGGTTATGCCGGTATTGCTACTCTTGTACTTGATATGATGCCGGATGCTCGTAGTTACTTGCAGATAAAATTAAAAGATAGTCTTTTTGTAAATCGTTGTTATTATGTAGAGTTTTGGATAAACCTTGTAAATTCCTCTAATATTGCGACCAATAATCTCGCATTATGGTTAACAAAAACAGCAAAATATGCTGATACAATAAATAACCCTTATGGCTTAATACCTGGTAACCCAAATCCACAGGTTTATAATTATAATAATCCAATCGTTACCGACACTTTCAACTGGGTAAAAGTAAGCGGCGCCTATTTGGCACAAGGCGGAGAGCAGTTTATTACCATCGGTAATTTTAAAAACGATAGCTCAACAAGGAAAAAGGCCGTCAATCATCTTCAAAATGAGTATTCCAGCTATTATTATGTTGACGATGTTTCTGTCATTCCCTTAGACAGCCTCCCCCTCAAAGCCGATGCCGGTTCAGACACCACCATAGCTTTAGGAGACAGTGTATTTATCGGCAGCCTCACCAATGGCATACCTAACATCAACTGGTACGACATGGCTGGTAATGTCATAGACACTGGCAGGCCGGGGTTTTATGTACACCCCACAACTACTACCAGTTATGTTATTGAGCAAACAGTGTGTGGGTACTATAGCAGGGATACGGTAACGGTGGCGGTGAATGTGATGCCTTTGAAGTGGCTGGAGTTTAGCCTCACCCCCGGCCCCTCTCCCGGGGGAGAGGGGAGGAAAACCGCTTTGCTTCGGTGGCAGACGGCAAATGAGAAGAATGTAAGCTATTATAACATTCAGCAAAGCTATAAGGGGACTAATGAGTTTGAAAACGTGGGGCAGGTGATGGCGAATAATAAGCCATATAATGAATATGGTTTTGTGGATGATAAAATAAATGAACCAACGTCATGGGTGTTGTATCGTTTGCAAAGCATTGATAAGGATGGGCAAAAGAGTTATTCGGAAATAAGAAGGGTGAAGTTTGAAAGTGAATCAACGGCTATAAGTATTTATCCTAACCCTGCTATCAATGCTATCAATGTAAAAGCTCCAAACTGTGTTTTGATTGAAGTTTTTAATGCAGATGGTAAGAAGATTGTTAATCAGAAAGTTTCTTCGTTGATTACTACTATAGACCTGGCTGGTCAAAGTACCGGATTGTATTTGATAAAATGCATTGACACGGCAGGCAGGATAACGACAACAAAATTTATTAAAGTTTTGAAATAATATCTATAAAAAAAGTTTTGAAACTTACCCGAATGTTTTAGCACACCCGTAGATTACATTTCCAAAAGGCAAATAAAAATCCAGATTGCACCTGGTATTCAAACTACGAAGCCGACGACAAAATAAAATTTTTCAAAAAATTCTTTTTCCAAACAATTCTTTTTTCTTTTACAATTCTTTTGTAACTCAAGCTGGATAAGGCTTTGAACATTGAGACCATTGGAAACCACACCACCCCTCCCCTATCCCAATCAGCCTTCGGAATGCCCCGATGAGACCGAATAAATTTCCCGATAAAATAATTTTCCCGTTTTGGGGTTTGTATTGATGTATCAAATCTACAAAACAGAAAAACGAATTTTTATGAACAAACAACAGTTAAGTAAGGTTGACATGTACAGGGCGGTGATTGCGCTCTGTTTGAAGTATTCCAACATTACCGGAATTATTGCTGCATTTAAAATTGCGGCGGGTAAGCTGGGGCCTAATGTAGCGGCTATTAAAGCGGCTGAGTTGATCGAAAACCAAACGAGTAAGAGCGTGACGGGTTCGAAAAACGAGCTGAAGGATTTGCTTAGCAGCATTGCAACTGACGTGGCGGCGGCATTGTATGCCCTGGCAAACGAGACGGGCAATGTGAACCTGCTGGCGAAGGTAAACTATAGCCCGAGTGACATTAAGCTAATGAAACAGGAAAAGCTGCTGACTGTGGCCACTGCAATGCACGACCTGGCTGTGGAGTATAAAGGGGATATGGACAATTACGGTATTTCGGCTACGGTGATTGGCAGTATTCCTGGTATTATTGATAACTTTAGCACTGCGATTCCTACGCCACGCATTGAACAGGCTGCAAGGAAAGCGGCTGGAAAAAACATTAAATCGCTGATTGGCGAAACGAGCGGACTGCTGAAGAGTCAGATGGATAAGACTGCCCTGATATTGAAGAAGAATAACCCGGACTTTTATGGCGAATACCGCACGGCAAGAAAGATTGTGAAACCAGGTATAATTCATACTTCTATCCGTGGCAGTGCGCTGAACGGCAAGAAGCCTGTGTATAAAGCCTTTATTGAAATAGTGGAACTGGGGCTGACGATCTATAGCGATCTGGAAGGGATGTTTGACAGTGGTAAAATTAAGAATGGTATTTATAATGTTCGGGTGGGTGGTCCGGGTCTTGCGACTCAACTATTTAGTAATGTGGAGGTGAAGTTTGGGAAGGCGGTGAAACTGGATGTGGGATTGGTGAGTGAAGTGGTGGAGATGAGCAGAGTGGCTTGAGGAATTAGGAATTGGGAATTAGGAATTAGGAATTAGGAATTGGGAATTAGGAATTAGGAATTGAGGGTTGATATTTTAATAAGATATTTTGTTAATGGTGTGCTGTTGAGGCATGCCATTTTTTTTGGCCTCTCCTCCTTACCAGTTAAAAATTTCTTTCATTGTTACTACTATTTAATTTTTGGTTCTTGCAATTGTTTTTATTTCACCAATAAACAAAATTTCCAACGGAAACACAGCTATTATGTTTTGTTGATTGTTGCAGGGAAAAATACAATGCAGCGGTAATATTGGCTTGCCTTGCTGGAACAAATATTGATTAGCTATCTTGCCATTATGAACAATCCGGGCACACTAAGAAAGGCGCTGCTTTTTTCTATTCTTTTCACCTTCATTGCAAGCATTTTTATCAATACATCTTTTGCACAAACTACGCAACAAGATACTGTAAAAACAGGTATTTACATTACCAGTATCCACAACATTGATTTTAAGCAAAACGAATATACGGTCAGCTTTTGGCTGTGGCTGACGTATAAAAACAAGGCGTTTGACTTTGAACAAAACCTGGAGATACCAGAGGCCAAAACAATCACTAAATCTTTTGTGACGATTGACTCTGCTAATGGCAAAATTTTTATACTGATGAAATTGCAATGTGTGATGAAAGAAACGTGGGGGATCAATAATTTCCCTTTTGATCAGCAGAAGTTGAGGGTATCTATTGAAAACTCGCAGTTTGAGTCTAAAGACCTGGTGTTTGTGGCGGATACTGCCGGGGATAATTACGATAAAAGATTTACGCTACAGGGTTGGTCTATTGACAGCTTTAACGTGTCTAGCGGACAACGGGTTTATGAAACCAATTTTGGTGACGATACCCTTGCCCGGCCTCATGTGGAGTACAGCTCGTATAAAGTAAAAATTGGCATTAGCAGAGAGGCTGCGCAACTGTTTTGGAAGATGTTTATGGGTATGTATGTCGCTTTCTTTATCGCCTTTATCTGTTTCTATATTCATGCCGATAATATTGATTCCCGTTTTACGCTAAGTGTGGGTGCTTTGTTTGCGGCTGTGGGTAATAAATATATTGTTGACTCCTCCCTGCCCGATTCCACCTCGCTGACCCTGGTAGATACTTTGCACGGCATTACGCTTCTGTTTATTTTCCTGGTTATTACGGCCTCTACCTATGCTTTGCGGTTAATGAAACGGGAGAAAATAAAACAGGCGAACCGGTTCGATTCAATTGTTGCACCGATACTGCTGGCTGTGTATGTGCTGTTGAATGCGTATTTTATTTGGCAGGCGGTGAGGTGAAGAACTCCTATTTTACCAGGCACAGTCCTACATTTCATCTAACATTTAGGTTACACTTCGCTTAATTTAAAACAGCGGGAACACTTACTCTAGCGGGGTTTTGCTTCTTACAACCTACCAGCAATTTTGCCATGTTGTCCCATCAAAAACTCTTAACTTTTTCAATACACTATCATAATAAATGTCTCCTTCAGCCGGAGTGTCCGGAGGCAGGCTTCTTGGCTCTAAGCGTATCACATCTTTCACGTGGAGGCTGCGCTGTGGTGTCGTGGTGTTGATTCCTACATTTCCTGTAGCTGTATTGGAGGTGTTGGCGTTCACGGTCACAGCGAGTGATGACACATTGCCTACTCCGTAATTATTATTTCCCCTTACTGTCACAGTGCCTGTTTGTGCAGCATTACCATAGTTGACCGTAATGCTGTTTGTGCTGCTGCTACCCGTGGCGCCGTTGGGCAATGTCCACACATAAGTGGTCACATTGGCAATGGGGGTGGTGGTGTAGGTTACATTGTTTTGGCCTTGCAAAACACTCGATAACCCGGTGATGGAGCCGGCACTACCGGGAACATGGTTTCTAATGGCACGATACAACAGGAACGGAATGGAGGTCATGCCGTTGGGATAAGAATTGGAAAGTCCGCAGACAACTGCACCCATGCTGGAATCGTAGATCATTTTGCTTTTGTAGCCCCAGGTATCGCCATCGTGTCCCCAATAGGTGAGCCCCTGCGTGGTTTCTCTAAACAGGCCCAAACTATATTGTTCAACGGGAGAAGTGGTTGCAACAAAATTCCTCAACTCCGCCATGGAGGAAGGCTTTAAAACCTTGCCTTGAAACAACGCACTGTACCACTGCACCATTTCTGATGAAGTAGAAAATATGGCTCCTGCTGCGCCTGCCGAAGTGTTCAAACCCACCCGGCTTACACTGTCATAATCCTTGACCGGACCGGTTCCGCCATTCCACCACCTGTGCGATACTACGCCCCTATCAGGTTCCTCCACATCATAAAAAGTGCTATCCAGGTTTAGTGGCGTCAACAGGCTGTCCCTGATCAATTTGGAAATGTGGACACCCGTTGCACTCCTGGCAATCATGGCGGCCAATACATAGTTGGTGTTGGAGTATCCCCAACCGGTGCCTTTTGGAAAAACAGGCGCACCAACCCAACCCATCACTTCTTCGGGTGTGAAAACACGTGTGGGATTGGCAATGATCGTATCCATCCAGGGCGACACAAAAAAAGGATCGGCAACTCCACTGGTGTGATTTAATAATTGGCGCACAGTAATGGCCGGGTTTATGTTGGCATAGGTGGGCAACCATTTACTCAACGGATCATTGAGACTGATGATATTGTCTTCTGCCAGTTTCAGCATAGCGGCAGCGACAAACAATTTTGAATTGCTGGCAATGCCAAATTCCATATCCTGTGTAATGGGTTGCCCCGCATAAGACAGACCGGCCTTGCCCTGCCATATTCCCTGCCCCGGCAAATAAACACTTGCAGTCATCCCTTTAATATTGTTGAACGCCGTGAAATAGGTATTCAGCGTGTCCTGCAGCATGGTCGCCAGATTGCTATTGAATGTTTGCGCAGTAGAATGAATTGTAGTATAAAAAGATAGTAAAGCAAATGCAGTTAATTGAAGTAGTTTCTTTTTCATTTTGGTTTATTTCGTACGATACCATTCAGCTTGATTGGTGCTGCTTGTGATTGGTTGGTTTTGATTTAAAGATATGATGAAAAGACCTGCTGTTGGTGTACGCCTCTTGCTGGTTTTAGTCTTGCAAAACAAAGTGTAATCTAAAAAAGCTGTAGGTCTCCCGATAAAAAAAGTCGGGACAAGTTGTGATCAGCAACTATTTAGCCTGTTTAAAGATAATTAGCAAACTGATTTTTTACCGGACACAGTCCTAGATTTCATTTTAGGTTTAAGTTACGCTGCGCTTAAACTTAAACCAGCGGGGGAACGACAAACCGCTACGTGGGTTTTTTGCCAATAGTAAAAGATAAATAAAAAATGAAAAAACACGTAGAATTTTGTCTTTGTTGGTATTCTTCACCAACAGCTATCTATTTTATGATGTTTGTGGCAGGTGAAGAACACCTGCCACGGCCTTGCTTGCTTGCTTTTTTCTGCTAACACCGGCAAAGGCCAAAAAAAAGGAATCGCTTCTATGAACTCTGAAGAACAAAAAGAAATTTCGATCAAAAGAGGCAAACCAGCAGCCGAATCAGGTAATAGAATTGAAAGCAACAGCAGCGGCATCCAATTAAATAGATCAAGTTCTAAAAAAGAAAATCAGGGACGCAGCAAGGGTATAAACAAACGTGAAGGCTCCCAGGGCAAGCAGGGTAATCCGCATTAAGATAAATAAAGCACCCCAAATTGCTTTATCAAAAGCGCAACATGAAAGCCCTCCAAAGAAAATATTCCGCTTCCCGTTTGGAGCAATTAAATGCTCATTAAAGGGAAACAAATACCCCAATAATCTTATTTCCTAATAATTAGAATTGAATCCAAGGGCAAGCCCTTGACCCAGGAAGCCACCCACATCGTTTACTCCGGGGCAAGCCCCGAAGAATTCAGAGATTAAAAACTTATGGCACGATATTTTGTTATTATTAATTGTTAGATTATTTGTAAAGGGGAGATTCCGAAAGAGAAATCTGAGAAATAAACCCTCACAACTTGAACTGGGTAATACTTGCGAAAGGAAAGCAGAGAAATCAAAACACACCCCTCCGCTAACGTGGTGGGGGTTTTTTTTAACAAAAAATAACTTGGTAATAATTTTATTATTAAAACAAATAATAATGGCTAAATATTCCAAAAAAGCTCAGGACAAAGTTGAAAAGGTCATGCATGAATATAAGCATGGAGAATTAAAATCAGGCAAAGGCGGTATAGGAGGAAATGTAAAAAACCGCAAGCAGGCAATAGCCATCGGTCTAAGTGAAGCACGAGAAGCAGGAGCAAAAGTTCCTAAGAAAAAAAACTCTTGATTAAAAAATTTATAATCACAATAATTTCTAAAAACAAATAACTATGGCACTATTAAAAGTAATCGAACTCTTAGCCGAGTCAAAAAAAAGTTGGGAAGATGCAACACAAGATGCAGTTACTGAAGCATCAAAATCCATCCGCAACATACGCTCCGTGTATGTAAAAAATTTAACTGCCGAAGTTGATAAAAACAAAATCACTCACTGGCGGTTAAACTGCAAAATCACTTTCGAAAAAGAATAGTGTCATGTCAATCTCCGCACCATCTCCTTATGAACGAAGGGCAGCAAAACTAACAACACACCGGAAACCGCATCAGTCGCAGCAGCAGCCATAAGCATATTTATAGGGCCTTTATTATTAATGCTGTTCATTGCAATTCTCATCGGATTTTCCAGAACTCCTGCTTCTTTAATGACAAACTATTTAAAAAAATGAAAGAAACATCCGCAAATTCTGAAATGAAAACCTTGGTATCAACCCTCAATAACCTTGTTCAGAAGGGTTATACGGAAGATTATAAAGTAATTGAAACAGGACTGAAAGCATTAAAAACAGAAAAAGTTTACCAGCCGGA
>JAYTGA010000228.1:0-14143 GCA_043733905.1 Segetibacter sp.
GTACTTTGATGAATTACTTTATAAAAGAAGAACCAAAATTGAACATGCGAATGCATGGATGGACGCCTTTAAAGCATTGCTTATCAGGTATGAAAAACTCACCGAAACCTGGATGGCTTTGCAATGGCTTGCTCTAATAACCCTTTTCTGTAGAAAACTAAAAGTTTAAACAAGTTCAATGTTTTGTTGCATCCAAAAACAATCAGGCTTCAATCAATGAATTTGGCAGGCAAACAGTATTTTTGCTTTTGTGGCAAAATTGACAGGCAACATTTGGCTGGTTGAATTGTTATATTTTTTGAGAAATGGTTAGATGATAAAACAACAAAAGTTTATGGCTCGTCCGGTAAGATTTCATACACAGGTAAAAGAGTTGGAAATTCCTGAAACCTATGTTGGTGAAGGATTTGGCGCTACTTCATTGGAAAAAGTTTTAGGGCTTGCCCGCAAAAATTCTATTTGGCCGCTGCCGTTTGCCACCAGTTGCTGCGGCATTGAGTTCATGGCCACCATGGGCAGCCACTATGATTTGTCAAGATTTGGCAGTGAACGTTTAGGCTTTTCCCCCCGCCAGTGCGACCTGCTGATGGTGATGGGAACAATTGCTAAAAAGATGGCACCGGTGCTCAAACAGGTTTACCTCCAAATGGCCGAGCCGCGTTGGGTAATGGCAGTAGGTGCCTGCGCTAGTTCAGGAGGCATTTTTGATACTTACAGTGTGTTGCAAGGCATTGACCAGGTGATACCTGTAGATGTATATGTGCCGGGTTGCCCACCGAGACCGGAAGCCATCATTGACGGCGTTTTGCGCATACAGGATTTGATACACAACGAAAGTACCCGCCGCAGAAATGGACCGCAGTATAAGGCGTTGATGGAGAGTTATGGGATACAGTAAAGCCAATGTGAAAATGGCTCAATACTCAATTTGAAAATGAAAAGATGAACAGCGTTTTAGAACCCATATTACAATCGCCGCGTTTGAAGGAGTATGTGGAGGAGCTTTCTTCTTTCATGAAAAATGAAGATGAAAACCGGCGGCATTTTTATGCCACCATGACCGAGCAGGAAAAGGTGGAGTTTATTAATGGAGAAGTCGTGACACAGTCGCCTGTTATCAGGAAACACAATGTCATTGGTAAGCTATTGTTGAAACTGTTAGACACTTTTGTTTTTAAACACCAGTTGGGTTTTGTTGGCTATGAAAAGATATTAATCAAGCTAACACGAAATGATTTTGAACCGGATGTATGTTTCTTTAGGAAAGAAGTAGCTGACCAATTTTCGGATAAAACCATGTTCTTTCCTACACCTGATTTTGTGGTGGAAATATTATCGAAGTCAACAGAAAAAAATGACCGTGGTGTTAAGTTTGAGGATTACGCATTTCACGGGGTAAAAGAATATTGGATTATAGACCCTGACAAGGAAACGGTGGAGCAATATGTGCTGGATGAAGAAAAGAATTACCAGCTCATTTCAAAAGTGTATGAAGGCATGATACACGCCAAAGCCATTGCCGGTTTCGACATTCCTGTAAAAGCAATTTTTGATGAAGCCGCTTGCAATGAGGCTTTGAAGCAAATGATATAGAAAGGCAAAGGTGAAAAGGCAAAACCAAAAAGTGGAACTTCAAAGTACAACTAACAAGACATAGATAAACGAGCAACGAAACAACGAGAAACCAGAAACCAGAAACGAGAAACCGCTCTAAACTCTCAACATTAAACACTCAACTTCTTCATGACCAACGAAAGAATAAAAGAACGACTGATTGAAAAATTTGGCGAAGCTATCAGTGGCTTTGAGGAGCCTTATGGTATGCTAACGTTTGTGGTGCCTGCGGAAAAGAATGTTGAAACGCTACAGTTTTTATTTGATGATACCGAGCTGCGGTTTCAGTTTTTGACAGACTTATGCGCTGTTCATTATCCTGACAGGGTGGGTGAGGAATTGGCGATTGTGTATCACCTGCACAACCTGGTTGACAATGTTCGTATCAGGTTCAAGGTGTTTATCCCAATTGCACAACCGGATGTTTTGACGGCAACCACTATTTACGAATCTGCCAACTGGCAAGAGCGGGAAACGTATGATTTTTACGGGATCAATTTTATAGGACATCCCAACCTGAAACGCATTTTGAACGTGGAGGAAATGGACTATTTTCCTATGAGAAAAGAATTTCCGCTGGAAGACCAAAGCCGGACTGATAAGGATGATGAAATGTTTGGCCGCGGTGGAATGCTTGATTTTGGAAACAGGAAATCGGATGGGTCGCCGGCTACGATTAGTGAGGCGGATAAGGATAATACCTGGTAATGACAACAATCTTAAAAGATATAATTGACTCTCCAAAGTTTCCTGATTATATGCAGGAACTGAATGCTCATTTGGCAAATGAAGATGCTAAAAGAATAGAGTTTTACACGAATGTTCGTGACGATGAGAAAGTAGAATTTATTAATGGGGAAATCATTTGCTCATCCCCAGCCAAACACAAGCATACACTAATTGTAGAGAATTTGGGCAATATCCTAAGCCGTTTTGTAAGGAAAAGCTCTTTGGGATTAATATGCCGTGAAAAAGCACTTGTGAAATTAAGACGCAATGATTTTGAGCCAGACATTTGTTTTTTCAGGAAAGAACTTGCGGATAAGTTTATACCGGATACAATGTTTTATCCCGTCCCGGATTTTGTTGTAGAGGTGTTGAGTAGCAGTACAGAGAAAAGAGATAGAGGAGTAAAGTTTGTTGATTATGCTTTAAATGGTGTTAAGGAGTATTGGTTGATTGACCCTGATAAAAGAATTGTTGAGCAATATTTTTTGGAAGGAGAGGTGTTTACTCTTGCAGAAAAAATAAGTCATGCTACGGTCAAATGCGGGGAAATAAAAGGCCTTGAAATTCCGCTGGAGGCGATATTTAATGAAATAGCAAACGATGAGTTTGTGATGAAAATGTAAGGTAAAAGCCTTGGTATTTTCTATAACAAAACGTGGAAAGAACAAACGGTGGAAAAGCTGAATAGCATTACCCAAAAGTACAAGGGAGTGACACAACGATGCTTAATAGGAGTACAAAAGCTGGTTTCAAAAGAATAGCAAAACATAGAAATAAAGGTCTGAAAAACTGAACGCAAAAAATAAGAAATGTCATCAGTAGAAACATATAGCAAACACAAAGTGCTGCCTACGGGTAGCATTGAGAAAACCACGACCACACTGAATTTGGGGCCTACACATCCGGCTACGCATGGGGTGTTTCAAAACATTTTGGAGGTGGACGGCGAACGGATTGTGGATGCGGAACAAACGGTGGGGTACATCCATAGGGCGTTTGAGAAAATTGCAGAGCGCAGGCCGCTGTACCAGATTACGCCGCTGACCGACCGCCTGAATTATTGCAGCAGTCCCCTTAATAATATGGGCTGGCACATGACCTGCGAAAAATTGCTGGGCATTACACTGCCGAAGCGGGTGGAATACCTGCGGATTATCATTATGGAGTTGGCGCGGATTGCTGACCATTTGATTTGTAATTCGGTGATTGGAGTGGATGCGGGTGCCTTTACGGGCTTCCTGTATGTGATGCAGCAGCGTGAACTAATTTATGAAATTTGGGAGGAGGTTTGTGGCAGCCGTTTGACGACAAACATAGGCCGTGTGGGCGGGTTTGAGCGAAATTTTAATGAGATTGCTTTTAGAAAATTAGATCAATTTCTGGTTGAATATCCGAAGGTGTTGAAGGAGTTTGAAAACCTGTTTAACCGCAACCGCATATTTATGGAGCGGACACAGGGCGTGGGCGGTATTGGTGCTGAAAGGGCTTTGAATTATGGGTTTACCGGGCCTAATCTAAGAGCGGCCGGGGTGGATTATGATGTGCGGATTCACTCGCCTTACAGCAGCTATGAGGACTTTGATTTTACGGTGCCTGTGGGCAAAACGGGGGATGTGTATGACCGGTTTTTGGTGCGTAATGAGGAGATGTGGCAGTCGTTGAGTATCATTCGCCAGGCATTGGAAAAAGTGAAGCAGTTTAAAGGAAAAGATGCCGAGGTTTTTCATGCGGATGTGCCGGAATATTATCTGCCGGAGAAGAAGGATGTTTATACGAAAATGGAGGCGTTGATTTATCATTTCAAAATCATTATGGGTGAGATTGATATGCCTGCCGGTGAAGTGTATCATAGTGTGGAAGGTGGCAATGGGGAACTTGGTTTTTACCTGATAAGCGATGGCGGCAGAACGCCTTACAGGCTTCATTTCCGGAGGCCGTGTTTTATTTATTACCAGGCATTTACTGAGTTGGCCAAGGGCAGCATGTTGAGCGATGCGATACTTTGTATGAGTTCGTTGAATTTGATTGCGGGGGAGATGGATGCGTGATTTAATTAGGAATTAAAAATTAGGAATTAAGCGTTATAATGAAATTGATTTTAAGAAATATTGGGAAGATTAAGGAAGCTGAAATTGATTTAGACAAGCAATTGACCGTGTTTTTTGGGCCGAATAATAATGGTAAGACTTATGTGAGTTACTGTTTGTATGGTTTGAGTAATTCTTCTAATTTTTGGCAGTATATTTCACAGTTTAGAAATGTTCTACAAATTAATGTGACCGATTTGATTGAAAATGGAAATATGGACATTGATTTAAACAATCTTTTTTTACCCTTGCAAGAAGAGCTAAAATCAATTTTTATTCAGGGATATAAAAATTTACTTCCAGAACTTTTTGGCAATGGAAATATAGACTATACAAATTCAGAAATATATCCTGTTGCTTTAGAAAATGAGTTATTGCTTAAAGAATATGTTTCTAAATTTCAATTTTCTTTTTTTAGTATAAAAATCCTTTATGGATTTGAGTTGTTTTTCGAAAAAAAGCAAAATGGTATCGTTAGTATAAAGGTTTCTTTTGTGCAATCCAATAAAGAAATTAATGTTGCATTAGCCGATAATCTATTTGATTGGATAAGTGATTTTTTACTGCGCTCTTTTCTTTCCCAAGAAATTCAATCTTCGTTTTTTTTGCCTGCTGAAAGAATTGGTATAGCAGTTTTTGGAAAGGAACTAGTTTTAAATCGATTCAAAAATACAAGTGGAATTGTAAAATTGGAAAATTTTACCACTTATTCATCGGTGATTAATGATGCTATTCAAAGGCAGTTTCAGATGAATAATTTGCAAAGTAAAAAGATAAATGGAGATTTTGTATTACTGGCGGAAGAACTTGAAAAAGAAATTTTACAGGGCAAATTGACAGTAAATGAAACTGGGGATGCTTTTTACAGCAATGAAAATTTAGAACCTTTATCAATTCTTAGTAGTGCTTCTACTATCAAATCATTATCATCTTTGGTTTTTTACTTACGATATTTTGCAGCAAAAGGACAAACTCTTTTCATAGATGAACCCGAAATAAATCTTCATCCTGATAATCAGCGAAAGATTGCCAGGTTTTTGGCTAAGTTGTCTAATGCCGGGATAAAGATTTTTCTAAGTACCCACAGCGACTATTTGCTTAGAGAATTCAATACGTTGTTGATGCTTAATAAATCTTCTGATGAAACCGACAAACTAATGGAAAAGTATGGTTTCAAAAAAGAGGAAGTTTTATCGCATAAAAATGTTGGTGCGTATTTGTTTAAGGATGGATTTGCAAAGGAAATTGAGGTGACAGAAACAGGCTTTTCCGCGGAAACGATTGATGAAACAATAAGCGAACAAAACAAAGCCTTTAATGACATCAGATGGACATTATTTGAAGATTAGTTTATGAGTTATGTTACCGGAATTTCAAGTTTGGTTAATCAATTGTTTTTCATAAAAGGTAAAGTATTACCTGGTGAAGCCGATTGCAAGAGTGTGGAAATAAAAGGTAAGTATGTAGTTATTCAAACAGACCACAAAGATTTTAAAGAGAGCATTATTAATACACTTTACAATCCCGGAGAAATCAGATGTATCAGCGACTATGTAGTCATCTCTGATGAAATAATCTTGGTTTGTGAAATGAAAAGTAATAATGAAGGTAAAATGAAAGTGCAACTGAAAAATACCGGAAAACTTACTTCCTGTATTTTGTCAATGATTAAGCAACATCACAAAATTGGGGCTGCAATTCCTCCGATAAAGTTTGTTTGCTTTGCAAATATTTATAAAGGATTTAAGCAAAAGAGTAAAGGTGAAAAATTGGACAGCATTGAATTTAATGGCTCTGATTTGTTTCAATTGCCTTGTAATTCTCAATATGACCTAAGTCAATTTACTTAGTAATTTTGATAGAGGATTTTGTAAAAAATAAAAAGACAGCAGAATAATGTCAATAGAATTTTCACAGGAAAGGTTGAATAAGGTCAATGAAATTATTGGCCGCTACCCGGAGGGGAAGCATAAGAGTGCATTGCTGCCTGTGCTTCATTTGGCGCAGGAAGAATTTGGAGGCTGGCTGGACGTGCTGGTGATGGATTATGTGGCGGAGTTGCTGGACATTACGCCGATTGAGGTGTATGAAGTGGCTTCGTTTTATAGCATGTACAATTTGAAGCCTGTCGGCAAATACCTTTTTGAGGTTTGCCAAACGGGGCCGTGTATGTTGCGTGGCAGTGATGACATTATTAGCTACATCAAAAAGAAGCTCAACATTGGTGTGGGTGAAACGACTGCTGATGGCTTGTTTACGCTGAAAACGGTGGAGTGCCTGGGTGCGTGTGGCTATGCGCCTATGATGCAGTTGGGTACACATTTTAGGGAGCATTTGACAACGGAGAAAGTGGATGCGATAATTGAGGAGTGTGTGAGTAGTGCGGCGAAAAATAATTGAGATGATGATTATGTCAACCACCGACCTTCTCAATAGCAAAATTGCAACAGCTTGAAGGTTACAAATACTTTACTTGGAGTTTTGTTGATTGCGTACATTTGTCACAGCATAGCTTATCTGTCTTATTCCATCCAATATCTTCTATAACGGGACAATTATAATATTGATTAGGTAGTTACTGGTCTAATATATTTTCCCGTTGTGCCGACATCAGTGGCTGATTTCAGTTCTATATTTATTCACTACATCTAAGTTTTAGAGTTGACTTTTTAAGGTTATTTTCGCACACATAAATTATATTATTCGACTTTTAGTGAACTCATTTTTTGTAAAATAAAATAAGAAATAATACCTTTAAGCATTATTAAAAAAATTCAAAATTAAACTTTCAACAATAATGACAAACCGATTTGCTGCCTTAGGAGTGGGACTTATTTTTTTTATCGCAACTGCATGTCACACCGGACATGATAAGAAGACAAATGAACGGGAAAGTAAGGAATCAGTACAAGAAAATGAACAGGATGGCATGGAGGCGTACATGGAGTACAAATTCAGAACAACCAAAGATCCAGCTCTGAACTATGTGCCTTCTGAAAGGCTTGCATTTGCGCAGAGTGAAGCATTACGTCGTAGCAGTCTTCCCCAAAGAACCATGTCAGATTTTGTTTGGACTGAGCGTGGACCAAGCAATATCGGGGGAAGGACCCGAGCCATTCTAGTCGATAAGAACGATGTATCAGGTAATACCATTTTTGCGGGTAGTGTAGGTGGTGGCGTTTGGAAGTGTACGGATTTTAAAAATGCAACTTACGCCTGGACAAAAATGAATGACCACATGGAGAACTTGGCCGTGAGCTGTCTGGCTCAAGATCCTACAACACCCAGTGTCATGTATGCAGGCACAGGAGAAGGATTTTACAATGTAGACGCAATTCGAGGTGGCGGAATTTTCAAATCGGTGGATGGTGGCACAACCTGGACACCATTGCCAGCGACAATTCCTAATCCCATACTTTCAAACTATAGCTTTTATTATGTCCAGGATATTGTCGTTGCAAGCAACGGCGATGTTTATGCTACAGGTCGTGGATACTATTGCAACAGTGGTGGTGTGTTTAAATCTACTGATGGTGGAACCACATGGACAAAGGTAGTGGGTAATTACACCGGTGGAGGCAGTTGTGCAAATGCTTTTTATTGCCTGGGAAATGATCTTGAAATAGCTGCCAATGGGGACTTTTATGTGACAACTGGTTTAATGGGATCCAGCACTGCCAGCTATGGACATGTGTTTAGGTCAGCAGCCACATTGGGAGCCGTTCAGGGCGATGTTGGGCAATGGACGGAGATAACGCCGACACCACCCACCGGCGAATCCGGCTTTAGACGAATAGAACTTGCCTGCGCACCTTCGAGTGCATCAACTCTCTATGCTTTATGCCAGAAATACAATGATTACAACGTCACTAAATTCTACAAATCTTCTAATAAAGGGCTTACCTGGACACCCATTAATGTGCCTTCATGGTGCGACCAGGGAAACATCCGAACTGACTTCACCCGTGGACAGGCATGGTACGATCTCATTGCTACTTACGACCCTGCCAACCCTTCTAAAATATTTATCGGAGGCGTAGATGTAATGAAATCTGTGGATGGAGGAAATACGTTTACGCAGGCTACTCGCTGGTCATCGAGCACTGCGTGTGGTACCATGCCTGTAGTTCATGCTGATATTCATAACATTGCATACATCAATGGTTCATCTAACGACATGATCATTTCCTGCGATGGCGGCCTTTTTTATTCCGCTGACGGTGGCACAACCTTCACCAACAGAAATTCCAATTATAATGTTACTCAATATTATTCTGTAGCGATTCACCCATCAGCAGGTTCAAACTACATGCTGGCAGGTGCACAGGACAATGGCAGTCATAAATTCTCTTCTGCTGGTGTCAATGCAGTGTCTTATGCTTCCGGAGGGGATGGTGCTAACTGTTACATTGACCAGATAGATCCTAACAACCAGATTACATCTTATGTATATTGCAACTATTATATTTCCAGAAACGGAGGAAATAGTTTCACCTTCAATGTATCGGATCAAAACGGAGATTTTATAAATCCAGGTGATTATGATAATCAGGGCAAGTTTCTTTATTGTGGCTACACTGCTGGAACTTACGGACGTGTAAAAAATATAGCGACGGGTTCTCCAACGATACAGTCGGTGTCTCTTGCAGCTATGAATTCCCTCTCGGCCTCAGCCTTCAAAGTCGATCCGAATACGCCAAACAGAATATATATCGGTATCGCAAGCAGCACAACTGCAAATGTTTTGAGGGTGGACAATGCAAACGCAACCCCGGTTGCTACAAACATTGCTATTCCCGGTGTTAATGGCAATGTTTCCTCTATAGATGTGGAAGACGGTGATGCAAACCATTTGCTTGTTACGTTGTCCAATTATGGTGTCACAAGCGTGTATGAAAGTACAGATGGCGGCACTAATTGGAATAGTATCGAAGGCGACTTGCCAGACATGCCGGTCAATTGGGGCATTTTCTTGCCTTCAACTGACAAGCGTGTAGCGCTTGCCACAGAAGTGGGCGTGTGGACAACAAGTACTGCAGCAGGTCTGCCGGGTGCATGGCTACCTGACAACACTGGCATGGCTAACGTCAGTGCCACAATGCTCAAGTTTAGAAAGAGCGATAGTACAATTGCAGTTGCGACACATGGAAGGGGAGTGTTTACCACTTCTCTTGGTACTCTTCTTCCTTTGAAGCTGCTCCGTTTTACAGGCAGCCTGCAAAATCAGCACGGTATTTTAAACTGGAAAACCGCTTCAGAATCCAATACCAGTCATTTTGAAATTGAAAAATCATACGACGGTCAACGATACACCCGGATAGGCAATGTGAAAGCTGCAGGCAACAGCAACACCGTTAAGGAATATGGTTTTGCTGATAAAGAAATAGCTTCAGACATCAATTATTACTGGTTAAAAATGATTGACCTTGATGGTAAAAATAGTTACAGCAATATTGTCCTGCTTAAAAATAGTGCGGCCTCACCAGCTCCGCAAATAGTCAATAACCCTTTCAGAAATTATATTGACATCCGCTTTGTAAAATTGCCGCCAGGCGAAGTAAAAATTCAACTGGCAAACAGCAACGGTTTTGTTGTTCAAAGCAAAAATTTTGCGATCGTTTCGCAAAACCTGTTGCGGTTTGATGTTAAAAATTCCGGCGCACTTGCCAAAGGGGTTTATGTAGTCTCCATATTCAGCAACAAGGAAAAATATTCAATTTCAGTGGTTAAAGAGTAAAAAAAATTTGTACGAAAAAAAGGGGCTGCTTTTTGGCAGCCTTTTTTTATATTTCTTCATTTAAAAAAACAAGCAAAAATGAAATTCTTTTTGACAACTTTTTTCTCTGTATTTTCATTGGTTTGCATTGCGCAGGGCAAATATGGCATTGTGAAATCTTACGCTTATCAGAGACCGGAATTGCCAGGAACTGTTCCTGAAAACGACCCGCATCATGGTATTGACACGCTTTACCTGGTTTATCTGGAAGTAAAGAACAGTGTGAAGCCAGCATGGAAAACCGCTGTTGTAGGTCATCAACAATTCAATGTCATTCCTACAAATATTCCATCGCCTGTGCAGCCCGGTGTCTTGGCAAATAGCTCTGACACCATTACACTCCATACACACAAAAACAACAAGATGTGGCAATTAACCTTAGAAAAAGCGGGGGTAATCACCACAAAAAATGCTTGTTTTAATAATGAAATAGTGCTAAAGGGTAGATGGCGCAAACAAAGAGCTATTTACCGTGTAAAGCCAATCAAAGTATTACAGCCTATGCTGACAATGTAAATTATTTGAAAGACTCTCTCATACTCCGGGCAAGAGTATTGGCACTCCAGTAGCCGCTTGCAATAATTCTTCGGATGGTATATAAAGGATCGTTGGGATCACGTTTGGTACTTAAAATGTAAGCCGAACGAATGCTTCGTTTTTTAAGTTCAGGTATTGCTTCGGGATTCCATAATCCAAATGGGTAGGCAAAGTCAAGCGTTGTTTTTCCGATAATTTCTTCAATCTGTTTTTTAGGTTTTTCAATTTGCGTTGTCCAGTCCTGGGGCGTTTTATAGCCTTTCACGCTGTGATGGTCCCATGTGTGGGAGTTGATGATGTGACCCTGCTCAGACAGTTGCTTCACCTGGTCTTTTGTCATGTAACGAGGACGGTTGAGCGACACTGTCATAATGAAAAATACCCCCTTGAAACCATACTTCTTCATTTCAGGAGCGGCTATGGTGAACTGGTCATCGTCAGTATCATCAAAGGTAAGCATGACAGGCTTTGAAGGCAGTGCAGCACCCGTTGTCAGGTAATCATACAACTGGTCTGGCAAAATAGTATGGAAGCCGCTATCCGCCAGCATTTTCAGGTGTGTTTTAAATGTTTCCACAGGAATAATATAATCTTTAGCCCCTTTTGAATCTGTAGAAGTCCAATCCCTGACTTGATGATAGCAAAGAATGGGTACTTCTTTTCGTCCTAAAATAGTTGTAGCATTTGCAACGGGTCCGGCAGGTGCTTTTTTATTTTCAGACTGTTGCCCGTTTTTCTCTTCAATTACATTTTTGGATGAATCACCTTTTGCCATCTTACTAACTGAATCCGGTTGTTTGCAAGACAATAAAATGCCGGTAATAAAAAGGATTGCAAGCAGAAAAATCTTTTTCATCGAATGTTTTAAATTGATTAAGCCGCGAAATAAGTGAATTGTTTTGGATTCCAAACGAATGTGAATGGATTTTAAAGGAATGAACAATAGCGTTGCGAACAACCGGCGTTTATTATTTAACCCAGGGTGCTTCATATGCTTTTTGTAAAAGTTGGATTTTGCACAATTGAATTTCAACAAAAACCGTTTTATAAAATGCAGTGAAAAATACACTGTTTATCCATTTATGAAAATCCAAAATACCGACCTGCAGTCTATGACTGTTGAAATGAAACATCATTCCATTCTTCATTCTGTTGGAAATATTCACTTAAATCTTATTGCAGAGATGAAAGAGAAAATTGAAAAATTAGAAAATGACATTTGCCGTTATAAAGCTTCGGGGGAAAATGGAAGCAGGATCGTCCATTTTTTTAGGAACTACAATTTTGAAAGCGATGCGTTGCATTGAGCAATTTAAAACCATCAGGGTATTATATCAATGAGCTTGATGTCGTAAAACAAGACAGAGTTTTCCGGTACTTTCAATTTGCTGTTTCCATTGCATCCGTAAGCATATGCAGAAGGAATGATTAATATCATTCTGCCACCTTTTTGCAAAAGAGGCAATCCTATTTGCCAGCCCTCAATCACATCCGAAAGTTTGAAAGTAACGGGGCTGGTGGCCACATCAAAGACCGTATTGTTTAACAATTTGGCAGAGTAAGTCACGACTACGCTTGAGCTGGCAGTTGGGTGTACAACATAGCCGGTGTCCACAATTTTGTAATAAATTTTGTTGCTGAATTGCTGGGTGATTATTCCATTCTTGGTATTGTATTCTACAATCTGCGGAGCTTCCACATCCGGACTTACGGGAGTGCATCCGCTATTTTTTTTACAGCCAACTGCAAAAACAAATATTGAGATAAGTGCCGGAATTAAATACGCTTTCATTTTACCCACATTTTAACAAAGGCTCATCAGTCGTAGTTGTGTGACTAATTTTAAGTGGATATTGCTGCATTAGTGCTTCACGGAGAGATTCTTTTCTTTCTTAATCGTCAGCTCCTGAAATCTTTGATCATTCATTTCCCACTGGTGCTGTTTGTAAAATTTACTGCAAAACAAAGTAATAAGAACTACTGCAAAAATGAGTACAAGAGGTGTTGACTGGCTGTTGGCAACCATTGTTGCTCTTGTGTACCAGCCAGACATAAAGTTTACTATTATGCCAATGCCAATCAAAATACCGAGCGGCAATCCCATGGAAAGTTGCCTCCACGGGCTTTTTTCTTTTTCCCGGTTTTGCTGCCACCATGTCAAAAATTTTTCTTCCTCTTCTGTCAACATCAGGTAAAGGTAAGATCAAAAAAACCTACATTGCAGCCTGTTTTAAAAGGTGTTAACATCAGACCTTTATTTAGGCGCATAAAATTTCGAGAAGGATTGAAATGTGCCGGGAAAACCTAAAATATTACTTGTGAAATTTGACGATCACCTGGCGGCGTATTTATACGAAACCAAATCTTTGAAACTGGAGGGAATAGGAACATTTAACCTGGATGGCAAAGTGAATTTGACACATGAAAATGATAAAGAAGTTTACTATCCCATAGATGGTTTATCCTTTACTTACAATGCAAAAAGCGATATCGACGACAACCTGATCATGTTTTTAGTAAAGAGGCTTGGAAAAATTCAACCCCTGGTTCGTTCCGATCTTGAGTCTTACCTCTCAAACATCAAGCAGTTCATCAACATCGGTAAGCCATACACTATTCAAGGTATTGGCACACTCAACAAAATTAATAACGGCTCTTATGAGTTTACACCGGGTAGTTTTTTGCCTGTTAAAGAAGAACTTCATCCTAAAAGAGAAAACGAAGAACACAACTATCCTATAAGAAATGAATCGTCAGCAGGAAAAATGATTGCAATTGTTTTGATCGTCATTGCAGCATTGGCCGCCTTGGGCGGCATTGGATGGGGCATTTCAAGTTTGCTGTCAAAACAGCACACCAAAACAGCACAGGAAGAAATCCAGGAGCAGGGAATTGTTGATACTCTGCCTGATGCCAGCAAAGACACTGCGGTTGAAGCAACTACGGTGCAACCCTTGTCCCGCCCTGATTCCTCAGCTTCCAATACAATTGTGTCCGGTGATTCTGCACGATATAAAATGATTTTTGAAACAACAAAATCCAAACGCAGGGCAGACCGCAGAACATGGCAGTTGCACCTGTTGCATTCTTACACAAAAACCGACACCACCCACATTGGTGATAGCCTTGTTTTTCGTCTCTATTTACCCATGAAAATAAGGATGTCCGACACTACACACATCAAAGACTCGCTGAAAATTTTCTTTGGCGGGTTTATTAATGCAGAGAGGCAATAAATATTATATTCCTGCTGTCATTAATTAACTGCCAATCATTCTCATTAGCAGTTTCGCATTTATTGAAATTTTTGTAACCATTCAGCCACTTTCAAAAATAGATTTTACTTAAATCACCAAGGTTATGCACATTATTGCTTGAAGGGCTGGTATGACTGGTCATT
>JAYTGA010000229.1:0-7191 GCA_043733905.1 Segetibacter sp.
TTCACTCCGTATTTAGTGAAGATGAAATAAAACTGAGCATTGCCGGATAGTCTGATTAACTCTTAGACAGGAGGAGTGTTTGTGTTTCGGTTGTTAACCGGAATTATTAAAAAGACGATTACCTACAAAAAATTATTATGGCGAAAGCACAACAAAAACAAGACAGCGCAAAAGCTGCTGCAAAAAAAAGAATTGTAAAAGTGGATGCCTATGGCGATGCACATATCAATGCAACATTCAACAACATTATTGTGAGCCTTACCAACAAAAGCGGACAGGTCATTAGTTGGGGAAGTGCTGGCAAAATGGGCTTCCGTGGATCGAAAAAAAATACGCCTTACGCTGCACAACTTGCAGCGCAGGATGCTGCAAAAGTAGCTATGGACGCCGGCTTGAAGAAAATAGATGTATTTGTGAAAGGTCCGGGTTCTGGTCGTGAAGGTGCTATCCGTGCCCTGGCAAACAGTGGTCTGGAAGTGACAATGATTAAGGATGTAACTCCGTTGCCGCATAATGGTTGCCGCCCTCCCAAGAAGAGAAGAGTATAACAATGTAAGATTTCTTGATTATTTTCTTTTGAAAATTAAATCAAGTTAAAGAATATAATTTCAAAGCTGTTGCAATTTAAATTTTAAGATTTTTACCGAATTGCAACGGGAACTCAAAAATCTACAAAAGTAAAAAGAAAATGGCAAGGTACACAGGTCCAAAAACTAAAATCTCCCGGATATTTGGAGAACCGATTTTAGGCAACGGGAAATGGCTTACGAAGAATAGCAACCCTCCCGGAATGCACGGAGATAAACGCAAACGCAAACAATTGGGGGAATATGCAACCCAGTTGAAAGAAAAACAAAAAGCCAAATATACCTACGGCGTTTTGGAAAAACAATTCCGTAACACATTTACCGAAGCAGCCCGCCGCAAGGGTGTAACTGGTGAAAACCTGATAAAATTACTTGAAGCCCGTTTGGATAATACCATTTTCCGCTTAGGCATTTCGCCCAGCCGCCCTTCAGCACGTCAGTTGGTTTCTCACAAACATGTGACTGTAAATGGAATGGTTGTCAACGTTCCCTCCTACCAGTTGCAACCAGGCGATGTGATTGGTTTGAAAGATAAAAGTGCTGCAAACACATCTGTCACAGGGAATATCCGTGGTAAAAATCATAAATTTAGCTGGTTGGAATGGAACGAAGCTGATATGAAAGGAATTTTTATCGCCTACCCGGAAAGAGAAAGTGTTCCGGAGAATATAAAAGAGCAACTGATTGTGGAATTGTACAGCAAGTAGTAAGTGTGCAGTGTTAGATGTCGGATATTTCGACAAATTACACTTAAACAATTAAACATTAAACATTAAACATTAAGAATGGCTATTTTAAATTTCCAAAAACCCGACAAAATCGTTTTACAAAAAACAAACGATTTTGAAGCACAGTTTGAATTTCGTCCATTGGAACCAGGTTATGGCCTCACCATTGGCAATGCACTCCGAAGGGTATTGTTAAGTTCGTTGGAAGGGTATGCCATTGTAGGTATAAAAGTCGAAGGTGCAGAACATGAGTTTGCCACCTTAAAGGGAATTACTGAAGATGTTACCGAAATCATCCTTAACCTTAAACAAGTTCGTTTCAAAAAGAACATTGATGGTGATATTGGAAACGAAAAAGTGACGTTGAGCATAAAAAATCAAACGGAATTTACTGCCGGTATGATTGGTGAAGCCACTCAGGCATTTGATGTCATGAATCCACAATTGCTGATTTGCACTATGGACAACAGTTCAAAACTTGATATTGAAATTACCATTGCAAAAGGCCGGGGTTATGTACCGTCTGAGGATAACAGGATCAAAGATTCAGTATTTGGTTACATTCCCATTGATAGTATTCATACCCCGATCAAAAATGTAAAGTACAATATTGAAAATACCAGGGTTGAACAAAGAACAGATTTTGAAAAACTGTTGATGGAAGTTCATACTGATGGTACTATTCATCCTGAAGAAGCGGTAAAACAGGCATCCCGTATTTTGATTCAGCATCTGATGATCATCAGCGATGAGAATATTACTTTTGACACTAAAGAAGAGAAGAAAGAAGATATGGTGGATGAGCAAACTCTTCAGTTGCGTAAAGTATTGAAGACTCCACTTGAAGATCTTGACCTCTCTGTCCGTGCATTCAACTGCCTGAAAGCAGCTAAAATCAACAGCTTGAGCGAATTGGTTCAATATGAGCAGGAAGACCTGATGAAATTTAGAAATTTTGGTCAAAAATCTCTCAGCGAAATTGAGCAGGTACTAAACGAAAGGGGTCTGGGTTTTGGAATGGATCTGGGCAAATTGGGTATAGATAAAGATGATTATTAATTTCAGAATTATGAGTTTAGAATTTGAATTGAAACTCTAAACTCATAATGATAATTCATAACAAATTTCCGCTTTGTAATTCCTGACACGGTACAAAGCATCACCAATTCTCTTTCCAATAAAAAGTAAGAGAAGCAAAGTCAAAAAAAATGCGTCACGGAGACAAAATCAACAATTTAGGCCGCACAGCGAGCCATAGAAAAGCATTGTTAAGCAATCTTGCTTCCCAATTGATCCTTCACAAGAGAATCACTACAACATTGGCCAAAGCGAAAGCTTTGAGAACTTATGTAGAACCATTGATTACAAAATCAAAAGATAATACAACCCATCAGCGCCGTATTGTTTTCAGCAAGTTGCAGGACAAAGAGTCAATTAAAGAACTTTTTGATGTTATTCGGTTGAAAATAGAAGGCCGCCCCGGTGGATATACACGCATCATTAAACTGGGTGCAAGACATGGAGATAATGCAGAACTTGCAATGATAGAACTGGTTGATTACAATGAAGTATACGGCAATGCAGTTTCTCCTGAAAAAGAGAATGCCCGCAAAACACGTCGTGCCGGCAGCCGTAAGAAAACTGTAGCACCATCTGCTGAAACTACTGCTCCGACTGATATCGTTGAGCCTGCTGCAGTTGAGGGTGCAGAGGCATCTATTGAAAAGACTGAAGAGTAATTCAACATTAAGCGATATTTAATTTCATAGATATTGGTGATAAAAATACCTGAATTCATCGGGGTATTTTTATCACCTTTTTTTTATGCAAGATTCTTTAGACAAGGATGCTGAAAGGGTTCTCCAAATTCACTATGTCCGGCCGCTTTTATTCACGTTAATTATTTTTTATGAATCAATATTTTTCATGAAATACGTTTAAAGATTTTTTCGAACGCTATCTTTGCGACATGTTAACGATCAGCAATCGTGGCATTCAGATGCCCGCCTCCCCTATTAGAAAACTGGTTCCTTTTGCCGAAGCGGCGAAGAAAAAAGGAATCAATGTTTATCACCTCAACATCGGACAGCCTGATATTGAAACACCTAAAATGGTGCTGGATGCTGTGCGCAACAGCGACTTCAAAGTGCTGGAATACAGCCACAGTGCAGGCAACGAAAGCTATCGTAAAAAACTGGTAGAATATTACGAATCAGTTGGCATTCATGTAAACCATCACCAGATCATTGTTACGACAGGCGGCAGCGAAGCTATTTTATTCGGCTTTATGGCTTGCCTGGATGTGGGTGATGAAGTCATTATTCCTGAACCTTTTTATGCGAATTACAACGGGTTTGCTGTAGAAGCTGGTGTCAAGGTAGTCCCTATTACATCGCACATTGAAAATGGATTTGCATTGCCTCCTATTGAAGATTTTGAGAAGGTCATTACTTCCAAAACCAAAGCAATCGTTATCTGCAATCCGAATAATCCTACCGGCTACTCGTACAGCGCATCAGAAATGGAGCAACTGAAACAACTGGTTCTAAAACACAACCTTTACCTTTTTTCAGATGAAGCTTACAGAGAATTTACCTACGAGGAAAAACAGGTGAGTGCCATGCATTTGCAAGGTGTGGATGACAATGTGGTTATCATGGACACGATTAGCAAAAGATATAGTGCCTGTGGTGGCAGAATTGGTGCATTTGTGACCAAGAATCAAAGTGTATTGGATGCAGTTATGAAGTTTGCGCAGGCAAGGCTAAGCCCCCCTTCTTTTGCACAGATTGCAGGCGAAGCTGCTGTAGATCTGCCTGCTGATTATTTTGACACAACTAAACAGGAATATAAAAACCGCCGCGATCTGATCGTAAAGAGATTAAATGATATGGATGGAGTTTTTTGCCCTAATCCTGGCGGTGCATTTTATGCAATGGCCAAGCTGCCAATAGATGATACCGATACATTTTGCCAATGGCTGCTGGAAAGTTTTGAATACAACGGCTCAACAGTTATGCTGGCACCTGCGACGGGGTTTTATGGAACGCAAGGACTGGGCAAGCAGGAAGTGAGGTTGGCTTATGTGCTGAATGTAACTGCTATTGATGCGGCAATGGATTGTTTGAAAGTGGCGCTTGAACAATATCCTGGAAAACAATAATTTTTTGTATCACACAACGTAGGCACAGATTACCACATAATAAATGAAAACGAATATTACATTTTCTCGTTTTCTCAATGAAAAAAATTAAGCTTTGCAAATAAAATCCCTCCTCCAAATCCTCGACTCCCTAGCCCCTTCTGTTTACCAGGAAAATTATGACAATGCCGGTTTGATTACAGGTAATGCCATGTGGGAATGTAGCGGTGCATTGTGTACGCTGGATGTAACTGAAGAAGTGGTTAACGAGGCAATACGAAAGTGCTGCAACCTCATTGTGGCTCATCATCCTATTATTTTTGGGGGATTGAAAAAGCTGACTGGAAAAACTTATGTAGAACGCGTTGTTATAAAAGCTATAAGGAACGACATTGCCATTTATGCTATTCATACAAACCTTGATAACATCTTATCGGGGGTTAATAACATGATGGCAGATAAACTTGGTCTGGTAAACAGGAAAGTGCTGTTGCACAAGCCAAATACATTGATGAAACTGGTTGTCTTTGTTCCCGAAAGTCATGCAGAAAAAGTTAGGAACGCATTGTTTGAGGCGGGGGGAGGCAATATTGGCAACTATAGCGAATGTAGCTTTAGCACAAAAGGTACTGGCAGTTTTAAACCGGGAAAAGGCAGTGATCCGTTCATTGGGGAGCAGGGAGAAAGAGAATTGGCTGAAGAGGAAAGAGTGGAGGTGATCTTTCCCGTTTACCTGCGTGAAACATTGATCGCTACCATGAAAGCGGCACACCCTTATGAAGAAGTGGCTTACGATTTAATCGCTTTAGAAAACAATTGCGATCAAGTAGGTAGTGGATTGCTTGGAGAACTGGAAACGGAAATGGATGAGATGGATTTTCTTCATTTTATTAGGAAACAATTTCGGTTGGAGGTGATAAGGCACACACCTTTGCTAAACAAAAAAGTAAAAAAGATTGCATTGTGCGGAGGTGCCGGAAGCTTTCTGATTAAAAACGCATTGGCGGCAGGGGCAGACTTCTATTTGACAAGTGATGTGAAATATCACGAGTTTTTTGATGCAGAAAATAGGATGGTAATTAGTGACATTGGCCACTTTGAAAGTGAACAGTTTACAACCGATCTTTTGCATGATATTTTACATTCTAATTTCCCTACCTTTGCCGTCCTAAAAACTGAAGTAAAGACCAACCCTGTCAATTATTTTAGTTAATTGGTTTATTAGTTAACTGGTTAATTTGTCGTTTGTTCTGGTAGTTGAAGGATTGGTTGGTAAAATTGAGTGGTTGGTGGAGTCATGGGGATGGAGCAATCGGTAGAAAAAGCTAAATAGTAGCAAAGCCGATGAAAGGTTTGTGACACAACGATGTTCAATCAAGGCGACAAAGGCTGGTAATATAAAAACGTTCTAAAAGAAACTACACATACAATATGGCGGCTGTAAAAGATTATTCAGTAGAAGAAAAATTAACCGCTCTGGTTAAATTGCAAAAAGTAGATAGCAAATTGGATGAAATAAGCATCCTAAAAGGCGAACTGCCGATGGAAGTAAGCGATCTGGAAGACGAAATTCAGGGGCTTCACGCAAGGCAACTGAGGGTAGAAGAAGAAATCAACGGTGTTTCTGATTTCATTAATAAGAAAAAAGAGGTGATTGCAGATTCAGAAGCATTGCTGAAGAAATATGAAAAACAAAGCGAAAATGTGAAAAACAACCGCGAGTTTGAAGCGATCAATAAAGAAATTGAGATGCAACAACTGGAGGTGAAACTGGCGGAAAAGCACATTAAAGATGCAAATGAAGAAATTGCCGAAAAAATCAAGTTGCTTGATGCTGCAAAAAAGCAAATTGCGAGTAAAGATGCCGTGCTGAACAATAAGAAGGGAGAACTGGAAAAAATTATTACAGATACTGAAAAGGAAGAGACTCAATACAAAGGATTAAGTGATAAAGCGAGAACTGCTCTTGACAGCCGCTTACTTTTTTCTTATGACCGCATCCGCAATAACTTTCGCAATGGCCTGAGCGTAGTACCTGTGATGAGGGATTCTTGTGGAGGATGCTTTAACGCTATCCCTCCCCAAAAGCAGAGCGAGATAAAGCAACACAAGAAAATAATTGTTTGTGAAAACTGTGGCCGCATATTGGTAGATGAAGACCTGGTGGCAAATGTGACCATGAAGTAAACATGAGTTGTGAACTTTGAGCTATAAACTATAAGCTGTTAAAGACTTCGTTTAAGTTTGAACTCATGGCTTCTTATTTTTCAGCATCTTCTTATAAAATTGTGAAAAGGGTACATTAAACCGTACCCTTTTTCTATTGGTCAGAATTTAGCGGCTACCTTTATTCTCAATGAAAAAATTATTTCTCTTTATTGTTATTCTACTGATTGGCATTCAGTCATTTTCCCAAAAAGTGTATGATTTTGATGCGACCTGCAAACTGGCATACAACGAAATCATTAAGCTAAAAATAAACACTGGAAAGGAGTTGGTAGCCAGGGCGAGACAACAAAATCCCAACAATCTTATTCCTGAACTGCTGGATGGTTACATTGATTTTTTTGTCTTATTTTTTAATGAAGATCCGGCGGAGTTTGCGGCGAGAAAAGACAACTTTGACAAACGCCTTAATAAGTTTGATGACGGGCCGGACAATTCTCCTTTTTATCGCTATTGCAAAGCCCTGACCTACATTCAGCGGGCATCGGTTAGGATTAAGTTTGGGGAA
>JAYTGA010000230.1:0-2855 GCA_043733905.1 Segetibacter sp.
CGCCCAGCGGGCAGCTCTTGATGAACTAAAAAAATTACAATCGCAGCAGGCTGCATAAATCAACCCTATTAACATTTTATTAGGCGTAAGGTGAGTTAACTAATTAACTAATAAACTGATCAACCATGTACAACCACCAACTGCACCGCTATCTCGATGAACAAATGGCTTTGCAAAAAATTGATGTAGCAAATAAGGATTCTGATTTTTACAGTAGGTTTCTTGTCAACCTGCCTTTGATAAAAATACTTTACCGTGAAGTATATGGCACGCACAAAAGAAAAGACATTTACTTTGACCAGTTGATCAAAACAATTGTTTCAGGACATAAAAACCGTTCTGCGGATTTGCGGGAAAAGGATCAACAAAAGCTGGAAAAAGACCATTGGTTCCTGAGCAATGAACTGGCGGGCATGAGCCTTTACGTTGACCGATTTTGTGGCAACATCAAAAACCTGGAAACCAAACTGGATTATTTTGAAAAGCTGGGTGTTAATGTCCTTCACCTGATGCCATTGTTTCAAAGTCCGGACGGTGAAAGCGACGGCGGCTATGCCGTCTCCGATTTCAGAACCATAGACAAGCGTTTCGGCACCTTAGAAGACCTGCAAAACCTTCAAAAGAAAATGCAGGCGAAAGACATGCACCTCATGATTGACATTGTTCTCAATCACACATCGCACCATCACCAGTGGGCAAGGGCTGCAAAGGAAGGCGATGCTGCATTCCAGGACTATTACTACATGTTTCCGGATCGAAAAATACCCAACGAATTTGATGTAACAATGCCCGAGGTTTTTCCAGAAAGTTCGCCGGGCAGTTTCAGTTATGTGCCGCAATGCAACAAATGGGTCATGACTGTTTTTCACAAGTACCAGTGGGATCTGAATTATTCCAACCCGGCGGTTTTCATCGCCATGCTTGATACCATTTTCTTTTATGCCAACCTGGGCGTGGACATCCTTCGCATAGATGCCCCGGCCTTCATTTGGAAGCAGTTGGGAACCACCTGCCAGAATTTGCCGAAGGCGCACACACTGCTCCGCCTCATTAAACAATGCACAGAAGTGGCCGCTCCGGGGATGGCATTACTCGGCGAAGCCATTGTGGCGCCATCAGCCATTATGGAATATTTTGGTACAGGCCCATTCACTGCACAGGAGTGCGACTTTGCCTACAATGCCACCAACATGGCCTTGCAGTGGGATGCCCTGGCGACCGGCGACACCCGTGTATTGCTGGCTGCACAACCCGTGCTGTCCCGCAAACCAGAAGGCGCATCGTGGATCACCTACACCCGCTGCCACGACGATATTGGTCTTGGCTTTGACGATTACATGATTGAAAAAGCAGGCTTCAACGCCTTCCAGCACAGGCAGTTTTTGAAAAATTATTACTCGGGACGATACCAGGGATCATCTGCAAAAGGAACGCTGTTTTCCAGCAATCCCAAAACAGGCGATGCCCGCATCAGCGGTTCGCTGGCTTCACTTTGCGGGCTGGAGTTAGCCATCATTAACAAGGATAAAAAAGCGATTGGTATTTCTATCAAAAAGATCATCGTCATGCAGGCAATGAGCTTTTTTTCAGGCGGCCTGCCCATGCTGTTTTATGGCGACGAAGCAGGCTATACCAACGACTACAGCTACCTGTCTGATGCCGGCAAAAGCTATGACAACCGCTGGATGCACCGTCCCGTCATTGACTGGAAAAAAAATGAACTCGTTGACCAAACAGGAACCATTGAAGAACAGATTTTTTCCGCTACGCAAAAATTGTTGCAGATCAGAGAAAAGCTGCCTGCAATTGCCGACCACAGCAACATTCAATGGATAGGTGCTCACAACATTCATGTGGCAGGATTTGTAAGACAAACCCGGCAACAGCGAATATTCTGCGTGTTTAATTTCTGCCAGTTGCCTGCCTTTCTTACCTGGTATGCTTTCAAAGAAAATGGCAAAACGCCTGGTAAATTATTCGACCATTATTCGCAGACAAATTTTGTTGTAGGTCAAGACTACGAGTTTCTGCAAATAGACCCCTATTCATTTATGATTTTGGAGGAAGTGTAGGGTTATTAGCAAAAGATAAAAAAAGGGATATCTCGAAAAATAAATCATCATCTACCTAAAATTATTTCTCTCCTTTTGGATTTTCATTCTCCATAAAAAATTAAATTCAGCTTGTACCTATCTTTTAATTCAGAAAATAAATTGTTTAAAAAGGTATTGATTTTTGATAGTAAATTGTAAAAAAATTGTCGCTATGAAAACGTCAAAACACATTGCCTTCTTGTGCATATTTGCACTTTTAACACCACACTTTATGAATGCTCAAAAAGCACCTATGCCTAATACGAATGGCGGAAGAAAGTGGTGGAAGGAAGCAGTGGTTTACCAGATTTATCCCCGAAGTTTTAAAGACAGTGATGGTGATGGAGTGGGCGATTTGAAAGGGCTGATCTCTAAACTGGACTATGTAAAAAGCCTTGGTGTTGACATCATTTGGTTGAACCCGATCTATGGCAGCCCCAATGCTGACAATGGCTACGACATTAGCAACTACGACGACATAATGAAAGAGTTTGGCACCATGGCAGACTTTGATAAAATGCTGGCCGAAATGCACAAGCGAGGACTGAAGCTGGTCATGGACCTGGTGGTCAATCATTGCAGCGATGAGCATAAATGGTTCAAACAATCACGCAGCAGCCGGACGAATCCTTACCGAAATTATTTTCATTGGTGGCCTGCAGAAAAAGGCAAACCTGCCTTTCGGCCCGGAGCATTTGAAGTGGATGGCAGTGGCTGGAGATATGACACACTGACCAACAGCTACTACCTGCACTATTTCAG
>JAYTGA010000231.1:0-12181 GCA_043733905.1 Segetibacter sp.
ACTGTCGGCACTCCATTAGGATTTGCAACACCCATACCTGTTACTGCTTCTGCTACGCAAATGAGTTTACGTATTTATTCACCTGCTGCGGGCATTACCATAAAACTGAAAATAGAAGACCACACCGATAATACAAAAACTGTGGAGACTGATAAAATGACCACAGTTGCAAATGCCTGGGAAACACTGGTGTTTGATTTTGCAAACCCTTCCCCGGGTACACTGCCCGTTAACTTCTCAACCTCCTACGACAAGGCTTCCATATTTTTTGATTTTGGCATCACAGGAAGCGGCAAAGTTTTTTATTGGGACGATGTAAAATTTTTACCGCCTGCCGTTGTTACAAGCCTTGCATTACCCCTTACTTTTGAGTCCACTTCACTCACTTACACCTTCAATGATTTTGGCGGCGGCGCGGTCACCGTCATCCCTAATCCGCAGTCGTCGGGCATCAACACAAGCAGCACCGTGGCAAAGATGGTGAAGAGCAACGGACAGGTCTATGGCGGCAGTTACATTACATTGGATGCACCCATCAATTTTTCAACAATGAAAACATGTAAGGTCAAAGTTTTTTCGCCAAGGGTGGGAGCGAAGCTGCTCCTTAAAGTTGAAAACCTGACCAATGGCGGCATCAGCTTTGAAAAGGAAGTAGCCACCACCACTGCAAATGCCTGGGAGGAACTGACCTTCAATTACAGTGCCATCAGCACAACCGAATCTTACCAAAAAGTAGTGTTGATTTTTGACAATGGTACCATGGGAGATGGCTCTGCCAACTTCACTTATTTGTTCGATGACATAACACTTACCAATTAATTCCGCTTGTAAAAAACAACTATCATGACAACCACTATAAAGACTTATTTCGTTGTGCTTTTTCTGCTCTTCATTGGCTTTAGCAGTTGCAAAAAAGAAGAGTATTCTTTTGGCGATGTTACGGCTCCAACAGGTCTGAGTGTAAAGACAACCATATTGGGTGTTGACAACACCAACCCTAATGGCAATGGCACAGGCAAAGTGACCATAGCCGCCACTTGCAGCAATGCGCTTAGCTACAATATTGACTTTGGCGATGGCACACAGCAAGTGGTTTCTTCGGGCAATATCACTTACAAATACTCTAACCCCGGAACCACCGAATATACCCTGACCGTGAATGCAATTGGCAAAGGCGGAGCGACCTCTACAATAACAAAAAAGGTCAGGGTTTTTGTAAAATTCACCATACCGCCCTACATCATTACCGCCCTCACAAATGGTTCATCGCAAACGTGGGTAACTGACAAAGCCGCCCCGGGACATGTGGGTGTAGGCCCCGGCGATCAGTTTGCACCCATCTGGTACGAAGCCCCGCCCAACAGCAGGGATGCGTGTTTGTATGACGATGAAATCACCTTTTCAAAAGATGCCTCAGACAACATTTCCATGGTAGTGGACAACAAGGGGCAGACCTTTGTCATAGCCGCTGCAACAGCCTACTACGGCCTCACCGGCGGCGATGGATGCTACAACATCAGCACAGGGGGCACAAAGAAACTGAACTTCCTGGATGCAACTTCTGCCTCCACATCAGCCAACTCAACAAGGATACAGTTTAATGTACCTGGCAACGGTATTGTCAACTTTGCAACCGGTGGCACGGCCTATGAAGTACTCGCCATTACACCAACAACAGTTCAGCTCCGCAACATTGGTGCAGACGGAAACGCCTGGTATCAAAAGCTGAAAGTGAAATGATAAGTACCTTTTTTGCAAAAAACAGTGTTCAATAACCTCATTCTAAAGACTTTTAATTTCCTCCTAAAATAAATACTTATGAAAACCTTTTTTTTGATTGCCTCTTTATGGATGTTTGGTGTTCTGGCCTCCTGTAGCAAGGGAAGTTCAACAGAGACCAACAACACTGCACCAACAAATCTTGCAGTTTCTGCCACAGCCAGCACGGACAATAGTGGCAATGTCGCCTTTACCGCAACGGCCACCAATGCAGTTAGCTATGATTATGATTTTGGCAACGGCATTTTTCAAACGGTGGCATCGGGAGTGGTTACATACAAGTATCCCGCAGGTGGCACTTACACGGTGAATGTGATAGCAAAAAGCACAGGCGGACAAACGGCTTCAAAGTCAATAAATGTTTCGGTTGTCGTGGCCGCTTCTGTGGTCTGGGCCGATGAGTTTAACACACCAGGCGCACCCGACCCGGCAAAATGGGGCTATGATTTGGGTGCCGGTGGCTGGGGAAATGCAGAGCTTGAATACTACACGAACAGAACTGACAACACCGTTGTGTCTAATGGAACACTTAAAATAACGGCGAAAGCAGAAAGCTATAACGGCAGTTCGTACACATCTGCACGGCTGTTGAGCAAGGGAAAATTTTCTTTTAAATACGGGAAAGTAGAAGTGAGGGCAAAACTGCCCGCCGGTGTGGGAACGTGGCCTGCAATATGGATGTTGGGCGACAATAACCTGACAGCAGGATGGCCTGCCTGCGGGGAAATAGACATTATGGAACATGTGGGAAGTCAGCTCAACAAAATCTTTGGAACCCTACACCATCCGGGACATTCAGGCGGCAATGGCGATGGAAGTACGGTCACGATTGCCAATGCTACAACCGATTTTCACCGTTATGGTCTTATGTGGTCTGCCACCACCATCCAGTTTTTGGTGGATGATGTCAGCTTCTACACATTTCCAAACACGGGCAGTCTGCCGTTCAATCAAAACTTCTTCCTCATACTGAACGTTGCCATGGGCGGCACTTTTGGCGGGCCTGTTGACCCTGCCTTTACCAGTGCGGCAATGGAAGTGGATTATGTGCGGGTGTATAATTAATGTGTGGTGTTTTGTGACTAAAGCCCGCATGTTGCACAACACCCTCTACATGTGTTCCGATAGCTATAGAAATCCTTTGTGTTCTCTGCGCCTGCCCGTTCGCAGGCGGGGTTTAAAAAATCTGCATCAAAAATGACCTGTTCCTTACCTCAACCCTAAAAAGACCTTTCAAAAAATGATTACAATGAAACCTATCACAACAGGTTCTTTTACTTTTCTTTTGTTTGCAGCTATATTTTTTTGCGGAAAAACGATGGCGCAGCAAACATTTACAAAGCTGGTCTGGGCCGATGAGTTTAGTCATAAAGGATTGCCCGACACTTCCAAATGGAGCTATGAGGTTGGCAATGGCTGCCCTGCCCTGTGCGGATGGGGAAACAATGAAAAACAATACTATACAAAAAGCCTTCAAAATGCAAGGGTGAAAAAAGGCAAACTGGTGATAGAAACACGCAAAGAAATGGTTGAAAACTCACCATATACCTCTGCGAGACTGGTTACAAAAAACAAAGGCGACTGGAAATATGGCCGCATGGAAATAAAAGCAAAAATCCCCTACGGAAAAGGCATCTGGTCTGCGCTGTGGATGCTACCCACCGAATGGAAGTATGGCGGCTGGCCCAAAAGCGGCGAAATTGACATCATGGAAAATGTCGGCTATCTGCCCGACTCTTTGTTTGGGACCATTCACACAGGTGCATACAACGGCATGATTGGAACACAAAAGAGCGGTAGTGTATTCAGTAAAAACCTGGCAGGTTCTTTCCATGTTTATGCAGTTGAATGGACAGCCGAAGAAGTTGCTTTTTTGATGGACAATGTGAAATATCATGTCTTCAAAAACGAACATAATGGTAGCAACGCCTGGCCTTTTGACCAATCATTTCACTTGCTGCTAAACATTGCAGTAGGGGGTAACTGGGGCGGCAAATATGGTGTGGGCGATTCCATTTTTCCACAAAAAATGGAAGTGGATTATGTGAGGGTTTATCAGTAAGCCACACTCAATTTCAATTGTCCGCCAAGACCTTCTTTTACGATACGCATAAGTGTTGAAAGACGAATATCACTGGCATTATTTTCAATTCTGGAAATGTAAGATTTCGTTGTGCCACATTTAACGGCAAGCTGTTCCTGTGTCAAATTCTGCTTCTCCCTCATTTCCTGAATAAGAACACCAAGTTTAAATGCCTCAAAACCCTGTTCGTAAGCATCTCTTTTAGCAGTCCCAACTTTTCCATATTGTTTGTCAAGATGGTCAGCAAAAGAAGTCAGGTTTTTATTTTTTGTCTTTTTCATCGAAGTATTCTTTTTTAATTTTCTTAGCTAATTCGATTTCACTCTTCGGTGTCTTTTGGATTTTCTTTTGAAAGCCATTTGCCACTACTATCAATTGCCTTCGTCAAAAAAGGCAAAGGCTCTAAATATATTATTTCCAACTTCAACCCGTATTTCATAAAGCCCAACTGTCCCTTCGATGTGTTGAAAATATTTCTTCGGCACATGGTCTATAGTGGCAATAAGTTCTAATGTCCAGTTGAACTTCCTTTGAACATCTTCGGTCTGTTCATTAAAGAACTTCAAAAAGTAATGTTTGTAGTAAAATATGTTTCTAATGAATTTTGCCCCACGGCACAAAGTTAGCTAATTGGATAACTTTATCAAAGTTTTTTTTGTCAAATATCACGGTAAACTTTTAAAGCAGGTTTTTTTTGTCAAATGCAGCAACCATTTTAATCGTTTTTTAAATTAGGCGAAATGTTCAAAAGCCTTTTCAATTTTATGTCAAAGCTCAAGCCACTGGGCTTCATTGTTGAGCAGCATGAGATCCATCTGATTGTGTAAACTGTTTACTATTTCATCATCATTTTCATTCCTATCACTGTTTCGTATTAAAAAATTGTGGAAGTTTGTAGAGAATTTTATTATAGAAGGGAAGTGTTTAATTCAGACATTGTGTTGGTTGGGTATTTTGTGTAAGATGGGGTTAGGTAGTTTTTTGAAATAAAGATTAGAAGTAATTCTATGGAGCATTTTGACTCATTGGGTATGGAAAAACACCAAATTGACCTTAATATAGGGTGTCTTTTGAGACCCAATCGGCTTCCCCTCTTACCTGCTGGCCATCGTCTGCTGATTTTTTATGCTTGCGTTTGAGGTCTTTTAATTACTACAATAAATCTTTCTTTTTCTTGTTCATTTATAAGTTTTATGTCAGGGTAAATTGATATTGCTCTCATAAGGCCTGTACCTGCCCCTTTGTATGGGAGTACATATTGTGCTAAAGATTGTAATACGGGATTACGGGGAATTGATACACCATTTACAATGGTTTCCTCCGTCTGTGAATTGGGAAGTTTACCAGGGCTAATAATTTCAATTCTATCAATAAACATAAATACTTTAATAGTAGTATTGATGAAATAATCTCTATGGACGAGTGCATTTACAAGGACTTCTTCAAAGACCTCCTTAGGTATTTGCCATTTCAATTCACTATTAAATGATGGCCCCGAAGGTATTTTTTTTATATTTCTATCAATAAAATTAAGAGCTTGAAAATATACCTGCTCTAAGTTTCCTTCAAATGAAGGTTCATTATCCTCGAAATTATTACCTAATAAGTCTTTAGCATTAACAGCAAAACATTGTATTGAAAATTGAGGTCGAAAATTATGTCTGTTATCACAAAAAACTAAAAGTCCAGCTAACGTCAAATTTCCATCTTTGTATAATTGCTGGTTTTGTAATGAAGTTGCCAAATTAATATTTGAGGTATCAAAAGTGATCCCTTTTCTTTCAAACCTTTTATTGAAAATAACTTTATAATAGTCAATATTAACATCATTTGCAGAAGTGCCATCAATCATCATTTCATCAGCATATATTTTTCCAGAACTTTGAAACAATCTCAAAATTTCTTCTGGAGGAGCTATCCGCTTATCAGACCCCATTTTAACATAAGCAATTCCTTCATTTGTATAGTAAGGTTTATTTATTCCCTTAGAAATGCGAACTACTATTATTGTCTTTTCATTAACTGCGATGTTCTCGGTAAACGGAGCAATAGGAGCTTTTACATGCTGGGAGGCTGCATTCGAAATATGTTGATTTATCTTCTCAATCTCATCGAAGCTTAAACCAGCTACTTCACCGTTTTTTTTAATTCCAATAAATAGCAATCCCCCATCTGAATTTGAGAAAGCTACAAATTCTTGTGCTAATTGAGCAACATTGTTTATAGTTTGCTTAAACTGAGTTTTGCTATCCTCGCCTCTTTGTATTCGGTCTATTAACTCTAATGCTTCCATAATTCGTAAATCATTTTTCGTTTTTTAAATGCTTTATCGCCACCTTCCATAATGTCAACAATATTTTGCTGTATTTCTTTGTTGTCAATACTACCAACTTTTGTTTCGATAATGTCGTTGTTATACATGCAACTTAAAACCTGCTCACAATCTCCCAATACCGGAATGTTGGGGTTATGTGTAGCAAATATAAATTGCGTTTGACCCTTTAGTTTTTTCAATTCTGTAATCACATCATCATATATTGTCTGATTATCCAAATCATCTTCTGGTTGGTCAATAATTATTAAATCATTCTCCTGTAGGGTTAAAATAAAAATTATTAGGGCTGATGCCCTTTGACCTAATGAATGTTCATCCAATCGCCTTTTTTTATAGAAAATTGTAAATTTATCTGGAATACGGTAAGTAAGAAATTCATTAATATTTTCTTCAAATTTTGATTTGAAGTTTTGAAGACTATTGTTTCCAGAAAGTATATCATAAATTTTTCCTTGTTCTTCATTATCGAACTCGAACTTTAACTCAATTAAATCTGAATATGCTTTTGCAATTTGTTCATAATGATAATAAGCTAATCCACACCCTTTGCAATAATTAGACAAAAATGTTTGAAACCTTTCTTTATTTCCCTTGAACTCTATTTCGATTGTTATTGCAGATTGATTTTTATTTAATTGCTCTATTTCTTCTTGTACCAAACTAAACTCTTTATGCCATAAGGCACGTAATTGAGTTAATCCATTTATTAAGTTTTTTCTTAGCCCTAATTTTCTTTCTCCTAACTTTTTTATTTCATTCAATTTTGCATTTTGCAAATCAAATTCTTTTGATAGCCTAACATAAGTATCTGCTTCAATATTAGGAAGATTTATAGTTCTTTTTATTTCCGAAAATTCCTCTTTTAATTCTTCATATTTCTCTGCAAAATTCTTCCTTAGTTTTTCAAGGTTTCCTTTTTCAGTTTGTAGCTTTTTTACAATTTCGGATAGGGTTTCAAATGCTTGTTGAAATTTCGTGAACGTCTCATATACTTGTTTGAATAGTTCAGGATTTTCTTTTGATTCATAAGAAATATGATTTGCAAAAGAGCCTATATATTCTTTATAAATAGTTTCAACTTCATTAATTAGGGAGTCTTCAAATTCGATTAAACCATCAAGCCTATTACTATCTTTATTAAACTCAATTTGTTTGTTTAGTTTTTTGTCAATCTCTAATTCCTTAAAGATTTTCATATCTTTTTCAATTGCAGCTTTTCTTGCCTCAATTTCTTCCTTTTGACTAAGTTGTTTGTCAACTTTCCTGATATCTGCAATAAGATTTATTATTTTAGAAGATTGCTCATCAACTTCTTGTTTTACAGAGTTTAGTTTTTCGCCCATTAACTTATTTATCAAATCTTCAGTGGAAGTTTCTCCGCCAATATCTGATAAATCCTTTTGTCCGTAATAAAGCGGTTTGTTAATTATAGCACTTGACTTTAGGCTATATTGAAGTTCCTTCTCTCCATTACTGGATAACTCAAATAGAGTTGGCGATTCGCCATAAATTCTTTCTGAAATGTATGTCTTACCATTCCTGTCAATCATTTCCACTTCTAACTTGCCGCCACTACCTAAAAAATTCTGAACTAACCGTTCTTTATATTTTGGTTCATGAGAGTTATTTCCAATCGGAATATCTAAAGCATAACGAACAGTTTCAATTAGTGTAGATTTTCCGCTTCCCCGAATACCTATAAAATTGTTCATTCCGGGATTGAATGAAATTTTTTTATTCTTCCATTTTGTTGTCGTGAATGTAATAGATTTTAAATAGGTCTTTTCTATTTTTGGATAATCTTCGGATAGCCTGTTTTCTGGGTCACGTAATGCAAATATTAATGCATCAAAGTTGAATGCACCGATTTTTATAAAGGTCTTTTTCGCTTTTCCATTTTGTTCATGTGGTTTGCCAACGCCGTCAATAGTTTTACAATCCGAACCTTCTATCAAGGCAGGAAGTTTACTTCCAAACCATTCCTTATAAATAGAAAGTTTTTCAAAAGTTCTTAATTTTTGAAATCCTAAAACGAAACTTCTAAAGTTTTCATTTTCGGCAAGTTGTTTTATTCTGCCTCCATCCAACTCTTCAAAAAAGCCACTATCCTGGTTAACATGTGCCATTATTATAAACGAGTTCCTTCCGTTTATTCTATGATTGTTTAGTTTATCTAATATTTCAGTAAGACTGTATTTGCAACGGGTATTCTCATTTTCACGATTTGCAATGCCTTCAAAAGCCGATGTAAGAAACTGGTTTATGTAATCTTCTCCATTTGTAAGCCATTGTTCATTGTCAAATGCTATCAAGCAATGAATGCCGTTAGAACCATCGTTAACCGATAATTCAACCCCAGGAAGAATCCATATATTTTCTTTCAGTGCTTTCTTTCTTAGATTTGAATATTCTTCTTTATCAAATTTATTATGATTGGTAATTATTCCTGCATTAATTTTCTCAGCAATTAGCCTATCAATATATTGGTTGAAAAAGTCATTGTGGTTGCCGTCAAATTTGAATTCCTTATCCTTTATGGTATGCAAATGGAAATCAGCACGAAGCCATGTTGCACCATTTTCAAATAGTGATTGGTCAGTATTTAGATTTTCTGTATTTGTCGCCATAATTATTTTATCTTTTTTCTTTCAATTTTTTGTTCAGCAATTATTAAAGCCTCTTTGGCTAAATCTTCATCTTTTAATTCATTAACCAATCTATCACTTAGCCAAGCTATAATAAGTTCATTTTTTTCAGTCTTGAAGTATTTAGCGAATTTGAGAACCTGTTCCCTGTTCGGCAGTCTTTCACCTCGTTCAATTTTACTAAGTAGTGCTTGGTCTATCTCAATGCCTGCGGCAACTTCCCGTAAAAGTTGTTTCTGTTCCTCTCTTAGCTTTCTTAATAATTCTCCTACACTTTTCATTTGTGAATTTATGACTTGACAAATTTTGACAAAAATAACGCTTTTTTAAAGAAATTGAGTTTTCCTTATTGAGTTTTTTGTGTTTATAAACCGGTTAAATGAAGAAATTACCCAGTGTTTTGGCAAAAAAGAGGTTGCTTAAAATTGTTTAGGTGCCATGTCTACCGAATAATTTTGCTTTTGCAGATGTTTAGCAGAGATGCAACGTCGCAGAGTTTTATCACCCCCAACACAGGTGCCTGCAAAAAGGCGTAATTTTTGCTAGGAAGCTTTCCCTTTTACCAAATTTCATTCATCCCCAAACAATGCTTTAGAAACCCAAATTCATCAATCCCTTTTTCATAAAATCAGCCAGAAGAATATTGCATCCACATCCCCAAACAAAAAAACGGGCTGCAATCTGCAGCCCGTTTTCAATTTTCAATTGTCGCAATATTAATTACTGCACAATCATTTTCAAAGAATTAGTAACAGAACCTATTGTGTATTTAACAGTATAGATGCCTGTTGCAATTTTGTTGTCTGATACGTTTTTAGAAATCGTTCCTGCATTGTTGATGGCAGTGAACTGTGAAACAACTCTTCCAAAAACATCTACTATCTGAACTGTAGCAGGTGTATTTTCGTTCAGTCCTGTTTCTACTCTAAAGGTGAAAGAACCTCTGTTTGGATTGGGGTAAATGGTGGCTGTTTTCAGTTCATTGGTCACAGAAACTCCATTTCTTCCGGCAATTGCATTGCCTTCTTTTGTACCGCTTGGGCAGCCTGTGTGGGTAAGTGCTACAGCCTTTGCTGTTCCAGGAACATTGCAAAGTGTAATGCCACGAACCATCATTGTACCACCTATATAACCAGTTTGGAAACTAACGGTAACAGTTGAACTGTCTGAATTTGTTGCTGTGATGGCAGTGTGTGCAGGAGTTGTCCACCTGTATTTGACTGCAAGTGCCTGTATGGCCGTGGGTGCTGCTACAACAACTGAATATTGAATTGAATTTCCAATACAAGCATTATAAGAAGCGGTGCTTGATGTCACATCGGTAGGTGTTGGCGATGTAAACACAGAACTTACAGAAAGAACTCTGGCAGCACTCATTGTACAACCGTTAATGGCTTTTACAATGATGCTGTCCTTGGTAAATCCTGCACCATAAGTGACAGTGATGGCAGTGTCATTGACACCATTGGGATTGAGGTGGGTGATGCTTGCATTGGTGCCTTTTATCAGGTACCAGTTATAAGAGTTGGCAGATAATACCTTCCTTATTTTGTAGGTTTCTGTTCCACCTGGAACCAGGGCGCAAACACTGGTGACAGCGGTAACGTTTGGAAAAAATCCTTTTTGAACAACACCAGGTATTGCGGCAACTGTTCTTGCAAGTGCCAGTATTCTTGGCGCACTTGTGTCGCAGTTAGAAAGGCTATATACTTTTATGTATCTTGGCGATGCAACAGACACGGTGATTGTATCTGGGAAAATGACGGTGATAGTTGTGTCATTCAACCTGTTTACAATAGAACCGGCAGGTGCTTCCCAAAGGTAACCTGTAGCATTGAGTACTTTCGTTATTCTGAAAGTATCTGGCTTTCCTGTGCTTGCAAAAGCACTTTGATTAAACATGCAAGTATTAATATTTGCAGATATCAAAGGAACAAAACTTTGGCGGATGACTCCCGGAGTTGTTGGGGCCGATTTTAGGACCGCTAATGTAGATGCGATGCTTTTTGTATTGCATGCATTGATGGCATAGCAATATACAACACCTGCACTTTTCATGACCAATACTGCTGCATGTGTCCCCTGCCCAGATTTGATGAGGTTGCCGACACCCGTAACTGTCCATAGGTAAGTGTATCCGCTTACGGCTGTTACTGAGTAAGATTGCAACGTATCGCATTGGTTAATGTTCTTTGTACCCACAACTGCAGATGGCTGCAGGGAAATGACTGGCTGCGCATTTACAACTGCTAAGGCCGGGGAAGAAATGGTGCCGGCAGAAGTTTTAGAAGTTACATTGTAAGTTCCTGATGCAACACCAGTAAACACACCGGTTGTATTGGTGTAAGTGCTGCCATTGATGCTAAATGTCAACCCTGCTGTTGGCGAAATAACAGTGATGGTTCCTGTTGCTAAAGCGCAAGTGGGTTGTGTAATGCTGATAGTAGGCGCATTGGTAAATTTGTAGAAATAAATATTGTCGAGATAAACTGTGCTGCTGCCAAATGGTGTGCCTACCAGTTTAAATTGTCCAATGTTGCTGAGGTTGATCGTATTGTACTGAGATAAAGCAATGTTGTAACTGTTCCAACCGGCAAGGGTAGGGGTTAGGGTAACAGATTGCTCAACAGTTCCAGGGCTTGTATTAATCAGGAAAACATCAAATGCAGTGCAGTTTGGTGTCCAGATGTCAATATGCAGGTTTGTCATTCCCGATGCATTGATTGGGTTGGCAAATTGAACGCCCTGGTAGTTAAGAAACTCATATTTCTTTGTAGCATTTCCGGCAACGGTAATGTCTGAAACAATAGTAGATTGTCCCCAGTTTGGAAACCAGTCTGTTCCCGCAACATTGCTGTAAGCATTGCTGAAAAGAGAGATTACATCAGGAGCATTTCTGGCTGGCGGTGTTGGTGCAGCAGTTGGCGGTGGCGGAAAGCTGACAACCAATGTAGTGGTAATGCTTGCACTTGTATAACTGCCCGATGGAGCCTGTATAGCTGTAATTGTAGAAGTACCTGCCCCAATTAAAGTAATCTGGTTGGTGTTTATGATTTGTGCAACAGCGGTATTGCTACTTGTGTAGCTGAATGCACCGGGGCTGTTACTGGTAGGTGGCGTTATGATAAAGTCATCATTGCCCAATACCTGTGCAGGAATGGAAAAGCCACTCAGTGTTGGTGTGTTGGCCGATTTCCAGAAATAAATATTGTCTATGTAAACTGTATTTATTTCTCCATGATAAACAAACCCGGGTTTCTCAAGTTTTATTTGAATAACGTTGGTTAAATCTCTTCCGGCATTTGAATAATCCGTTAGGTTTATATCGAAACTGTTCCA
>JAYTGA010000232.1:0-7043 GCA_043733905.1 Segetibacter sp.
TATGCAAAATTTGTTTTAAAATCGGCTTGCGTCAGGTTGTAATACTGCATTAGCAAACCAACAAATGCACCTCCTGAAATAATAAAAAACAAATTAAGAATAAGAGAAGGAAAATTATTTTGGGAAAGCTGGTCGCGGCTTTGTTTTTGGCGAAAAGAAGGTTGCACAAATTGCCTGAAAATACCGACAAAATATTTACTGAAGCTGAGTTTGACAAGAGCAAGCAAAAATAAGAGACCCGAAAGCAGGTAAAACATTTCATCTTTGGATTCGCGGTATTTTTCATGAATGACTAAATAAACCGGTCTTAATTTGGAACGAAAAAAAGGATTATTTAAAAGCTTTAAATAAATAGAGTCAATAGGATGTTCTGCGATGATAAGGGTTGTAATTTTTACCACACTATCCATCGTTTTTTTTGGAGTTGAATCAGTTTTGAGTAATGTAGAATCAATGATCGGCAATGCTTCTGAATGCTTAAAAGTATCCACCCTTGCTGCTTTTTTCAAACTATCAGCCGGCGAGATTTTCCTTGCATGAGAAACACGTTTACGTAGTGAGTCTGTTTTTTGCAAAAGAATTTGAGTATCAGTTTGGGCATTTGCGCTAGCAAAAAGAAAAGACAGAAATAATATAAAAACAATTTTTTTCAACGGGGAAATGCAATTAAAAATAAGGGCGCAAAAATAGGAAAGGATGCCGGATGTCTGTTTTTATCATAGAACATGCCTGATTTTTAAAAAATACTCACAAAACCAAAATGAATTTTAGACTGTTTAAAATCAAAGTTTAGGTCATTCCTTTTGCCAAGGGCATAACTCAGGTTAAATATTCCACCTTTTGTTTCAAAAGACAAACCAAGACCAGCACCTATGTAAGAGTTGGATTGTTTGATGATATTATTCCGGCTCCATCCAACATCGGTAAAACCAAAAAAGTTAGAGTTCAAACCCAGTAAATAACGATACTCTAATGTGCCAATTGCATACCTGTCGGCGTATATACTTTCTTCATCGAAACCACGGAGCGATTTGTAACCGCCGATCTGAAACAATTCGTTTTTGAAATATTGAGCAGTTTGATAAAAGCCCGCATTCACAGACGTTTTCAAAACAGTTTGCTTACCTGTTTTAAAATATCTTGAACCTTTTATTTTCAATCTCAACTGGTAGGTTTTCAGCTTCACAGAATCATAGAGGGTATTGTAGTTAAATGAGGTGTCTTTTAACTGAACGATTGCATTGCTTTTCCGAATAGTTTTGTTTCCGGTCAGGGCGGAAATAAATAACTCGTTTCCCTTGTGTGGGTTAAACTTGTAGTCGGTATTATTGTATTCGTAGTCAATACCAAGGTTGAGGGAGCTAATATCAGCAACATCGGGCAAACGCTTCGACAACTTTACAGCGTTGGTATCAATGTCTAAAATATTAGATCTCCGGCTTTGAATAATAAGTTTACCGGTTTGCAAAGGCGAAAGCATGTACAACAAACCCAACTGCCCGTTGATGTTTAGAAAGGCTGAATCTTTCTTAAACAGGTCAAATAAAAAATCAACGCCAAAAGGGGAATTGAACAAATAAGGCTGGGTATACTGTAGATTTAACCGGGGCGATTTTGGCTGAATCTGCTGCCACAAAAGACCAACATTTTCACCACCTCCAAATGCATTCTGCAACCGGAGATTGGCATCTATTGTAAACAACAACTTGCCTCCCAACTGCTCATTGGAAGGCAGGAAACCCGCCAGCACATTGACCTGGTTGCTGCGGCGTGGTTGCAGGTACAGGTTCACAATACTACCTGTATTGAGCATGGTCACATCCCAGGCTCGGGACTGTTGCAGGTAAGGCAATTCAAGGATTCGCTGGTTGATTTTATCCAGTTTTTTTTTGCTGAAAGAAGATCCGCGTTCAATGTTAAGATAGCGATGAATAAAGTTTCCTGAAATCCTGGCAGAACCATAGACCCGGATACTGTCTATACGGTAGGGTGATCCCCTGTCAATGTGTAGCGTAGCGGATACAATGCTGTCGTTAATAGCGAGACTATCAAGGTTTATTTTAGCAAAAGGATAGCCTGTTTCCTCAAAATAATCCAACAATTTTCCAGTCATTACATTGTACTCAGTCAGGCTGAACGTTTCATTCTTTTTATTTTTTTCCTCAATGCCCGCCGCTGTTACATATTGACGAAAACCGGGATCAATGTTCAGTTGCAAAGACTTGTATTGCTGACCCAAAAATAAGATAACATCAACGCGGTTTTCTTTGTAAAAAAAAGAATCAATGGAGGCAGAAATAAATCCTTTGGATTGCAGCATTGACGGCAGTTTTACCAAATATTCATCACAGTCAATTTTGGATTTAAAACGGGTTTGAATAGCTGCATTCTGTCTTAGCTGGTTGCTTGCAGAATCAGCAAAATGAACCTGTAAAACAAAGCCAGACTGCCCCCATGCAGAACCATAAAAGGTGAAGCAAATTAACAACACACCGACCGCCACACACACATATCTGGTTAACTTTGCCATCTTTTATAAAACAAGTTTACAATTAAAATTTCACACAAAGGAAAAGTGAGTGGAATGTTGCAAAAGGTTAAACCATTTTTATTTCCACAGGAATAAATTCTAAACCCTAAACTCTAAACCCTTCATGGCAGGCATTTACATCCACATTCCATTTTGCAAAAAAGCCTGTCATTATTGCAACTTTCATTTTTCAACTTCTGCAAACCTTGTTGAAAGTTTTGTAACAGCATTGCTTGAGGAAATTGAGTTACAAAAAATCTATCTTGCCGAACCTGTTTCAACTATCTATTTTGGCGGCGGTACTCCTTCTATTTTGCCTGCAGAAAAAATTAAAAAAATTCTTTCTGCTTTACAGCAACATTACACAATAGACATTGATGCAGAGATCACTTTGGAAGCAAACCCAGATGATATTGATTTGCAAAAACTGGAACAATGGAATCTGGCAGGGATCAACCGGTTGAGCATTGGCGTACAATCTTTTTTTGAAGAAGATCTACTGTGGATGAATCGCAGCCACACAGCTTTCCAGGCCAAAGAATGTATTGAATTGGCACAGTCGGCAGGCTTTCAAAACCTGACAATAGATCTCATTTACGGCACCCCTACCCTATCTGATGAACAATGGCAGCAAAACGTAGCTGAAGCCATTGCTTTGGGTGTAGCACATTTATCGTGCTATGCACTGACAGTGGAACCTGCAACGGCACTGGAAACAATGATCAGGCAAAAAAAAATGATTCCTGTTGATGTAGAAAAACAAGCCCGCCATTTTGAATTATTAATGACCTGGTTGCAGACCGCAGGATTTGAACACTACGAAATTTCAAATTTTGCAAAGCCCGGTTTCAGAAGCCGCCACAACAGCAGCTACTGGCAGTCTAAACCCTACCTGGGGCTTGGCCCTTCAGCACATTCATTTAATGGAAAAAGTCGGCAGTGGAATGTAGCAAATAATGCTCTTTACATTCAAAGCCTCAACAAAAAAATAGTTCCTTTCGAGATAGAAATATTAAGCACTGAACAGCAGGTAAACGAATACATCATGACCGCCCTGCGAACAATGGAAGGTATTTCGCTTCGCAAAATAGAGGATGAGTTTGGAGCGACTGTTTTATCAAAAATCCTGGCAGGAGCCCAGAAGCATATTGCCGCTTTTCATTTGCAAAAAGAAAAAGAAACAATCACCACCACAAACGCCGGAAAACTGCTGGCAGATGGCATTGCAGCCGATTTGTTCGTTTAGAGTTAAACCACTTCCGGATAATTAACTTTTATTAAAAACAAACCATGCGGAGGAGTTGCAAAGCTGGCTTTAGTACAATCTTTCGACTCAATAATTTGTTTGAAATTTTCAAGGGATATTTTTTGTCTTCCTACCAGTAGCATGGTACCAACCAACCCACGAACCATACCACGCAAAAAACGATTAGCAGTTACATAATAAACAAGCAAATTGTCGGAATAGTACCACTCACTTTTTAGAATAGAACATTGATTAGTAAATACTTGTGTGTTGCGTTTTGAGAATGAAGTGAAATCATGATATTGAAAAAGCATAGCTGCAGCTTCATTTAGCAAACCTAAGTTAATGTTATAAGGGTAAAACCAAGCCGTATCGGTTGCAAAAGGATTTTTGACCGATGAAATAAAATACTTGTATTCCCGGTTTACAGCCAGGAACCTGCAATGTGCATCATCATTTACAAGTCTTATTTCTTTCACAAAAATGTCAAGCGGAAGCAGTGCATTGATGTTGTAAAGTGATTCTTTTTTGATAGCAAAATCTGCATCAAAATGAAAAAAATTTTGCAGCGCATGCACACCCGCATCAGTTCGGGAAGAGCCTGTTAGAACAATCACTTTTCTAAAAACAATCAGCAAAGATTTTTCGACTTCTGCCTGTATGGTATTTGCATTTTTCTGCACCTGGAAACCTGCATAGGCCGTCCCTTTGTACGACACTTCGATGAAGTATCTCATTGTTTAGATATTTTATGATCCGCTATTGCACAATTGATTTGAAACGGTTGATGTAAAAGGGATCTATAAACTCCGATTGCAAAGACGGATAGGTGGCAGGATCGCTCACAAAAGAAAAGGCAGCCGTGAAGAAATGAAACCGTCCTTCATCTGAAAGAAAAAGTGTAGATAGTCCCCGAACCTGGTGAGTTGTAAAACATTTTTCTTTAAAAATTTTCTTGGCTTCGCGAATCATTTTTTCGTCTGAATTTTCCAAAGACATCTTGCGGCGAAGTTTTGAATAATCTTCTTCATTCGCCACATTTTTGCACAATTCGGTTGATAGTTTGGCCGGCACAGGCTTGCTTTCAGAAACAGTATCTACAGCCAAAACTTTGGCTTCAATAGGCTCAGTCTTTTCCACTTTTACAATATCTCTTTCCACGCTCTTGTCTGTGGTTGTATCTATATTTTTAGCAGCGGTTTTTATTTCGCTACCAGCATTATTTTTTGCCGAATCTGCGGCATGAACATTCATGTCTATCTCAATAAATTTCACATCATCTTTTCTACTGTTCAATTGTTCTATCCTGGCAGCTACTACCGAATCTTCGGCAAATGTTTTAGCCGTATCATTCTTCGTTAAATCACTGTCATTACTTAGTGGAATGGTCACTTGGATGGTATCTATTTTTGCACCGTTAGGGTCGGAATAAAGCATGGTCACCACTTCGTTGGTTTTATATTCAGTCATTTTAGTAATGGCAGAAGTGGAACTGATGACAACCCCGGAATCTTTCGCCGCATGTATTTCCACCACAGAATCTTTGGCAGCGGAAACTTCATCGCCTTTGTTGACATTTACATTCAGAGTAGTGGTATCAGAAATAGCAGATATTACTTCTTCCGTTTTCACGACTGGTTTTTGAACAACAGTATCAACCGGTTTAGCAGCTACCGGATTGTCTTTCCTGTTGAAAGAAATAGGCTCATCTTCTGCTTTTGCAGCAGGTTGCGATGCAGTGGTTTGAGAAGCAGCAGATCCTACTGTAGCCGTTGTAACTGCAAGTGTTTGAAGGTTGAATAAAGCCCATCCTTTTTCTCCAAAATTCTGAAGAGTGAAGCCTGCATCTTTTTTATCAACCACGCACTTAAACACCTGGTCGGGAAAATTATTTTCGGCAAAACCAATCACAATGCTGTATTCTCCATCAAGCACTTTGGGAATAATGACATAGCCAGAAGAATTGGTGCTGTAAACTTTTCCATTCAGTGTTGCATTGAATAGCTGCTTGTTTTCTGATTGAATCAGAATGAAGTGTTTTTCCTGGGCAATACTTTGTAATGCACAAAAAATGATCAAGCCTAAAGAAAAAATATACCGCATTAAATTTGTTTTCTTTGAAATGGTAAAGCTAAATATTTTGAAATGAACACATTCACGTTCAAAACTAATTTGCACCCACAAAGAAACAAAGGTTTCTTACTTCTTTTGTTTTTTTTCGCCCTTGCCATTTGTCAACAGGAGTGGGAACATTTATACCGCTAAAAAAAGAAAAGGCATTTTATGAAAACAGACAACTATCAGGATTATTTTGAAGCCAACAAAGACGGCTGGAACAAACGGACAATGATACACAAGGATTCTGCCTTTTACGATCTTTCCTCATTCAAGGCAGGCAAATCATCGCTCAATGCACTTGAGCTGGAGGAGTTGGGCGATGTAAAGGGAAAATCAATTTTGCATTTGCAATGCCATTTTGGAATGGACACCCTTAGCCTTGCCAGGCTGGGTGCCAATGTAACAGGCATGGATCTGTCCGACAATGCCATTGCTTTAGCAAAAGATTTGAGTGCGGAAACAGGTATTGCAGCCCACTTTGTCTGTTCCAATTTGTATGACTTACCACAACATTTGCAAGGTAAGTTCGACATAGTTTTTACTTCTTATGACGTTGTTGGCTGGCTGCCCGACCTGGATAAATGGGCAGAAATCATTCATCATTTTTTAAAACCCGGGGGCACATTTTATATGGTGGAGTTTCACCCGGTCGTGTGGATGATGGACGAGCATTTTCAGCACATCAAATACTTTTATCACAACGAGGAGTTGATTTACGAAAAGCAAACAGGCACCTACACAGACCGCGGTGCCGCTATTGAATATGAAGAATATAGCTGGAACCATAGCCTGGGCGAGGTGATCAATTCTCTCATTCAGCATGGCCTGCAGTTGCAACACCTCAACGAATTTTCGTTCTCCTGCTACAACTGTTTCAACAACATGGTGCAGGGCGAAGACGGTTATTGGCGGGTAAAAGGTATGGAAAATAAAATACCAATGATGTACTCGGTGAAAGCGGTGAAAACGGGGGGATGATATGAATGATTTTCTTTTAAAAAAAACATGAAAATGAAAAGACAATTTTTCTTTCCAGTCCTCCAAACTTCTCAGGGCAAACGCATCTAAATTCTCGAAGGCTGTTTTAGCCTTGGAGAGGCGATATTTTGGTAGAAGTTATGGGCATTTTGTTTTTCGAAAGCCCCGTCG
>JAYTGA010000233.1:0-3592 GCA_043733905.1 Segetibacter sp.
TTTCAAATTGATTTTGTCTCTAATAAATTTGGCTACTTCCAACGTCCAAACAATTCCCGAATCAATTGCAATTCTTGAAAACAGCTTGTTGAGTTCTTCAAGTTGTTTTTTGTCTGAAAAATGGTAAGTCTTTATTTCAACACTTTGAAGTTCCTTTTCATAATCAAAATTCTCTTTAGTTTTTATGAGTGGCTTTTCAGAACAATTGTAAATGCGGATTTCAGTTTCGGAATAAACGTATAGAAATAATACTTTCTTGTAATTCCAAATTTTCCTTTGTGTGTCGGCTATTGATTGCAATGTTTCAATGTCAAATGTTTTTACCTTTTTCAAAAACACGGCAGGAAAACTATTCTCATTTTCATCTGTATTGAAATAAACGGAATCAACTCCAAAATTCTGCTCCTTAAGCTGATTTAAAATAATAGACTCGCTTTCCAAGAGTTTTTCATCCTTAGAATTTACGGATTGAGCTCTGTCTAAGCCAAGCATATCTATTATATTCTCTTCTAACATTTATACTTTTTTATCATTATAATTTTTCAATTTAAAATGTTCATAAACTTTATAAAAACTAAGTTAATTAGCAAATTAACTTTTTCTGGGAATACCTACTGAAATTATTATTCACATCCCTTTCTCAGCCTAAATTTATATAATAGTTTTCACAACCCATACCTACTCTTCCCCCAAAAACGAATACCTCCAATCCACCGGCGGGTTAAATGTTTCCTTAATTGTTCTTGCACTCAGCCAGCGGTAGAGGTTAATCATGCTGCCCGCTTTATCGTTAGTGCCGCTTGACCTGCCGCCGCCAAAGGGTTGCTGTCCCACCACTGCACCGGTCGGTTTGTCGTTGATGTAGAAATTGCCTGCGCTGTGTCTTAGCTTTTGCGTAGCCAGTTCCACCGCACTTCTGTCCTGCGAAATAATGGAACCCGTGAGTGCATAAGGCGAAGTGGTGTCAACCAGTTCCAATGCTTCATCAAATTTGTCTGCATCATAGACATGAATGGTGAGTACGGGGCCGAAAATTTCTTCGCACATGGTAATGCTCTTTGGGTCAGTCGTTTCAATGACCGTCGGCTCCACAAACCAGCCATTGGTTTTGTCGCACTTGCCGCCTACCAAAATGCTGGCGGTTTTGCCGTCAACATTGTCAATGTATTTTTTGATGTTGCTAAAACTTTTTTCGTCAATGACCGCTCCCACAAAATTGGTAAAGTCTTCCACATTGCCCATTTTCATAGACCCTACTTCTGCCACCAGTTTTTGCTTTATTTCTTCGGCAAGATTGCTGGGAATGTACGCCCGGCTGGCAGCAGAACATTTCTGCCCCTGGTACTCAAATGCGCCACGGGCAAGGGTTGCCACCACCACATCGGGCTGTGCGCTCTTGTGAACCAGCACAAAATCTTTGCCCCCCGTCTCCCCTACTATGCGTGGATAAGTACGGTAATTGGGAATGTTTTCGCCGATTGTCTTCCACATACTGTTGAACACGCCTGTGCTGCCGGTGAAGTGTACCCCTGCAAAATCGCGGTGAGTAAAACAGGCTTTGCCAAGTGTGGCACCATCAATGTAAACCAGGTTGATAACTCCATCGGGCAGACCCGCTTCTTTCAAGATCCGCATGATCATTTGCGCAGCAAAAACCTGTGTGTCTGCGGGTTTCCACACTACCACATTGCCACACATGGCCGCACTGGTGGGCAGGTTTCCCGCTATTGCGGTAAAGTTGAACGGCGTAATGGCCAGCACAAAACCTTCCAGTCCACGCCACTCAGTCCGGTTGTGGATTCCTGGGCTGCTGATGGGTTGCTGCTTATATATTTCTGTCAGAAAATAAACATTGAAACGAAGGAAATCTATCAGTTCACAGGCACTGTCTATCTCTGCCTGGTAAGCGGTTTTACTTTGCCCCAGCATGGTGCAGGCATTGATGTATGGGCGGTATTTGGTCGCCAGCAGTTCGGCTGCTTTCAGAAAAATGTGCGCCCTTTCCTGCCAGCTTGTGTTGGCCCAACTTTCTCTCGCCGCCAAAGCTGCTTCAATGGCCTGGTTGGCATGGTCTGCCGAGCCTTTGTGAAAAGTTCCCAACAAATGAGCAGTCTCATGTGGCGGACGAAGTTCTTTCGTATTGCCGGTTCGCACTTCGCCGCCACCTATATACATAGGAATGTCTAGGGTCTGGCTTTTCAGTTCGGCCAATGCTTTTTTAAGTGCTGCTTTTTCAGGGCTGCCGGGTGCATAGCCCAACACAGGTTCGTTGGCAGGAATGGGGTAATTGAAATATCCTAAGCTCATATTGACAAGTTTTTTTTGAGCCGCAAAGATAAAGAGGGAATGAGTGAATGAGAGAATTGGAAAAATGGCTCTTTATTCACCTTTGGGTTTGCCTTTTTAATTTTGCCTTCATCCTTCAATACTTAGAGGTTTTACCTTTTCACTTTTGCCTTTCATTACAAACTGACCTCAACCCTCCATTCATTTCCACTGGCAATGTGATAAAGGTTAGCAAAACTACCCTGGTTAATGGCAAATGACAACTGCATCAGGCTGTTCATATAAGCAAGAGGCTTGCCCTTGGCGACTGAACCAAACGTGTTGTAGTAGGGCATTTTGCCTTTATAAACGGGTTGATTATTTTTAAAAATGATCACCTGTATCATTTGGCCGTATGCAACGTTCAGTTCACCAAACAAGCTGTCGGTAATGTTTGTCCAAATGTTTCCATACTGCACATCCAATATAGAAATGGTTCCTTTGATGGTGCTTCCTTTCATTTGCGCCTGCTGATAAGGAATTTTGACAACATCGCTGTTGGGCAACAGCTTGCCTACCTGCTCATAGCTGATCACACCTGCGGCCAGGCGGGCTGCCGTGTAGGCATACACATCCCGTCCGTGAAAAGTATAAGATTTTTGAGAACCGTTGCGCCGATTAATTCTTTCATCTATCTGTCGTATAGTGTCAATGCCAAGTGAAGAGGCGATTAAAGTGAGTGTACCATTGTTTGGTGTAACAATAAAATGCCCGGTTTTTGTTTTTACAACAACCGACTTTCTATTGGTACCCACGCCGGGATCCACTACAGACACAAACACGGTTCCCGCAGGCCAATATGGCACAGTTTGCTCGAGCCGATATGCGGCTTCCCAAATATTATATGCCGGAATTTCGTGTGTAAGATCATACAGTTTTAAATCGGGAGACACACCTGTTGCCACACCTTTCATGGCCGACACAGCACCATCTTTCAACCCAAAATCTGTTTGAAAAACAATGGTTTTACTTTGTGTAAATGATGTAAGCGCTATCATAAGCACCAAAGCAATCATCGCTATTATTTTTTTAAAAATCATTTTTTTGGTTTTTAATTACTTACACAAAAATCAGATGAATCCAAACATGCAACAGATTCTAAAATATTATTCTTCAACCAGGTCATTAACTTAATTTTTTTTGGGGCCGACATTTGTTCTTTATTCAACTCCGGTTGTGTCACTCCTATGTAAAGGCATCCGCTGCACGCATCCGCACAGAAGTTTTTGCTGGTGTTAATATGTTTATCCGGTTTTAAGTTTTCATT
>JAYTGA010000234.1:0-2254 GCA_043733905.1 Segetibacter sp.
TTCAATGTGTAATCCTAAAACTCCTTTGCCGTTTTGTTGCCAATACTTTTTTATTGCATCAATGCATTTGTAAAATACTTCCATTGTATTAGTGGCTGCTGTTGGCAAAAAATTATGAGTGCCTCCTGCAACACAATGCTCATAAAGTTTTTTGAGACTGTCAGTAGTTGGATAAGCTGCAAATAATTTTCCTGAAGCGCCATAGATCTGCACATCAATAAATGACGGTGCGATCATTTGCGAATGTTTTTTTATTACCGAATCGTGGGGTAGAGAAACCATCGGAAGCAGATCTGCTATCAATTCGTTCTCTGTAACAATTGCGTGGTCGGGAAGCCAGTCGCTACCTGTAAAAATTTTATCAGCAGTAAAAATGGTTTGCATAATTAAGGCAATATATCAAAAGAATCTGCATCTCTCCAGAAAGGAAATTTTTCTCTCACTTCATCCAGTTTTTCTTTTTGCAATGTATAAGTAAAAACATCTTCTTCATTTGCTTTGTGATACAAAATTTCTCCCATCGGATCAATGATCATACTATCTCCGCTGTAATGAATATCATTGCCATCATCACCAACACGGTTTACACCAACAACATAACATTGATTTTCTATTGCCCGTGCCTGCAGTAAAGTTTTCCATGCTGTGATCCTTCTCTCGGGCCAGTTAGCAACGTTTACTAACAAGTCATATTCAAGCCACCTCCCGGCCTCCCCCGGTGGGGGAGGAGATTGGCGTGCCCACAACGGAAATCTCAGATCATAACAAACCTGCAGATTTATTTTCCATCCTTTTACCTGTGCTATCAATCTTTTATTTCCTGAGGAATAATGATTATGTTCATCAGCGTAAGCAAACAAATGTCGCTTATCATATACACCATATTCGCCATTGGGTAACATCCAGATGAGGCGGTTAAAATATTTTCCATCTTCTTCAATAATCACACTTCCTGTAAGAATTATTTTTTTAGAAGAAGCTATTTTTTTCATCCACTCAATTGTTTCTCCGCTCATTGTTTCTGCCAGCAGTTTTGGCTGCATGCTAAATCCTGTGCTGAACATTTCAGGAAGAATAATCACTTCTGTTTTTTCTTGTATGCTTTCAATTTTTTGAGTAAGCATAGCAAGATTTGCTTTTTTATTTTCCCAAAGAAGGTTTGGTTGTATAATGGTTATTGTGAGAGAAGGCATGGTGTAAAGTTATTGGATTGAGAAGAAAAAGATGGCAATTGCATAAAACATCCAAATAAAGCTGGCTTTGCGAAAGTTTTTTATTAATGGTGCGTATATTTATGATTAGCTGCAACCCATGACAGAGAAACTACAACAGATAAGAGCATTACTGAACGAGCTTGAACAGAGTGGAAATGTTCAAGAAATCGACAGCATAAAAGCCAACTTTGACTTTCTTGAGCTTCCACAAATTGTAAGGGATATTGTAGATTTTTTGCAACCAGCTCTTTCGCCATATGAAGCCGTAATTTATTGGTTCCTGTTTCGACAATCTATTATTGAAACAGGCGACGTATTTGTAAGAGTAAGTATGACAAGACTTTCAAAGGGAATTGGTTCTAAGTTCAAAGGGGTTGACAAACCTGTTCAAGCTTCCGATAGAGCAATTAGTGACAACTTACGTGTTCTTGAAGAAAAAGGTGTTGTTAAAAAAGCAGGTGATACTACAAGGGAAGGGACATTATATAGAATTTTTCTACCAGAAGAAATTGAAATTTGTAAGCAAAGAATGCAAGTTTTTCAAATTGAGCAACTACCAAAAGTTGACCCACATAAAGAACAGGATTATTATAATTTTAAAGAGAACCGTTTAAAAATATTTGAGCGTGACAAATATTTATGTTACAAGTGCAATAAACAACTAACACGCTTCAATGCTACACTTGACCACATTCAACCTGTTAGTGAAGGCGGTGACAACTCCTTTGACAATCTTGCAACAAGTTGTTTTCATTGCAATACAAGTAGACGTGCAACACCCATTTCAGACTTTATAGCTACCTAAATGTGAATTGGGTGTGCAGCTAACAAAGGGTTTGGCAATAGGCTGGCAAGCGGAATAACAATCAGCTACAAACCAATATCAGCAGTAGTTACAGCAGGCGCTATTAATTTAGCTTTTAGTTGTTAACTTCATCTACAGTAGGCTTGACATTATAAAATAGCAGCCCATCGCAAAGGCTTTCCCGTTACAAATTATTCATCACCTCCCTCACCAACTCCCCCTCATAACCCTTTTG
>JAYTGA010000235.1:0-1836 GCA_043733905.1 Segetibacter sp.
TATAGCTGCCGGTCCATTAGACACCTCTGAACAGCCTACCTGAATATTCAATTTCCCCCACTTCAATAAGAATTGATAAATTTGCCCTTATAAAATTTATAATCATGAAACTACTCATCGGTATACTGGTCTTATTGCTACGCTTTAATTCTGTAAATGCTGAAGCAGGAATCACCTTTTTTAATGGTACATTCCCTGAAGCTCTGGCTAAGGCAAAAGAAGAACATAAATTGTTATTCGTAGATTGTTTTACAACCTGGTGCGGACCATGTAAATGGATGGCTGCACATGTATTTACTGATGAATCTGTTTTCAAATCCTTTAATCAGAATTTTATCTGCTTTGCCCTGGATATGGAAAAAGGTGAAGGGATTGAAATTGCTAAAAGATATGAGGTGAAAAATTATCCTACATACCTGTGGCTTGATCAAGCCGGCAAGCAGCTTCATCGTTCAGTAGGCAGCGTTGAAGCGTCGAAGTTTCTTAGCATTAGCGGACAAGCCATGGATGCAAAGGCTAATCTCAGCTATTTGAAAAGTCAATATGAATCCGGCAACCGCGAACCTGCATCGCTGTTATTGTTTGCCCGTTCGCTGAAAACCGCTTATGACATGCGTTACCAAACTGTGGCTGACGAATATTTTAAAGTGCAGCCCGATAACGAATTTACCAGTGAAACCAACTGGAAAGCAATTCTTGAATTTACTCCTAACATCAACAGCTATACGTATGCAACCGTTTCGAAAATGCTTCCATCTTTTTATGAGCGGTATGGAAAAGACAGTGTACACGCAGTGCTCGATGAACTCGCACTAAACAGCCTTTCTTTTGCAAGACAACAAAAAGATTCGCTCCTGCTTAAAAATGCCATTGCAAAATTAAAAACGAGCAGCAACAAGGCGCTCTTGAAAGAAGGCCTTAGTGAGGAGCTTAATTATTACAAAGGCAATAAAGATTATGTGACGTATGCAGCGCTTGCTCATGACTATATCAATCATTATTTCCTCGATGATCCCAAAATGCTTAATGCCGTTTGCTGGACATACTTTATGCACGTAAATGAAAAAGACAACTTAGCTGAGGCAGAAAAATGGATAGCGCGTTCGGTTTCTTTGGAAGATCAATATTACAACACCGATACGTATGCCAACCTGCTAGTAAAGCTTGGCAAGAAAAAGGAAGCTATTGAAATGACTAATCACAGTATTGACCTGGCAAAAAAATCAGGTGAGGATTTTTCATCGTCGCAGGAATTGTTGAACGAGTTAATGAAAAAGAAATAAGTTCTGGTTTTACAAGGTACATCCGGTATGCTGATGCAAAAAATAATCTATACCTGGAATTTTTTTCAGCTTTGGAACCGATGGATTTTTAAAAAATTGGTAATTCTAAAGTCATGGTTCGTTATTTCCTGTTCGTCCATTTTTTATAGGGATGCACCTGTGCAAACAAACGATTAACGGCTACTAATTATACTTACACATTTACCTTCTTCCATTTTCCTTTTCTGAAAAAATACCAAGCCGCTAAAGCAATGCCTGTTTCTGCAACAGGAACGGCGATGAAAGCGCCCAATGGTCCAAGGTGATACATGTTGGCAAGTATATAAGCAAGCGGTATCTGGAAAAACCAGAACCCGAACAGGTTGATCCAGGTGGGTGTTCGCGTATCGCCTGCGCCATTCAGCGCCTGTATCATGACCATGGCGATTCCATAAAAAACATATCCGCTGCCCAGAATCTGTAAGGCCAATGTTCCGATGCGGTGAACTTCAACATTGGCAGTAAAAATTCCAATGACAGGAGAAGCACACAGAAGAAAAAACAGCATGATCAC
>JAYTGA010000236.1:0-33615 GCA_043733905.1 Segetibacter sp.
TTTCAAAAATTCAAATCAGTTCCAACTAAAAATCACCGCAAACTCAATAAGGACAATACTTTCAAAGAACTAATGGTTGGCATAACGCAACGCTAATGACTTAATTTAAAACCTTATAAAATGAAACTCATGAAACTAAGTGCAGCAGCCGTTTTGGTACTCTGCATGGCTTTGACCAGTTGCAAGCCCAAAGATGCCGATGTGCAGGCGGCTGTGCAGCAGAAGGAAGAACAGGGTGTGACCGTATCGGTCAAAGATGGTGTTGTAACCCTTGATGGTTCAGTGGCCGACGAGGCTACAAAGGCCAAAGCCGAAGATGTGGCCAAAGGAGAAAAAGGTGTAAAACCAGTGGTCAACCTCCTGGTTGTTCCGCCACCTCCGCCACCTGCCCAAATGACCCAGCCTGATGCAGCAAGCGATGCTATAGCGGCGGCTGTGAAAGATGCGGTTAAAGATCATCCTACGGTTATCACATCGGTGGCTGATGGAGTTGTTACTTTGACAGGTTCTATTAAAAAAGACAAGCTACCCAAACTCATGATGGCCATCAGTGCATTACGGCCAAAGAAGATCGATAACAAATTAACAGTAAATTAAAAAAATAAAGAAAACATTATGGCTTTGCAAGAAAAATATAAAGCACTCATTGATGCTGCTGCTGCCGAGGGCATCAGCGATTTGCAGGTGAATGAACAGGATGGTGTTCTGCACATTGACGGCACTGCACCCACCGGAAGTGCCAAAGACAATCTGTGGGCAAAATATGGTGAAACAGACCCTAATTTCTCCGGTGGCGACCTTGTATTAAACATTAAAGTTGCAGTAGATGCTTCTGTCACCTCGGCTAAGGTTGTCACAGAAAGTACAGCCCTCAACATTCGCAAAGGACCCGGCACCGATCAGCCAATTGTGGGCAAGGCGGCCCACGGCGAAGAAGTAACAATTGTTAGCCGCACAAACGATCAGTGGTGGCTCGTCCGCTCTGCTGACGGCGAGGAGGGGTATGCTTACGCTCAATACCTTTCTGCTGAATAAAATAATTTTTTACAAAACACCCAAACGCCGTTTCCTGATAAGGGGGCGGCGTTTCTGTTGAAACTCCAACACCTCAACAGCACCAATATTTTTGATTGGTTCACCAATTCCCGGTATGCAAGGTCTGGTAGCGTGTTTACCACGATGGATGTCGCGGCCTACAGGTAGGGCATTCTTGGGTAAGATGGTCTATTGTTTTCAAACACCATTCTATCTTTTCTTATCTACAACGTATCCTTAAATTAGAAAAATGGTTATCTAAAGAGCAACTTGCTCAATTGTTATTTCCTTCATCCTTTTCTTTTCCGCCAGCCATCAATTATTTCTTTCTCCGTTTTCAGCGCAGCATCAGTATTAATTTTTTTCAGGTAAATGGTTATCTGCTTGCTAACCTCCGGACTTTTTTTCAAAGAAGCTGTAATGGTTACTTTTTCTTCTTTAATGGAGGTGTCTAAAATGAGGCTGTTGCCATGCCATGAACCAATGTTGCTTTTAAAAACAACTTCATCATCCATCAGGGGAATATAATTTCCATTGGACAATTTTCCATCCACATTAATATAGTTATAAACGCCTTTCTTTAAGCTATCCGTGTACAGATGAAAGTAAATGCTGTCAACCTTTTGCGCCGAAACTGCAAAAGAAATCATCAATGAAAATATGGTTATCAATTTCGTCATCGGTTAAAATCTAAGCGGCGGCTGCCAAGTGAGTTGACAGTTGAAACACCTATTAGTTCATCGTGCCTGCCCGAGAGGCTGCGATAGTAGATAAGTACGGTGTAATCGTTTTCTGTTTCCCAATAGTTGCCGTCCGTTTGCTCGGTCTGGGCTTCACTGTTTTTGCGGATTTTTGTGTCACGGGTCACATAGGTGTATGAATAGTATCCTTGCTTCAGGTACAACGTTTTTTCATAAACCCCTTTCGTTGCATCATAGCTCATTGCGCTGCTGTCGTTCAGGTTATAATGATTCATTTCGCCTACGACAAACAGCTTTTTATCAGGAAAAGGCTGGTTTCCTTTTGGCACAAAAGTAAAATGCACCCAGGCATAATCTGTCTGCCACCAGGGATTAGAAACTTCTGTTGATTCAATAAAGTAAAACCCGTTGTAGTCTGTAAACCTTATGTAACGTTGCTGCGTTCTCTCGGCATCAGTTTGCAGGTAGATCTGGTTATTACCGGGAATGTATTCTGCTTTCGCTACTCTGTCTGTCTGAAGCCTGAAACTACGAAGGTCTGCCCAGCGATATTCTTTTCCGGCAGGAAAAATCAATGTATTTTCATCATTAAACTCCATCATATTATTCCTGATAAAAGTGGGGGAAATGTTGATTTTTGCATTGTCCCAACGAAAATTTTGCAGCACAACTGCTTTCACTTGCTGCACAGGATTAACAACATTCAACTGGCTTTTATTCACCTGGAAACTAATCTTTTGGTGAGTTTTAAATAGCTCAGAATTGTAAGGCTGCGTAATAGACAAGCCCACATCCGCCAGTTTTTCATAAACCAATATTCTCCTGGTAAAAGCAAGATTTTCCTGATCACCATCTAAGAATACTTTCAACATATAGTTGCCGCTTTTGACAGGCATACAATTGCGGTCTGGCAAAACCGCCTGGTAATGAACATACTTAGTCTGAGAAATGGAGGATTGGCGATATTGGTTAATCCTGATCTGGCTAAAGCCTTTCAGGTAGTCAAATGTACTAAGGTTCACAGGTGTCCAATCTGCATCGCAAAGCTGAAAAGTGTAGTAATAATTTTTAACCCTGCCATCCATATCGTCAAAGTGCAGCTCCAGCAATTCGCTGCTGTTAAGGCTGATGATTGGGTAGCCCAACTGATTACCCTGTATGTTGAGTTTAATGCCTTGTATGTTTGACATGAAAGTAACATCAGGTTCCTGAGAAAAAGCATAAAAGGAGACGAGCAAGAAGGTAATAGAAAATAAAATTTTCAGCATTGTAAATTTAAATTTGAAGGCTCTAACCTACAACATTTTCAATTCATTTTGTTGCATTGGCACTATCAATGTAGTTTTGGCAATTAACTAAAATCATGCCGATTGAATGTTGCAGTTTTCATAGCCCATCGCATAGCCATTCATTCCCGGCAGTCATTTTCACGTTTTATTATCCGTCTTGCCGTCATTGCAACCGCTGTCAGTGTGGCGGCCATGATACTGACACTGGCATTTGTAAACGGTTTCCAGGAAACGGTTAGCCAAAAAGTGTTTAGTTTTTGGGGACACATCAGGCTACAGCAGTATGAACCGGCCAAAGCCCTTGTGGCTGAAGAATCGCCCCTTGCAAAAAATGATTCGGTTGTTGATAGGATTAAATTTCTAAACCAGGTTGAGACAATACAACCTTTTGCTACCAAAAGTGCTGTGCTGCAGCAGCAAACTAATATTGAAGGCATTTTGTTTAAAGGAGTAGAAAGCAATTATGACTTTAACCATATTGCCAACTTTCTCATGAAAGGGAAATGGCCTGATTTTGCCGACACACTTTATAGTCACGACATTGTTATTTCTGAGCCGATTGCCAGGCAGTTGGCGGTCAAACTAAATGATAGTTTGAAGATCCATTTTATAGATCCGTCCGGCGGTAAAAGCAGGTTTCGACGAATGAGAATTTGCGGCATTTACAAAACGGGTATTGAAGAATACGATAAACTTTTTGCCATAGGAGACATCAGGTTGATACAAAAACTAAACAACTGGAAGCCAACACAAATAGGCGGCTATGAAATTTTTTTGAAAGACTACCGCTCCATGGATATAGTGAATGATTCAATTTCCAACAGTGACATTATGCCTGCAAATTGGATCAGCAAAACAGTGCGGCAAGTTTATCCCAATATTTTTGACTGGCTCAACATACAAGACGTGAACCGCAATGTCATCTTTATTGTCATGGCCATTGTCGCCATCATCAACCTGGTGACTTGCCTGCTGATTTTGGTATTGGAAAGAACAAGAATGGTGGGCATTATGAAAGCCATCGGCAGCCCTGATGGAATTATTCAAACAATTTTCCTCTTACAAGCCACCTACATTACAATAGCGGGTGTCGCCATCGGTTTATTTTTTGGGGTCGGGCTATGTTTGTTGCAACAATTTACTGGTTTCATTCGCCTGGATGAGTCGGCCTATTATGTATCCGTAGCCCCGGTCAAGCTGATTTGGTGGCAGGTCTGGGCGGTTTGTTCAGGCACAATCCTGGTTTGTTTTGCATCGCTTACATTGCCCACGCTGCTGGTAAAAACTGTGCAGCCGGTGAAGGCGATTCAGTTCAGGTGATTTTTGATGATAAACGTGTTGAAAAATTGTCCGACTGCACAAAATAATTTTATCGCATTTCAAAATTGCAATAACAAAAAAAAGGACAAAGGGGTCAGGCTATTATAATATTTGAATCCTCAATCACGGGCAGGCTCATCATTCTTTGAATGACACGTGCCACTACAATCACATCCTTTTCGCAATAGCGAACAATGCGTGGCAAATCGTTTTCCTGGTAATAGACATGCTGCACCATGCTTCCGTCAATATCATCTTTACTGGTAGGAATGCCAAGGATGGTTGCCAGCAAATGGAGAGAAGTATAGTTTTTAAAATCGCCAAACCGCCACCATTGCAACGTGTCTACCCATTTGATCTCCCAGGGTTTTGCACCCGCCACATTCATGCTCACTGGCAGCGGCAGGCTGTTTATAATCATTCTCCTGCAAAGAAAAGGCATATCAAATTCACGGATGTTATGACCTGCAAATTGAAAATTAGAATTGTGTTTGTGCATCTTAGTCAATAACTCAATAAACTGTTGCAGTAACTGATTTTCATCATGATGTGAAATACTTTTTATTTTTAGACAAATTCTTCCCACTTTGTCTTTATAGAAAAAACCTGTAGAAATACAGATTACTTTTGCGAATTCAGCAAGTATTCCAGCCTTCTTCGTGTAGGCTTCTTCTTCGCTGAAGTTGTCTGGCATTGTTTTTGAAATTTTATCGAGAAAAAGTTTACGATTCGCCTCCGGCAATTGTTCGCAAGATGAAACCTGTGGCACGGTTTCTATATCTATCAAAAACAAGTCGAAAACAGATTGATTGTTATTCAAAATTGACTTTATTTATTTTTGTAAAAAAATCTAAAACATGAGCTACAATTCAGCAAACACACCGACAAATCCGCAACAACCCACAGGTAAGAGAGACGACCGAAAAATTATTTATGGTGTACTCATTGTCGCCTTGTTAGGTACCTGGGGTTACATAATTTATGATAAAAATAAAACAAACGATTCAATAACACAATTGCAAACACAATATTCTAATGTGGACTCGGCAAGAAATGAAATTCAAAACGAGTTTAACGATGCACTAGCTCGCTTAGACAGTGCAACAGGAAGCAACACACAACTTCAGGGTGCATTGTCTGAAAGACAAGTGGAAATAGATCGGTTAAAAAATGAGATTAAAGGCATTACCAACAAGAAGAATGCAACAGCCGCTGAACTGGGAAGGGCAAGGTCATTGGTTAATCAACTTAACATGCGGATTGATGACATGTATGCCGAAATTCAAAGATTGAAAGGAGAAAACCAACAACTGGCTACAAACAACCGCCAGTTAAGCAAAGATAAACAACAGTTGTCTGTTGAAAAAGGTCAGGTGCAGGACAACCTGACCGCTGCAGAATCGGCCCGCCGGGATGTGGAGGATGTGGCATCTACACTTCATGCCAGCAATATGAACATTACACCTATTGATGTGAAAAACAGTGGTAAAGAAAAAGAAACGAGTAATGCTAAAAAGGTGGACGTTCTAAGAATTACATTTCAAATAGACGATAACAGGGTGGCACCTTCGGGAAATAAAGAATTGTATGTCGCCGTCACATCACCCAATGGACGACCAGTGACAATGGCTAACGGAAGTGGTACTTTTGATACCCGCAATGAGGGGACAAAAACCTATACAAACAAAATTATAATTCCTTACGAACAAGGTAAAAGAGTGCCTGTTAGCTTCGATTGGAAGCAGGAAGGACAATATCAGTTGGGTGAATATAAGATTGAAGTTTATCACAACGGCTTTAGGATTGGCGATGCTAAAAAGACTTTGAAAAAAGGTGGATTGTTTGGTTAAAAATGAACATTAATCAGAAGTAAAAGAAAGCAGGAGAATAAAACATTTTCCTGCTTTTTTTATAGAATAGCTCTGAGAGAAGCTCTGCCAATATGTATACTTTTTGTTTCCCCCGGCTTGCGGCCTTCATATTGGAAACTCAGTTCCAGGTTGTTTCCCAGCCGTTTGGTAAGGTCAAAATTCCACAACAGATTTTTTCCAGGCAGTAGTGCATCCAGCATAATGTAGCTGACGGTTGAGTTCAGCGTGCCTGTGTAATCCAGTTTGGTGTAAGTAAATTTTCCAGAAAGACTAGTATTGCTAACTGCGTTGTATTTGGTTTCAATGCTTAATGAATGATTGATAGATTTCTCTCCCCCATATTCTGCCTTATTTTTCTTTTGAATGAATTGATAACTTGTCTGCAACCGAAAACTCGTACCACTCGTAAATGAGAACCTTGGCTCTGTGCTGATGTTTTGAATGTTGAAGTTTCTATTATCAAATTTAGGTGTAAATAAAGACTGGTTGCCAATTCTCTGAATGGCCTCAAGAGTGAATTTGCGGGCAAAGTTGAATCTGCCTTTTGCTGTCCAGTCTGTGTATTTCCTGCTTTCAAAACCATAAGTCAGCAATGCTTTATTAAAGTTTCTTGAATTGCTCACATCCACTCCCCACCGTGTGCTGAACCGATTAAAGGAAATGGTGTTGGTAAAAATATTTGACAAGGTAATAAGTGATGTATCATTGATAGCACTTTTGAAAGGATTGAACTCTACTAACCCCGCAGACAGTTCTTTCTTAGCCGTTTGCAACGATGATTGAAGGTTAAACTTACCGATAAGATTTCCAAGCTTCTTTCTTTTAAATTTAGTCATCAACATTCTCGGGTTAAGAGAAAAACTGTAGTTGAATTGTGTATAATTCGCTTTCACAAACTGGTTGGTTGGTGTGTAAACCCTGATGAATTTTGCCTGATCCTGGAACAAGGCAATTTCAAATTCATTCAACTGTGGAATACCATCACCATTGTAATCGTTCCATGCATACTCTCCTCGTCCGGCAGGCACTTCAATGTAGCTGAAATCTCTGCGCTGCTCTTGTCCTGCGCCCACTTCATACAACACATTTCCGGTAATGAATCCTGAAAATTCATTCACAGAATATTCCGCTCTTCCAAGAATTGTTTTTTCAGGCTGAAGTGTTGTGAGGCTTGTATTAATGACCTTTAAATTTCTGTAAGTCGCATTGAACCTGAACTGATGATGGTTGTTTTTAAGCAGTTCGGTTGTCAGGGTCACGTTGTGGCTTCTGTCCGTCTCTTGTAGTTTGTTGCCAAAGGGAAGTTTATTGCTTCGGGTAAAATAAGTAATGCTCCATTTATTGTCTTTCGCCTGGTCAGATTTCAGAAAAGCTGCGAGGGCATTGAATGCAAAACTTAAAGCGGACAAAGAATCTGCTATACGGTTGCGCACTTCATTGTGTTCCACTGAATACGCGGCACCCACCAGATAATTTTTCATCTTCGGAAATATTTTATCAATTTCAAACGAAGGCCGGAAGAAGTATCCACTGTTCACATTTCTCGAAAAACGGGTCAGGTTCACTATGTTTTTAAACTGAAATGTTTTCACTTTCTGATTCTGCTGCAGCAACTGCCTGTAGCCCTTGTATCTATCGTTTCTGATATAAGCCGAAGATTGCATTTTCAGAAAATTATTGGCAGAATCAGACAGTATAGCACTGACAAAAGGCAGATGTTCAGTCGCAGCCGCCGGTTGAAAGTCAAGACCCCAATCACGGTAGAACTCCACTGTTCTCAATACTTCCAGCGGTTTAAATGTTTGTTCCGTTACTTCATAGCCACCGGTTAGCTTCAGTTCTTTTATTTTGTTTTTATGCAGAAATGGAAGGCGATGGCTGAGAGACATTTTGCCTGCAAAGCCTTTGTTGTTACCCTTGTTTTTCGATGACAAAGTATTGATGTCATAATTGCTAAGCGCCATTTCTGTAGCCATTGAAGTCTTTGAAGAAATGTCATAAACCGCAGCCACCGTTACCAGTTGCTGTGTCTTAGGCGTAACAAGCAAAGAAGCCGGTTCAAAAGTCCCTTGAGGCACTCCATTCAGTGGGGCTACCCAGCGATAAACCTTTCCGTTGGCTCCGTTGAATTCCGGCACATAATTTCCTTTGCCTGCACCAATTTCGACAAAACCAAGATTATATTTTGCACTGTCAGGATTGTTGGAATAAACATAAACAGAATAAGAAAAAGCCGCGACAACACTGTCTTTCCGGGCATATAAAATCTTATTGACAGAAAATGTATCCAACGCCGCCGTGGGGTAAAAAGCATTTTGGATGCTGTCGCCAATATCGTTTAAAAACTGCCGCTGCTTTGTGTCAAGTGTTTGGTTAACTGGTGAATTTTTAGCATCGGCATTATTGTAGGCTGCAATGCTGATTTTCAGTTTTTCGTTTACCCTTATTTCGTCAGAAACATAGAGCATTGAGTTGAGAAAACTTCGTTCTGCATACTCAAATTCAATTTGTATCCGGCTGTCCTTGGTAATCATTCGCCGCGGCGTAAAGGTGATTTCCGCTGTGTTGTAGTTAATGACATAATCCTGGTCTTCACCACGCTGGAGGAGCTGACCGTCTATGAATACCCGCTCAGAACCCGCAAGAACAATAAAGAAAATCTCGTTGTTCACGCCTTTCAGGCGATATGGCCCCTGGTTGCCTTCCAAGCCCGGGAAAATATTCCGGGTAAATTTTCCTTTAGCAATTGCACCGCTCAGTTGCATTTTATTCTCGCCTTTTTTGCCGACAGACGAAATGTTGCTGTAAGAAATGCCCTGCAACCTCTTGTAGAAATTGAGGAAATAATATTGGTTTTGCCGAAGGTCAATATCTCCCAGGTTCACTTCCCATCCATGCTTTTTAAACTGCAGCCACACACGGTCAAACTCGTTCAGTTGCTGCGTATTGCCATCTGGCTGAATGGGTATGTTGTTGTCTGTAATGGCCGCCGCCACCTGTATGCTGTCGCCCAACATGCCACTCAGTTGCAGGTTAAACTGCGAATTAACTACTGCATCCTGGCTGTTGCCAAAGCTGAGAGAGCGGCCAAAACTGCCGTTATAGTTCATGGTGCCAAAGTCAAACAAAGACGCCGTGGAAGGCTGTTTGTAGCCGCTGTTAAACGATCTTTTGTCTGCAATAAAATTGTTCATAATGCTGTCAAAAGCATAGCGTTTGGCAACTGCATTCAACCTGAAAGGAAAGACCCGATAAATAATATACACACTATCAGTTAGGAGTTTTTTCTTCCACGAAATGGCGGCATTTATTTCGTCAATAGAGTAGTAAGAAGTATCTAATCCTTTTACAAAAAAACTATGTGGAACAATGCTTAAACTATCAAAAGACATGCTGGCCGATGTAATGATTTTTTTGCTTCGCAAATTAGAATAACCCGGCGGCTGCGATCGGACCGCAGCTATTGCAAACAAGGAAAAAAAGCACAAAACAATATTTTTGAAAAATATCAATAGGTAGAAACTTCGGCGTACATTTTAAGACCATAAAAATAGCGGAGTTGCGGGTTAATAATTCAATAAAATAAACGAGATTACAACCTTATCCGTTCGCAATGTTTCATCATGTTTTGTAGGAAGGATTTGCAGGCACAATTATTATATCTCACACTCAAATTTTTAATAGATCATTTTATAAAGTATAAATTATGAATAACATTGTTAAAGGGTTAATTGCAGGCTATGGAGCAAAAAAACTGGGTGGCGGATGCTTTAGCACAGTTTTAATTTTTATTGTTATCTGGTATGCTTTGGGGCAGTGTCACGATAATTAATTTTTGGTAAATAATGTATTTTTGAGTTGAAATAATTTCTTGCAAAATGAAATATGCACTGATTGCAGTGATAGGTTTTATTCCTTCCTCTCTATTTGGGCAAAAACAACAAACTGCCAAAAGCCAATTACCCAATGCTGAATTGTTAAAACCTGCAAAAGAAGTTCCAAAATTTGAACCAATTAAATTGTGGTTTGTGATGCTGATAAAAGGCTCGAACCGTAGTCAGGACAGCATTACAGCCGCAAAATTGCAGGAAGATCACATGGCCAACATTGCCAAAATGTGGCAGGCAGGCAAATTGCTGGTGGCAGGACCGTTTTTGGAAGATTCAAACTGGCGGGGCTTGTTTATTCTAAAATGTGAATCGAAGGAAGAGGCCGAAAAATTAATACAGCAAGATCCCGCTATTGCTGCTGGTCGTCTTGCATACGAAATACACCCGTGGATGACCGGGAAGAATTGTTTGTTTCAATAATTAAATTTTTACAAAAAGGAGTGAAGGGCTATGTCAAAAAACTCATTGCTTTGCTTAGGCGATTCCTACACAATAGGAGAGGGGGTTGCATTACATGAAAGCTTTCCTTACCAGTTATTACAGTCGTTGCGAAATGAAGGATTTGATTTCTATGCACCTGAAATTATTGCTAAAACCGGATGGACGAGTTTTGAACTTTCTGATCATCTTTCACACACCGTTCTCAGTAGCCATTATGATTTTGTAACACTGCTGATCGGGGTCAATAATCAATATAGAAACCTGGCGATAAGCGAATACAAAAAAGACTTTCAATTTTTATTGAGCAAGTCCATTGCCCTGGCAAAAAACAACGCTAAAAGAGTCATTGTCATTTCGATTCCCGATTGGAGTGTGACACCCTTTGCCCAAGGCAGAAACACAGGAGAGATAAGCCGGGAACTTGAGGAATTTAACCAGGTATGTAAAGAAGTGACCCTTGCCCTAAACGCTTGTTATGTGGACATTACACCAGGTACAAAAGAAGCTGAAAACAATCCATTGCTGCTGACAGCAGACCAATTGCATCCATCAGCAATCGAATATAAGCGATGGGCTAAAAGCATAAAAGAAATGATAAGTGCAGCGTTAATCAAGAACTAAAGAAAGATTAAGCCGAAGTTTTTTTCTCATGCCATTCATTTTCTAAAATCCCCATTTCTAAAAGGCTCCAGTAGTGATCTTCGTATTTTAAAACATCTCTCATCAGTCCTTCTTTCACAAAGCCGCAACTCTCGTAGCAGCGGATGGCAGAGCGGTTAAAGTCATAAACACCCAGGCTGATGCGGTGTAACTTCAAGTCTTCAAAGCCAATTTTCAACACTGCATTGATCATGTCTTTGCAAATTCCTTTGCCCTTGTGCCGGCTGCTTCCTATTAATACCCGGCTGATTCTGGCTGCCTTATTTTTTGTACTTACGCTGCCCAAAGACACATGTCCCACCGTTTCGCCTGTGTTTATATCTACAGCTTTATAAATAAAAACATCGGAAGAATCAAGGTTATTGGTGTCTTCAATGTACCAATCAAGGCTGTCTTCTGTCAATGGATATTTGAATAATGAACCGGCCCAGTTAATCATCAGATGTTCGCTGCTTATCCACTCTATCAGTTGTTTAAAATCTTCCTTGCCAAAATATTCCAGCTTAATCATTTTATTATCTTGCTTTCAGCAAATCTAAACAACTATGAACGATAAAAATGGAAGAGAATCGGATTTAGCTTTCTAAAAATTTTAGAAACTCTTTTCTCGAAATCATTCTGGCACCCATGCTTGTGAGGTGGTTGGTATGAACCTGGCAGTCTACCAGTTCCACACCTTTTTTTTGAAGTTCACTCACCAGGCGGATGAGTGCAAACTTGCTGGCATTGCTGACAAGGCTAAACATGCTTTCACCAAAAAAAACTTTTCCTCTTCTTACTCCATATAAGCCTCCGCAAAGTTTACCATTCACCCATGCTTCAGCACTGTGTGCATGACCCTGGCAGTGCAGTTGATTGTAAGAGGTTTCCAGTTCGTCTGTGATCCATGTTCCGTTTTGCCCTTCTCTTGGCTGCTCTTTACAATGATGGATGACGGCGGGAAATGCGTGGTTAATCGTAAATGTAAAAGCATCTTTTTGAAGCAGGGCTTTCATGCTTTTGCTGATTATTAACTCCTCGGGAAATAATACAAAACGCGGATCAGGACACCACCACAGCGGCACCGGCCCATCGTACCAGGGAAAAATGCCTTTGCTGTAAGCCAGCAAAAGCCTGTTGACTGACACATCTCCACCCGCTGCCAGCAGCCCATCATCTAAAGCATCTTCCACTGGCGGAAACCATAACTTATTGTCAAGGATGTGAAGAGGCAAAGGGATAAATGGTTAATTAGGTTTATTGGTTAATCTGTTATTTGGGTTTATTGTTTGACGTTTCTCGCTGTCTGTGCTTTGCTACTTCACACTTTATATTCAACACCTAACACGCACACCTTGTCTTAAACCAACTCTTCCAATGTAGCACCTATTCCTCTTTCGGTAATGGCTTCGGTCTGAGGTTTCAGGTCGTCATATTCACCGTGTTTGACTGAATATTTACCTTTTGAGTGAATAAACCATGCACACTGCTCAGCCTGTTCATGACTGTGTCCGCAAATGTCCACCAGGGTTTTTATCACCCATTCAAATGTATTCACTTCATCGTTCCACACGACTATCTGAAATGGTTTACCAGTACCAATCAATAACCCGGTTTCTATTTCTTCATCAATTTCTATCTGCACAGCCATCCTGCTTTATTTTTTACAAAGTTATCCTTAACCGGAAGAAATTAAGAATTGTGAATTAAAATAAAAAGTCAATTCCGTTGTATATTATTTCTACCCTTGGCATTATTTTAGTTTCACCATTAAAACACTAAAATTTGAACAACATGAAAAATTTATTATTGGCAGGTTTGGTTGCGGGTATTTTAATGACAAATAATATTTACGCACAACACGACACTACTTTAGGACAAAAGATGGGTGCTGCTACCAAAAAGGCGGGTAAAGCAATTGGTAAAGGAGCAACAACAGTCGGTAATAAGACCGCAGAACTGGCTTCTAAAGGTTCATCTGCAATTGTTGATAAGGTGTATAAAGATAAAGTGACCGCAAGTGGAAGGACGGTTTACATCAATAATCATTCGCAATATTATTGGGTAGGCAAAACAGGAAAAAAGCATTATGTAAAAGAGTCGCAGTTGAAGGTGAAGTCGTAGGTTTATGAAACAAGGTTTTATTCCTTTTTTCTAAAGTTATATTTTTCCAAACTGTAGTTTATAAAGACGATGTGGAGTGCCTAATTTTAGTTGTTTCACCACATCGTTTTTATATTTTGTATGATAATCTTATTTACGAAAAAAGTCAAAGCCTTTTACTTCTCGCCTTTACATATTCCTAGAATAAATTTAGCTTATTCGCTTTCGCCGTTTCCTTCGCCACCTCATACCCCGCATCCGCATGTCTTATCACACCCATGCCAGGATCGTTGCGTAATACACGGCTTAGGCGTAAATCTGCATCATCCGTGCCATCGGCCACTATCACCATGCCTGCATGAATGCTGTAACCCATACCCACACCACCGCCATGATGCAGGCTCACCCAGCTTGCACCACCTGCAGTGTTCACCAGTGCATTCAGGATAGGCCAATCGGCTACGGCATCGCTGCCATCAAGCATCGCTTCGGTTTCGCGGTTGGGGCTGGCTACGCTGCCGGTGTCTAAGTGATCACGGCCTATCACTATCGGGGCTTTCACTTTTCCGGTACGCACCAGTTCGTTAAATGCAAGCCCGGCTTTTTCCCTTTCGCCTTGACCAAGCCAGCAGATACGGGCGGGTAACCCCTGGAAAGCAATTTTTTCTTTGGCCATTTTCATCCAACGCAACATGCCTGTGTTTTCAGGAAACATGTTCATAATGAGTTCATCGGTTACTGCAATATCGTTAGGGTCACCACTCAATGCAGCCCAGCGGAACGGCCCTTTGCCTTCGCAAAACAATGGACGTATGTATGCAGGAACAAAGCCGGGAAAATCAAAACTTCTGCCCGGTTTGTAATTCGGTACTTGTGTCACAGCATTTGGGTTTTGCCGTTCATATTCCTGCGCCCTTGCCCTTATATTATTTCCATAGTCAAAAGTGATGGCACCCTTGTCCATCAGTTGCAGCATCAGTTGCACATGCAGGTGCATACTTTCGTAGCTCAACTGTGTGTAATGTTCTGGGTTGGTTTCTCTTAAAACATTCGCCTGTTCGTTGGTCAGGGTGTGTGGAATGTAGCCAATCTCCGGGTCATGGGCACTTGTCTGATCGGTTAATGTGTCCGGTATAATGTCCCTTTGTATCAACCTGTCAAGCAGGTGAATGGCATTGCAAACTACTCCAATGGATTTTGCAACACCTTCTTTGCGGTAGTGAATTGCGGCATTAATGGCTTCGTCTATGCTCGTATGTTTTTCATCTAGATAGCGGGTTTCAAGACGTTTGTCAATGCGCCATTCTTCCACTTCGGCTATCAGTGCCACACCTTCGTTCATCGTGATGGCGAGTGGTTGTGCGCCTCCCATACCACCAAGGCCGGCAGTCACATTCAAAGTACCTTTAAGTGTGCCGCCAAAATGTTTGCTTGCCAGTGCTGCATAGGTTTCATAAGTGCCTTGCACTATTCCCTGGCTGCCAATGTAGATCCAGCTACCGGCGGTCATTTGACCATACATCATCAGCCCTTTTTTCTCCAGTTCGTCAAAGTGTTTCCAGTTGGCCCAGTTGGGTACCAGTTGGCTGTTGCTGATGAGTACCCGGGGGGCATCTTTGTGTGTTTTTAGTATGCCTACAGGTTTGCCACTTTGTATTAGCAGAGATTCATCGTTTTCTAACGATTTCAGTGACGCAATAATATTGTCCAAAGCTTCAAAGTTCCTGGCAGCTTTGCCGCGGCCCCCATAGACGATCAAATCTTCGGGTCTTTCAGCCACATCGGGGTCCAGGTTGTTGAGGAGCATACGGAGGGCTGCTTCCTGCACCCAACCTTTGCAGTTGAGCGTAGTTCCCGTTGGGGTTTTATACTTTTTATAATCGTAACCAGTGGTAGTAGTAGCTGACATGTGGCAAGTCGTTTTTAATGATTGTTATGAAATGGAATTTTCATAGCCTACATCAAACTTTTCATCACCAAATCTTTCACTTCCGACAATGCAATTCGTTCCTGCTGCATACTGTCGCGGTGGCGGATGGTGACGGTGTTGTCTTCTTTGGTTTGATGGTCTATGGTAATGCAAAATGGTGTGCCTATTGCATCCTGTCGGCGATAGCGTTTGCCGATGGCGTCTTTTTCTTCGTAAAAACATTTGAAAAACGGCTTACACCCGTCTATTAGCTGGCGGGCTATTTCGGGCAGGCCATCTTTTTTCAGCAATGGCAAAACCGCCAGTTTCACTGGTGCTATTTTGGCTGGAATGTGCAGCACAACACGGCTGTCAGTTGTGCCGTCTTCTTTGTGGATTGTTTCTTCTTCGTAGGAGTTTGACAAAATCAACAAAAACATCCTGTCGAGGCCGATGGAGGTTTCCACCACATAAGGTATGTAGTTGCCGAAAGGCTTGCCTGTGGCGGGGTCTATGTCGTTGTCGAAATATTGTTGCTTCTTTTTGCTGTATTCCTGGTGTTGCTTCAGGTCAAAATCGCTGCGGCTGTGGATGCCTTCCACCTCTTTGAAACCGAATGGAAATTCAAACTCAATATCACAGGCTTCTTTCGCATAGTGAGCCAGTTTCACATGGTCGTGGTAGCGGTATTTTTCGGCAGGAATGCCAAGGCTCATGTGCCATTTCAGCCGAGCTTCTTTCCAGTGTTGATACCAGTCGCCTTCGGTGCCGGGTCGAACAAAAAACTGCATTTCCATTTGCTCAAATTCCCTCATTCTGAAAATGAACTGGCGGGCTACAATTTCGTTTCTGAATGCTTTACCTGTCTGTGCAATGCCAAACGGAATTTTCATTCTTGCTGTCTTTTGCACATTGAGGAAATTTACAAAAATGCCCTGTGCTGTTTCAGGCCGGAGGTAAACAATATTATCATCGGGATTGTCGCTGGCAACGGCTCCAAATTCTGTTTTGAACATGAGGTTGAACTGGCGAATGTCAGTCCAGTTAAGAGTGCCGCTGATGGCGCAACTGATTTTGTTGGCAACTATCAATTCTTTCAAACCTGTGTAATCATCTGCGGCAAGAAGGCTGTCCATTGCTGCAAGCAAAGTCCCGGCTTCGGCAGCTTTGTTTTCTTCTTTCAGTTTGTCCGCAAAGGTTTCTATGAGGTGGTCAACGCGGTAACGTTTGTTGCTGTCGCGGTTGTCTATCATGGGGTCGCTGAAGTTGTCAACGTGGCCGCTGGCCTTCCATGTGGTAGGGTGCATGAAAATGGCGGCATCTATGCCCACAATGTTTTCCTGCAATTGGGTCATGCTTTTCCACCAATAATCTCGGATGTTTTTTTTCAGTTCACTGCCATAGGGACCGTAGTCATACACGGCACTCAGCCCATCGTAAATTTCGCTGCTGGGAAAAACAAAACCATATTCTTTGGCGTGGGAAATAATTTGCTGGAAGGTAGTTTCACTTGTTGTCATCGTGTGGCAAACCTACATGAAATTAACCTGAAAATGAAATGAGCTGCGGAGAAGAAAGCAAGAAACTAACAGGCTTTAATTCATGACCAACTGGTCTTTGGTAAACCTGCCCTCAACGTCTTTGATGCGCTTGGATAACTGTTCGTTTTCCACTTCCAGTTCCAGGATTTTGGCATGGCTTTTCACAATTTCATATTGATATCTTTTTATTTTCGCCTGCACCTTTGAAGCAAGGTAAGCCTTGCAAATCAGTGCAAAAAAAATAGCACCTAAAAGCATTCCACCATACTGCATCACAATGTTTAAAAAAGGGGAAACCATAAAAGAAGTTTGAATGAGTTTTAAATAATTGTCCTTATATACTTTGACTTAAATGGTTTATAATAGGTTGCATTTCTTCTACTAAATTAAGACAATTCCCATACCGGGACTTATTTATACACCTTTTTACTCATTAATTTTCGCTTAAAACTTTATTCAAAGCAATTTCTCATTTCTCCTATGCCGGTCTAAATCCCTGGCCGTTTTCTTTTCCATGTTTTTTTTGAAGGCTTCCGCCAGGTCTATGCCTGTTTGATTGGCAAGGCAAATAAGTACCCAAAGTACATCGGCCATTTCATCGCCTAAGTCTTTGTTTTGGTCGCTTTCTTTGTACGATTGCTCGCCATATTTTCTGACCATAAGTCGGCTGAGTTCGCCGACTTCTTCCATCAATATTCCCAGGTTTGTCAACTCATTAAAGTAGCGGACTCCAATGGTTTTTATCCATTCGTCCACTTGCTGCTGGGCTATTTGAAGAGTTATTTCCATTGATTTTTTTAGAGACTTTAAGTATGTACGCAAAAAAATTTCAATCCAAATTCAGGGCTGAAGAGCAGTTAATTTTTCTTCTTCCTGAGCTGTTGCAACAATGCTTTCATGTCTCTGGACAGTGGCGCTTCCAAATTTTGAACATTGCCCTGAGCATCAGTAAAAATAAGACGGTGTGAATGTAGTGCAAGCCGGTTTAGCAGCGGTCTTTCTTCCAATTCGTCTTTGCTCAACCTGAACTTTCGTTTGATTGAGGAGAGCAAAACCGGCTGCCCATCGCTGTAAAGATTGTCGCAAACAATTGGGTGTTCAAGGTATTTAGCATGAACCCTGATCTGGTGTGTGCGGCCTGTGTGAATTTGAAACTGCACAAACGAAAAAAGGCCAAACTCTTCCAACACTTTGTAATCGGTGACTGAAGGTTTACCTTTTTTGTGGGGCATCATCAGCGTGGTTTTGCCGGGATGCTCCATGATTGGAATGTCAATGATCCCTTCCTTATTCATCATAATGCCATTAACCAGGCCGAGATAGAATTTTTCTACATCGCGACCTTCAAAGGCTTGTGATAAATGTTTGTGGGTGTCTTCGTCTTTGGCAAAAACAATGAGACCGCTGGTGTCCCGGTCGAGGCGGTGGACAGTGAAGATTTTGCCCAGCTTTTCCTGTAGCAAAATCTTTAGAGACGGGTCTTTGCCAAACCTGTCGGGTATGGAAAGCAAGCCTGATGGCTTGTTAATGGCTATAAAAAATTCATTTTCAAAAATGGTTTCGAACTTCATAATAACAAAAGGTGGAAAATGATGAATAGAATTACTGAACTCAAAATGGAGCGTCGCCAATGAAGAATCACAGAGAACGAATGTCCGTCAACCAAAAAAACTACGCTTTCACTTTTAAGAATGACTGGTTCATGAATTTGAGAATGCGGAGTTCTTTGTCTTTGAGAAAACGCCATTTTCCACGCTGCACATCTTTTTTGGTAAGCCCGGCAAACATGACACGGTCAAGCGCCTTGACATCGTATTTGAAGTGTTCAAAAATGCGGCGGACAATGCGGTTGCGGCCACTGTGGATCTCAATGCCAATCACACTTTTGTCTTTGGAATCGGCGTAGGCTATGACATCGGGAGCCACAAAACCATCTTCGAGTGTGATGCCAGTGGCAATCTTGTCCATATCGGCCTTGGTCAGATTTCGATCAAGCTTGACCTCGTAAACTTTTTTGACTTCGTGGCTGGGGTGAGACAGTTTTTGCGCCAGTTCGCCATCGTTAGTCAGCAGTAGCACGCCTGATGTATTTCGGTCGAGCCGGCCTACGGGATAGATCCTTTCGTCAGTGGCTGAGCGGACAAGTTCAAGCACTGTTTTGCGGCCTTGCGGGTCGTCCAAAGTGGTAATGTAATCTTTAGGTTTATTGAGCAAAATGTAAACAAAGTTGCGGCTGGGAGTGATCTTTTTGTTGTTCACTTTTACCACATCCGATGGTGATACTTTCATGCCCGGGTCGGTGGCAATTGTGCCGTTTACCTCCACCTTTCCTTCTTTGACCATAATGGCTGCATCGCGGCGGCTGCATGTGCCTGCATGTGCAACATATTTGTTGAGAGGCATCATGTCGCCTGAAACTCTTTCGGCAACTGGTGCTTTTGTTTCCTGTGTTTTTTGTGGATATTTATTTTGGCGTGGTGGTTTGCCGGTTGTGGCAGAACCCTCTGCCAGCGGGGCTTTGTCTCCTGAGGTTTTTTCTTTCTTTACAAATTTGTTTACCTGCGCCGGCTTTGCAGCGTTGGTAAATGTCTTAGCAGAAGGAGCTTTTGCCTGATCTGTGCTTTCTTTTTTAGGAAATTTATTTGTCTGTGCAGGTTTTACAGAGTTGCTACTTGGTTTGGCTGAATTTACTTTCCTATCGCCTGTGTTTTCTTTTGTGGAAAATGAAGTTTGCTGCGAAGGTTTTACTGGTCCATTCGAGGTCTTTGCCGTAGGTATTTTGGTTTGGGGAGCCACTTCTTTTTTGGGATATTTATTTGGCCGTGGCGGTTTGGCGGGGGTAGCTGCGGCTTTTGCAGAAGGCTGTCCTTTCAGCATTCTTTCAGCTCTTCGGTCTTCAAAATGCTTCTCAATGGCAGCAGCCCTTTCTTTTTTGTCTTTGCGCTTTTGCTGCTTTAACTCTTCTTTAATGGCACTACCTTTCTTTTGTTTTACAAACTTTTGAAAGTTGTCGGTACGTTTTTGCATAGCTTGTTTTTATGCTTGCTGTTTTACAACAGTAAATGATGTTTCGGTTGCAAATTTAGCATAAAGAGGGACGATTGGTGATTAAAACATTTTAGCTTGGTTAAGGCACCAATATCAGAACTCCGCATAAAAGGGATTGACCACGATACAAGTAAATGGACACAAAGCCAGTTATGTTTTACAAGCTTATTAAGGTCTAAATTAAAAGCCATAAAAAGTAAACAGCATTTCCGCTTATCCTAATTAATATTATCTTTCAACCCTTGTTTTAAAAAGACTGCTTGCTTACAAAATAATAATCACTGAATGAGTAGATTGCTTTATCCCGGCCATCCCTATCCGCTGGGAGCAACATGGGACGGTAACGGGGTCAATTTTGCCCTATACGCAGACAATGCCAAAAGTGTTGAACTCTGTCTTTTTAAATCGCTGGACAACCCAAAAGAAACCCGCCACAGACTGGTAGAGCGCACACACCATATTTGGCATGCTTATGTACCCAACCTAAAACCCGGACAGCTTTATGGATACCGTGTTCATGGTTCATACGATCCGGTCAATGGTCACCGCCACAATCATCATAAGTTGCTGATAGACCCCTATGCAACAGCCATTGCAGGCAGTGTGATCTGGCACGAATCGCTGTTTGGATATGACCTGCATCATCCTGACAAAGATCTTTCATACAGCAAAACAGACAGTGCGCCTTATGTGCCCAAGTGCGTGGTCACAGACCCTTGGTTTGACTGGGAAGGAGACATACCGCTTAGGATTTCCTATCACAAAACCATCATTTACGAAACGCACATCAAGGGCTTTACACAGTTACATCCAGGCATTCCAGACAATATAAAAGGAACTTATGCCGCCATTGCGCACCCTGTCACCATTCAATACTTAGTCAGCCTTGGCATTACAGCTATTGAACTGATGCCGGTGCATCACTACATGATTGACAGCCACCTGGCAGACAAAGGTCTTAGCAATTACTGGGGCTATAATTCCATCGGTTATTTTGCTCCGGATGTGCGCTACTCATCTGCCAATGCCGACGGGGGGCAGGTTAATGAGTTTAAAAAAATGGTAAAACAACTGCATAAAGCAGGGATTGAAGTCATTTTGGATGTGGTCTATAACCATACCGGAGAAGGTAGCGAACTAGGGCCAACAGTCAGTTTCAGGGGCATTGACAATGCATCTTACTATCGCCTTACGGCAAATAAAAGATACTGCATGGACTACACAGGCACCGGCAATACACTCAATGCAATGATGCCCAATGTTCTTCGCCTGATCATGGACAGCCTGCGATACTGGATACTGGACATGCACGTAGATGGTTTCCGGTTTGACCTTGCATCCACACTGGCCAGGGAACTGCATGAAGTGGACATGCTGGGTTCATTTTTCGACATTATTCACCAGGATCCAGTCATATCGCAGGTCAAGCTGATTGCAGAGCCGTGGGATGTGGGAGAGGGCGGCTACCAGGTGGGAAAATTCCCACCCGGCTGGGGTGAGTGGAACGGAAAATACCGCGACTGCATCAGGAACTACTGGCGGGGTGCTGAAAGTATGCTGGGTGAATTTGCGCAGCGGTTTACCGGCAGCCCCGATTTGTACGAAGATGACTACCGCAGACCGACTGCCAGTATCAACTTTGTAACAGCGCACGATGGGTTTACACTGCACGACCTTGTGTCATACAACGAAAAGCGCAACATGGCAAATGGCGAAAACAACATGGATGGAGACAGCCACAACAACTCATGGAACAGCGGTGTAGAAGGGCCAACAGATAATGTTGAAATAAACATGCTGCGGGAAAAACAGAAAAGGAATTTTCTAACAACCATTTTCTTGTCGCAGGGTGTACCAATGATAGTGGCGGGTGATGAACTGAGCAGAACACAACAGGGCAACAACAATGCATACTGCCAGGACAATGAAGTGTCATGGATAGACTGGCAACATGCGGACACAGACCTGCTGCGGTTTACGCAAAGGCTGATTGCATTCAGAACTAAACATCCTGCATTCCGCCGCAGGGGCTGGTTCCAGGGTAAGTTGATACACCAAACAGGATCAGAAGACATTGCATGGTTTTTGCCAAATGGTGCAGAAATGACAGTGGAAAACTGGAGGCATGATTATGCAAAATCTCTTGGCGTATTTTTAAACGGGCATGATATAAAATTTAAGGGGCCAAGAGGTGAAAAAATCATTGACGATAGTTTCTATATCATTTTTAATGCTCACTATGACACGCTGGAATATACACTTCCTTCGGAAAAATATGGAAAACAATGGACAAAAGTGCTGGACACAGCCGAGAATCTTGTGGATGAAGAAACGGGTCTTTACCAGGCCGAAGAAATGATCATGGTACAAAGCAGGTCTGTAATGGTTCTAAAGCAAGTAGACTACACACATTTTCCATCCATTTGATAATTAAAAATTAATAATTAATAATTCACGATGAAACTCAACAGGAGCGCCGGCGTATTGCTACACATCACATCGCTACCATCACCTTTTGGGATTGGCGATCTGGGGCCTGAGGCTATTGTGTTTGCTGATTTTCTGAAACATTCAAACCAGACTTATTGGCAAATTCTTCCGCTAAACCCAACGGAAGAAGGACAAGGCAATTCCCCTTATAGTGCCATCAGCAGCCGGGCAGGAAATACATTGCTCATCAGCCCCGAACTGTTGGCCGATGAAGGTTTTCTTGACAAAGAAGAACTTCAGCAATACCATTTGCCGAAGGCAAAAAAAGTAGATTACAAAACTGCAACTAAAATAAAAAACACCTTGTTTGACAAAGCCTGGCAGACATTTCAAACAGGCAAAACCAAACAGCAGCAAGAAGAGTTTGCACAATATTGCACAAAGGAATCAGCATGGCTAAATGACTTTGCACTGTATTGTTTTCTGAAAGAAAAAAATGAAGGCAAACCTTGGTCTGAGTGGGATGCATGCTGCAAAGACCGCGATGAAAAGACCTTGAAGAAAATAGAAACTGACAACGGCGACAATATTCAGAAAATAAAATGGCTGCAATACATTTTTGCAAAGCAGTGGCGCAAGCTGAAGGAATATTGCAATCAAAACGGGATATTGTTTTTTGGCGACCTGCCTTTCTATGCCAGTTACGATTCGGCCGATGTATGGAGCCATCGTGAACTGTTTAGTTTGGATAAAGATGGAGCTATTACTGGTGTGGCGGGTGTGCCACCGGATGCTTTCAGTGCAAACGGACAACTTTGGGGAATGCCGGTTTACCAATGGAATATTCACAAAAAAACCGGCTATCGGTGGTGGATAGAAAGGCTCAGGAAAAACATGGAACATTTTGACCTGCTCCGTTTAGACCACTTCAGGGCTTTTGCAGACTATTGGGAAGTGCCTGCCGGGGAGAAAACCGCCATTAAAGGAGAATGGAAACAAGGACCTCGTTCTGCATTATTTGATGCAGTAAAGAAGGAACTGGGCGACCTGCCGTTTATAGCCGAGGATCTTGGTGCTATTGATCAGCCGGTTTACGATCTTAGAGATCAGTTTCATTTTGCAGGAATGAAGATCCTGCAGTTTGCATTTGGCGATGCCATGCCCGATTCCTCCTACATTCCACACAACTATTCCAACAACAATTTCATTGTTTACACAGGCACTCATGACAATAACACAGTCAAAGGCTGGTATAGGAATGAAGGTCGTGCATACCACGATCAGCTAAACAGATACACAGGTCAGCACCTGGATGAAAACAACATTCACATTGTACTTAGCAGGATGGCTTATTCATCCGTGGCCGATGTGGCTATTTTGCCTGCACAAGACCTGCTTGGCCTTGACGAAAGTTGCCGGATGAATATACCTGCATCTGAAGTTGAAAACTGGGCATGGCAGCTATTGCCAGGCCAGTTGGAAAAATACATTGAAGACATGCTCAACGATTGGACATGGCTGTACAAACGGGGAAGGCAAACTGCTGCTATAGCGGATGAATCATAACCGGTTACTCATTTTATTGTTCTGCTTTCAGGCATTGCTAAATGCCTGCCTGTGTTTCTCTTCGTGAAATCTCAAATCATTGTATAAATCACGACAGATCATTTCATGATAATTGAAATGGTGCTGCCTCATTGACTGCAAAACTGAAAGATTTTTCATTGGGTTGGTATAATTAATGAAGGTAGAAAAGATAAACATTTCTAAAATAAACTCTTTAACCCCAATCGCATGAGACCATTATGGACTGGCACTATCGGCTTTGGCCTGGTAAACATTCCTGTTAAACTCTACAGCGCTACACAAGGCAGCGAACTGGATCTGGACATGCTGGATGCTAAAGACCATTCCAACATAAAATTTATGAGAGTAAATGGAAAAACCGGAAAAGAAGTGCCATATAAAAGCATTGTCAAAGGCTACAAAATTGATGATTCATATGTGATACTGGATCAAAAAGATTTTGATGCAGCCAGTGCCGTTAAAACAAAAGTGATTGAGATCAGCGATTTTGTCTTAGAAACCGAGATTGACAGTGTTTATTTTGAAACACCTTATTACCTGGCACCGGAAAAATCGGGGGTGCGTGCCTATGCGCTATTGCGGGAAGCCCTGCAAAAAACCGGTAAAGTAGGTGTTGCAACTTTTGTGATGCGCAATAAAGAAAACCTCGCCATACTCCGTGTTTCCGGCGATGTGATCATCCTAAACAGACTGCGCTTTGCCGAAGAAATAAGAAATACGGAGGAACTGGAGCTGCCGGCTGCTTCAACTGTAAAAGCAAATGAATTAAAGATGGCTATCTCATTGGTCAATCAACTGTCTGGCAAGTTTGAGGTATCGAAATATACTGACACATACACTGCCGAATTGCTAAAACTGATAAAAATAAAAGCCAAAGGTGGCAAAACAAAAGCTCCTCAAATGAAAGTGGTACACAGCAAAGCAAAAGATCTGATGGCGCAATTGAAAGAAAGCCTGGAATCTAAAAGCAAAAAAGTATCATGATATGAGCCTTGAAAAATATAAGGAGAAAAGAGACTTTACCAGCACCCCGGAACCTAAAGGAACGGTGAAAAAGAACTCGCCAAAATTGTCGTTTGTACTTCAGAGGCACAAAGCATCGCACCTGCACTATGACTTTAGATTGGAAATGGATGGAGTGCTAAAAAGCTGGGCTGTGCCAAAAGGACCATCTATGAATCCCGGTGATAAGCGGCTGGCGATGATGGTGGAAGATCACCCTTATTCTTACAAAGATTTTAAAGGTATTATTCCCGAAGGGTATGGTGCAGGAATTGTGGAAATATGGGACAAGGGCAAGTATTCAGACATTGACAATTCAGGAAAAGATGCTGAGAAAAAACTGAAAGCTATGCTTGAAGCAGGCAACCTGAAATTTTCCCTGCAAGGGGAAAAACTAAAAGGAGAATTTGCCCTGGTAAAACTAAAAGGAAAGGAGGAAAACTCCTGGCTTCTTATTAAACACAAAGATGAATACGCTGTGACAACAAAGTATGACAGCGAAAAAGAAACCGATCCATCGTCTCCGATTAATAAATGGCTTGCAGAAAACAGTCATCCTGAAAAAAAAAATTCCACCTCTCAATAAAAGGTTCGATGGACAAGGTGCAGCACTTTATTCACCCTATGCTTGCTAAGGAAACTGATGAACCTTTTGATGACGAAAACTGGTTGTTTGAAATCAAATGGGATGGCTATCGCGCCATAAGCGAAATAAAAAACGGTGAAGTGTCTTTATATTCCCGGAACGGAAATAGTTTTAACCAGGCATATCCACTGGTTTACAATGAGCTGAAAAAAATAAAGCACAATGTGGTGCTGGATGGAGAAATTGTGATACTAAATGATGAAGGAAAGTCCGACTTTAAAAAGCTGCAACATTACAGCGACAACACGCAATTTCCCATTTGCTATTATGTGTTTGACCTCCTCTCTCTCAATGGGCATGAAACCTATGGGCTGACATTAAGCGAAAGAAAAGAACTACTACAAAAACTTTTGCCCCCTAACAAAATCATTAAATACTCCGAACACATTTCCACAAAAGGAAAAAGCTTTTTTGAAGCAGCCAAACAGCAAGACCTGGAAGGCATTATGGCAAAAAAAGCAGACAGCCAATACCACCCCGGGGCAAGGACAAGTGAGTGGCTAAAAATCAAACACCATAAATCAACTGAGGTCATCATTGTGGGGTTTACGCAACCTGCCGGATCAAGAAATCATTTTGGAGCCTTGGTTCTTGGCGTTCGCTCCGGCGATGGCTTTGAGTATGTGGGGCACACAGGTTCAGGCTTTAGTGACAAAGGATTGAAAGAAATGTATGACCGTCTGAAGCCATTGATTCAAAAAGACTCACCCTTTAACGAAGTGGTAAAAACCAATGCTCCCGTTACATGGGTGAAGCCAGTGTTGGTTTGTGAAATAAAATTTACCGAATGGACAACCGACCGCAAAATGCGTCACCCCATTTTCTTAAGACTCAGAGAAGATAAATCCGCTAAAGACATTGTTATGGAAAAAACAACACCCGTGAAACCGCAGAAAGAAAAACCCGCCAAAGAAGAAAAAGAAAGCAACAGCCGGCTGATTGGAAAAATAACAGTGAACACAACGCATCAGGACAAGGTCTATTTTCCCGGCGAAGACATTACGAAAGGAATGGTCATTGATTATTACCAGCAGATAGCGGATTACATTTTACCTTACTTAAAAGACCGCCCCGAATCTCTGAAAAGAAATCCCAATGGCATTTTGGGTCAAGGTTTTTTTTACAAAGATGCTGGCGACGAAGCTCCTGATTGGGTCAAGAGCATGAAGATCTTTTCCGACTCTGTCAAGAAAGACATTGACTACATTCTTTGCAACAACAAACAGACCCTTGCCTATCTCAACAACCTTGGCTGCATTGAGCTGAACCCCTGGCACTCCACTGCAAAATCGCTGGACAAACCCGACTACCTGATCATAGACATTGACCCTTCGGAAAAAAATAGTTTTGAGCAGGTGATAGAAGCTGCACTGGCATTTAAGGAACTGATGGATAGGGCAGGGGCAGACAGTTTTTGCAAGACATCCGGCGCCACAGGTTTGCACATCTATTTGCCCATGGGAAAGAAATATTCGTATGAACACGTCAAAGACTTTGCGCATCTGCTCTGCATGAATGTAAACCAGCAGCTACCCGCCTTTACCACCCTGGAAAGGAACCTGCAAAAAAGAGGCGACAAACGGATTTATCTCGACTTTCTGCAAAACCGACGGAGCCAAACCATCGCCTCCGCCTACAGTCTGCGACCCCGCGCCGGTGCCACAGTGTCCATGCCGCTGGAGTGGAAAGAAGTCAAAAAAGGCCTTCAACCCTCAGACTTCACCATTCACAATGCTGCTGCCAGAATTCCACAGGTCAACGACCTATTTAAAGGGATCTTTGGAAAAGCAACGGATATCAGGAAGTGTTTGGAAAAACTGGAGGGTGAGGAAAAATCAGGAAATTGTTGAGTTGCTATTTTAGAAAGACCATTCAATCATTCAAACAATGATTTAGAAAATGATACTAATCCAGCAGTTTGCTGAGCAGCATTAGTTCTTTGAACTTGTAATCGTACCTGGCATTTTTAAAACATTTTGCAAGTTCCTCCAGTTGAATCTGGATGATGCGTTTGTGGGAAAGGGGTTTGAAATAAAACGGTATAATGGGCACTGAGATCCGTTTGAAATAGGCTTCCATGTCTTTGTGGGAAAAGATTTGACCGCTGAGTGCGTCTATGTAGAAAAAGATTTTGCTTTGCGGATTGGCTTCGGTCAACTGGTCATAGTCGTTGTGGAAATAGGCTAAGATGAACTGTTTGGGAATGTTGATTGCCTTCACATTCATGTCTAACAATTCAGCCAGTAGTAGGTAGAGTGTGCCATTGCTGATTGCATTGCCTTTTTTGCTTTCAATGACTTTGTGAATGAAAAAATCGTCGGGATTATTGTAGCCCAGTTCTACACCCTTCAGGTTGTAATAGTTGTAAACAATGCTGCTGATGACATTGGCCTGCTCCATAGCTGTGAGGAAACTGTTCAGCTCCAGCCAGACATTTCGCCTGATGCGCTCCAGTTCCTGCAACACAGGCGCAGTTGCCAGTTCAGGATACTGGAACTTGGCCACCATCAGCGAACCAAACAGCAGATCGTGATAGGGATTGTTGGCCCATTCAGCAAAGTCGTGGGTAAGGTCTGTAAAGTGAAGCTTATGAATCAGCATTTCTATCCTTTCCTGCACCTCTTCGCTCAGAGTGTTTTCCCACAGGTTCTCCAGGTTGGGGATAATGTTTCGTCCAAGATCAACTATTCTGTTGCTGACTGTAGAAAACACCTCCTGATCGGGGTCGTCTATCAGTGAGAAAAGTGCCGATATTTCACGGGTTTCCAGCATATGAGTGTTGATTAAACTTTGCAAAATGCGTGTATTCATTCTTTGACAGGCAAAGACACGGTTAGAATTACGTGATCTTTAAGAGCAGAGAAATTATTATCAAACTACGCATTTTTTTCCCGAAACAGCAAGAAGAAGTTATCCTACTTGTGTGGATTATAGGAGCAGTTATCAATTAATAATTAACAATTAATAATTAACCATCAATTCCGTTGTTTGCAAAATAATTCTTTGTCTTTACCAATCTGACCAGCAGGTAGAGTAAAAAACCAAATGGTCCAAGGGCGCAGGTGAAGATGAGAGGGATGATGATGAGCCAGTGACTGATGCCGTGCTTCAACGAATTTTTCTTGATCCAGACGGCTACCATAAGGTCAAAAGCCAGGAAGTGAGTCCATGCAGCCGTGACTACGACTTTGCTTTGAAACAAGCCCATGACACCATCCAGCGTGGCAAACTTTTTAAAAATGTCAGGACTGAAATCAGACAAATTCAATGCGGTATAGGTCAATGCCATTGCCACGACGACAATGCCGATGACTGCTTTGTCAAAGCTTTTCCAAAACGGGCTGATGACAATAATCGTGATCCATCCAAGTGCCGAAAAGTTAGCGGCAAGGCTAAAAATTGAATCTGCTGTCATGGGGGGAGGTTTATTAGTTGATTGGTTAATTGGTTTATTCGTTTGTCGGTAAAACCGTTTATCGTTGCCGGTGTTTTGTTCCTTCACACCTAACACTTCACACCTAACTCATACCTCATAGTTCATAGCTCATAGCTCAACCTTATACCTTATACCTAACACCTAACACTTTACACTTACTACTTCATACCTCACTTCGCCATACTCTGAATGACATCGTACTTGGTCACAATGTGCAGGCTGCCGCTTTCGTCACGGGCCAGCACGGCTCCGTTGTCTTTGGTGATCATTCCTCCAATGCGCTCAACGGTGGTGTCAAACGAAACAATAGGATAGGGAGCCTCCATGACACTGCCGACTGTCGCCGTTTTGATGTCGGGATTGCTGAATACTTTCTGAAACAGACCGCCTTCGCTAATAGAACCTGCCAGCGTTGTTCCGTCCATGACGGGGATGTGTTCTATATCGTATTTGCGCATCAGGTCAACAGCCTCGGCCACGGTGTGCGTGGTCTGCAGGGCAATGAGGCGTTTGCTGACCCGTCCGCTCACAATGTCTTTAAACGTTTTCACATCCAGGAACCCACGCTCCATCATCCATTGATCGTTGTAAACCTTGCCCACATAGCGGCTGCCGTGGTCGTGAAAAATGCAGACAACTACATCGCCGGGTTTCAACTGGTCTTTTAGCTGGAACAGACCTTGCAGGCAACTGCCTGCGCTGTATCCGCAAAACATGCCTTCTTCCTTGGCTATGCGGCGTGCCATGACTGCACCATCTTTGTCGGTCACTTTGGTGAACTCGTCAATGTATTGCATGTCGTAGTTCTGCGGCACAAAGTCTTCGCCAAAACCCTCGCTGATGTAGGGATAGACTTCTTTCTGATCCAGTTCGCCTGTTTCAAAATACTTCTTTAGCAAGCTGCCATAGCTGTCAATGGCCCATACTTTTATGTCCGGGTTTTTTTCTTTCAGGTATTTGCCAGTGCCAACAATTGTTCCGCCTGTGCCGGTCGCCACCACCAGGTGGGTGACTCTGCCCTCTGTTTGCTCCCATATTTCGGGGCCGGTTTGTTCGTAATGTGCAAGACGGTTGGCCAGGTTGTCGTATTGATTGACATACCAACTATTGGGCACTTCGGTCGCCAGTCTTTTGCTGACGGAGTAGTAGCTGCGGGGGTCGTCGGGCTCTACATTGGTAGGGCAGACAATGACCTCGGCACCCACTGCCTTCAGAATGTCTGCTTTTTCTTTTGATTGTTTTTCGGTGGTGGCAAAAATACATTTGTACCCCTTGACACACGCTGCCAGGGCCAGTCCCATGCCCGTGTTTCCGCTGGTGCCTTCTATGATGGTGCCACCTGGTTTTATCTTTCCTTCCTGTTCTGCCACTTCCAGCATTTTCAGGGCCATGCGGTCTTTGATGCTGTTGCCGGGGTTGAAATATTCCACCTTAGCCAGCACGGTGCAGGGTAGGTCTTTGGTTATTTTATTAAGCTGAATGAGGGGAGTGTTTCCAATCGTTTCCAGAATGTTGTTGAGCCACATAGTACAATCGTTTTTTTGTTTTATGGGGGCAAAGATAGAGAGATAGGCAGTGTGGTGAAACATGACGGTTCATTTTTAGCGGATTGATGGTATGGCAGAGGATGCAATGACCTATGAGCTGCTAACATGAATGCTGCTGTTGGAGATATGTGCGAGGGTCTGGCACATGTGTGCGAAGAGTTAGCACTATGGTTTTGGGGAAAATGAGGTTGGTTTTGGTGTTTGCATTGTTTTTTGCTTCGCAAAATGAGTAGTTGAAATTAAGCCACTTTCATTTTCCTCGATGGCTAGTGAGAAGGGGAGTTGCAAGTGCAATATTAAAGTGGTAATATTGGTCATTGTTCCTAAATTTTTGTAAACTATGCCTAAGCAAATTAAATATATTCTTTGCTGTTTTTTAATCGCTAATCTATTTTATTCTTGCTTTGGTACCAAGGATTGCGGTAGCTTCACTTATCCTGGAATTGGAGATGCTTATAACAAATGGATCCATTACAGAAGTGGAGATACAATTAGGTACGTTAACTCACTCAATTATGAAATAATTTTTGTAGTAAAAGAATCGTCAATAGCCGACAAAAAAATACTGGATTGTTGGCACCAGGAATTAGGGGGTTGCATTTGTGCTGGATATACCGAAACCAGTTCTTTTAATGGGACTACCAATGACACCTCCTGGAAAGTTAATAGTGGAACTATTTACTCTCAGGATAATAATTATTTTGATGCTTATATTGATCTTACCACCAATGATAACCTTCGTTACCGCGTTCTTGATAATCTGACTTCTTTAACAGTTGTTGGCGACACGTTTAAACTTGATGCTCAATTTCACAAAATCTTACCAACATTCACTGTCAATACAAAAACCTATTCCAATGTGATTCTACAGGAATATGATACTGCTATTTATAAATACACACAAGTTTATAAAACATATTTCAATAGGGAAAATGGCATTATTGCTTTTGAGGATAGGCGTACCCATTCTCTTTTTTATAAAAAATAGGTGTAAACCTTAGTGCTACAAAATACTCTGTTTTGCTTTTATCCATACCATTGAGTTTACAACATTTCTAATTTTCTTTTAGGAACTTATTAGCAAAACGTGGAAAAAGCCCCCCAAAGCTATACTGTTGAACGGAGCGTCGCCAATGAAGCTACATTGTAGAACAACTGTCGGCTAACAAAAAAAAACAAAAAAACCCGCCGAAGCGGGTTTTACTATTTCTAAAAAGAAGAAAGATTATTCCAACGCTTTTTTGCTGACGACCGGGCTGAATGCACTCATGCCGGCGGCGTTTTGGCACAGGGTCTTTACATAGACTTTGTTGCAGGTGGGCGACAAACTGATGGTCTCGCTGTCTTTGCCGTGGGTTATGACGTGTACTTTGCCGGCCACGTTGGGGGCAATGGTTATGTGGTGAGTGTGTACAGTTACTTCGGGATCGTGGTCTTCGCCTATGACCGATACGGCGCCCTGCGAGCCGGCAACGTGATCAATGATTATTTTAATTTTCGCACCATCCTGTGGCGTTAAACTCTTGATGGATGGAATGTCTGGCACCGTAGCCGGGTGACTTGTGGGGTCGCTGGCCGTAAAGTTTGATAATTCGATCTTTGTTTTGTCGCCCTTGGCAATGTTGGTTACATAAAATGCCATGTCGTGCAGCTTGTCATCCACATCTTTTTCGGCATTGTCAAAGTCGTTTTTCGCATTTGGCCCGTTGAGATGGGTGCCGAAAGTGTCAATCAACAGGTCGGCTGCCTTCGTCAAATCTTCAGGTTTGAATGGCGAATTGATAAATACAGAGGCATGTCCGCCCACGCCGAGGGCTACGTTTTTCAACAGGCTGGCCTTTTCAAGTGCAGAATTGCGCAACCAGTTAATTAATACAGTGATCATTCTTGGCATAAGTGTTTCGTTTTAGAAATTAAAAATAAATGGGTTTATAATAACAGCTCAATATTAGTTGTTTTTTTCTAAAAAAAGTTTCTTTACTCCTTGTTTTCTTACTTAGCAACGGTGATAATGAACCATTAACAGACAAAAACAAAGCTCCGAATGTGAGAAACATGTGTGCCATACGTTCGCACATATTTGCGGAAAGGCGGCACCATAGTTCGGGATGTTGGCACATGTGTGCTAAAGGCTTGGTGATATGTGCGGAGACTCAGCACATGTGTGCGGCGGGCTGGCACATGTGTGCGGAAGGCTGGCACATGTGTGCGGCGGGCTGGCACATGTGTGCGCCGGATAGCACATGTGTGCGAAGAGCTGGCACATATGTGCGGAGGGTTGGCACATGTGTGCGAAGGGTTGGCACATATCTCCTGCAAGTTTGCACATATGTGCGAAGGGTTGGCACATGTGTGCGGAGAGTTAGCACTATAGTTTTGGGCAAAATGAGGATGGTTTTGGTGTTTGCGTTGTTCTTTTGCTTCGCAAAATGAGTAGTGGGAGTAAATTTTAGTAAAGATGCGCACCATTTGCAGGGCGTTTTGTTGTTCGTTTTTAGAATTATGTTTGCTTCGCAAAATGGAATGGTGCGGGTGATACCTTAAATGCAAAACTGATCAAGATGAAATGGCTAATAATAATGGTTATCGTTGGCTCCATAGTCGGTTGCAACAGCAGCGATATAGATGACAAGGACAAACGCAACGAACATTGGGCTTGGTGGGTGGATGCTAAGACAGGCAAAGGAAAGTGGATACCGGTAGCTGATGAAATGACTTTAAAAAATGGCCGTATCATTCTCTTTTACTTTAACGGCAATGTGTATGAGAAAGGCAAAGTAAAAGATGGAAAGTATGTGGACACAACTTTTAAATACGATTATCAAGGAAAACTATATGGTTATCATCTTTGGAAAAACGATAGCATTTACTATTTAAATGATGGCTTGATTAAAAACTTTCGGTCAGATGGAACTAAGTCTTCGGAAGGAATAGTTACTAATCATACAGCTGGCAATAAATGGGTTGCCTATTATAAAAATGGGAATAAAAAATGGGAGCGTGATTACACTAGAGGGGATACGGGCTCGCTGGTTACTTATTTTGAAAACGGTCAAATAAGAGATAGTGCCATTCATCTAAATGATCTCAGCTGGGGGGTAAAAGATGTTTATGTAGTTAAGATATGGTATGAAAATGGGGCAGTTGCTCAAATTCGCCTCTGGAAAAACAAACTGCTTA
>JAYTGA010000237.1:0-13999 GCA_043733905.1 Segetibacter sp.
CCGGAAAGGAAAATGGGCAAGTAACACTTGGGGCAGGCACACTACGTGCAGGCAGTTATTTCTACTCATTAATGATGGACGGACGAAAAGTTGCTACAAAAGAAATGGAATTGGTGAAGTAGAAACATAGTATTTAGTACATAGTATTTAGATGTTAGACTAACAGCCAGCGAAACGTAGAAGCGAAATTCGTTGTGTCTAAAAATTTGAACTTTTACAGTTTGTAAAAAAACCACCCTGTTTTTGATAGAGCAGGGTGGTTTTTTTGTTTTTATGAATGCCAGTTATAGGTTTGACAGGTTCCATTCTCATTTAGCTGGTCAAGAATTCCTTCGTTAGCCTTTTAATAGAGTAAAATTTACCTTTTGTCTGCCATTCTATCTTATACCCTACGCAGCACTTTCTGATATCTTGTTTCCTCCATTTAAACAATTACTTTTGCGCCTCCTTAAAAGTTCCTCTTTTTATGCTTCTTGGTCTTCAGAATGTGACATTTGAGTTTGGTGCCCGTGTGATAGTGAGTGAAGCCACCTGGCACATTCAGCCCGGCGAAAGAATTGGCCTCATCGGCTATAACGGCACGGGCAAATCAACCCTGCTTAAGGTATTGGTCGGGCAATTTTCTCCTTCCGTTGGCACGGTTGAGAAAAGTAAAGAGACCACCATTGGCTATCTTCACCAGGACTTGCTTAGTTTCGATACCAACGACACCATTACCGGCGTAGCCCTCGGTGCTTTTGAGCGTGTCATGCAGGTGGAAAAAGAAATTGAGGCCTACGGCAAACAACTGGAAGCCAACCCCGAAAGTGAAGAGATTCTACTGAAATATACCGATGCCCTCCATGAAATGGACGTCCTTGATGGCTACAATGTTCACTACAAAGCGGAGGAAGTTCTTCATGGCCTTGGCTTTAGCAACAATGATCTGGACAAGCCCTACAAGCAATTTAGCGGCGGTTGGCGTATGAGGGTGTTGCTGGCCAAAATGATCCTGCAGGCTCCTGACGTATTGCTATTGGATGAACCTACGAATCACCTTGACCTGCCAAGTATTGAGTGGCTGGAAAAGTACCTCCTTAGCTACAAAGGCAGCGTGGTGATAGTGAGTCACGACAAGTTTTTCCTGAACAAGATGGTCAACAAAATAGTAGAACTGTACCAAAAGCAACTGCACATTTACAGTGGTAACTACGAATATTACGAAAGGGAAAAACTGCTTCGTATGGATGTGCAGCAAAAAGCTTATGAAAACCAACAGGATTACATCAGACAAAACGAACGCCTCATTGAACGATTCAGGGCAAAAGCGAGCAAAGCAGCCATGGCGCAAAGCCTTATTAAAAAACTGGACAAGATTGAACTGATAGAAGATTCGCAGTTGGAAAGACCCGACATCCGCATCAATTTCCAGGTGGACAAAGTGCCCGGCAAGGTCTTGGTTTCGCTGAAGCACATCAGCAAAAAATTTGGTGACAATGTGATTTTGGAAAATGCAATTGCCGAAATAGACCGCGGCGACAAAATAGCCCTCATAGGTGCAAATGGAAAAGGGAAGTCAACCCTGCTGCGGATCGTAGCAGAAACTGAAACCTTTGAAGGCGAGAGGATTTGGGGACACAATGTGGACGAAAGTTTCTACGCACAGCACCAACTGGAAGCACTGAATGTGAACAACAACCTGCTGGACGAAATGAAAGATGCAGGCAGCAACAAAACTGAGCCTGAACTGCGGTCGCTGCTCGGTGGTTTCCTCTTTGGCGGCGATGATGTGGACAAGAAAATAAAGGTACTCAGCGGCGGCGAAAAGGCAAGAGTAGCACTTGCAAAAACTATTGTGAGCAAGGCAAATTTCCTCATGCTGGATGAACCGACGAACCACTTAGACATGCACTCGGTAGAGCTGTTGGCCGATGCACTAAATAAATATCCCGGCAGCTTCATACTCGTCAGCCACGACCGGTTTTTCATTTCCAAAACAGCCAACAAAATCTGGGAAATTGTTGACCATAAAATAAAAGAATTTAAAGGCACCTACCAGGAGTGGGTGGAATGGAATGAACGGATGGCAAAGCAAGCTGCCGAAAAAAGCAAGCCGGATGAATTGCCTTCTATAACTGCAAAACCCGAAAGCAAAGCTTCGCAAAATCAGACGCAAAACAACACACAATCATCTTCCCAAAAACAAGACACCAAATCCCAACCCCTCAACCGTGAACTGCAACGGGAACTTCAAAAGCAACAAAAACGATTGGGCAACTTGGAAGCTGAAATCACCTCGGCCAAAGCAACAAAAATCAGGTTGGAACAGGCTCTGTCAGCTCCTGAAAATTATACAGACAAAGCCAGATTCGCCACCGCCGAAAGCGATTACAAGAAATCAGTTCAAACCCTAAAAAATTTGAATGATGAATATGAGTTGTTGTTTGAAAAAGTGATGGAAATGGAAAGTAAAACAATTGGCTAATGTGCTGATTTGCTAATGGAATACAACGTAAGCATTAGCAAATCAGCTAATTAGCTAATCAGCACATTATTCCTTCGCCTTTATAAAATCGCTCACCAAAAAAGAAATCAATTTGCCTGTTGTATCGCTGCTTCTACCGTCTGTTAGCTTGCTGGCACCTTCGCAAATATGCAGGTAGGCTGTGTTGGTGTCGGCTGCTGCATACGACACAAACTGGCGTGCATGAACCGGATGGACCCCGCTGGGCGAAGCTGCACTGCTCAAAGTGTTTTCAATGCAATCCAGATCAATTTCAATGCCTGTATAGGTGTCTTCGGTAAAAGTAGTGGCATGAGCTATTGAAGAAAGAAAATCCCTTTTTTCGTGAATGAAAATATCCTCGTAGGTAATGAAATCTATGAAAGGATTATTGACCACATCCATCCAGATGTTTTGTGTCAGGTAGTTTTCATGAAGCCCGATAATGCAATATTTCTGCAGGTAGCCGTCTTCTTCTGCATAGGTAAAACCGTTTCCGCTGTGCCTTCCTTCCATTGGCCGAAAATCTGCATGGGCATCCAAATTAATGCAGTTTATGGAGGCAAGCGGAATCTGCCCGGACTTGTACAATCCTTTGGCAGCACCCTTAATCAGCGGATAAGCATTATTATGCCCGCCGCCAATGACAATCGGTATTTTGTTGTGTTCAATAATCAACTTAATCAATGGCTCAACAGCTTCATCCACCTGGTTGACAGCATGGCGGTAGGCGAGTGTTTTCTCCTCGTAATCATGCGCATTGCTCTCTATCAGGTTCGCTATTTCTGAGAAATCGAAATGACCTAACAGCAAAATATTTCCACCTTCCAAAAAGTCATTGCTTTGTATGTTGACGAACGAATGAAGAAACGGCATCCATGCAGTATCTGTTCCGCCAACACCATAGTTGGCTTTCACACCAATGTCTTCAGGAATCCCTATTATTACAAACTTAGCTGTGGAATCAGACAACGCTTCATCAAGGCGGGCGGTGTCTGAAATGACTTGCAACCTCTCCCCAACTTTAGTCTCAAAGCGGCGGATACGGGTGATGGAAAGTATATCTTGTTTGTTGTAGAATTTGAAATAACGCTTTATTTCAGCGTGGCTTTGGGCGGTTTTTACCGGTGCGGTTTCAAGCATTGGAGTTCATTTTTTTAATAGGGTAAATGTAGGGGATTTTAGAATGGAATGAAAAAGTTGAATTCAGTAATCACGGCAAAAAAGGGAAATGTTCATTAAGGTGAAATTGCTTTCTAAAACTTTGCCTATATCAGGCCATTTTATTTACCTAATCTTTTTTTTGCGGGGCGAACATTTGTCCTTTATTCGGCTTTACTTGTCCACAGGATGCTGTGCATGTCACTCCCTTTTACCAAATCTTTTCATAGCAGCTTTGTTCACATTTTACTCTTTGCAAAATTCATACGCTGATGATTGTCTTGTCAAAATTTCCCCAGGAAACAAATATATTTTGCTTTCAAAGGTTCTTATTTCCTCCATTCGGTTCCTGTTGAATTTTACCGATTTTTGTACCCTAAATTTTGGAAATGATAAACACTGGACAAGGCGACAAGGCTATGGATTTTGTAGAGGATTTTAAAAGGATTGTGGGCGAAAACTATTTGTTTACAGATGAGGAGTCAAAAGAAAATTATGGGCAGGATCAAACGGAACATTTGCTTTACAAACCAACCATTGTCCTGAAACCTGCCAGCGCAGAAGAAATTAGCCAGATTTTGAAACTTTGCAACATGCACCTCATACCTGCCACTCCCCGTGGTGCTGGTACTGGTTTGAGTGGAGGCGCATTGCCACACCTTGGCGGCGTACTCATTTCTACAGAAAGGTTAAATAAGATCATCCACATAGATGAACGCAATTTGCAGGTGGTGACCCAGCCTGGAGTTATTACCGAAGAACTGCAAAATGCAGTGAAGGAAAAAGGGTTGTTTTATCCCCCTGACCCCAGCAGCCGGGGAAGTTGTTTTATTGGTGGAAATATCAGTGCCAACAGCGGCGGTCCCAAAGCCGTAAAATATGGCGTGGTGAGAGATTATGTATTGAACCTACAGGTCGTATTACCCACAGGTGAAATCATCTGGACAGGTGCCAATGTATTGAAGAACTCCACCGGCTACAACCTGACCCAACTGATGGTGGGCAGCGAAGGCACACTGGGTATAGTAACGCAGATTGTATTGAGACTGATACCGCTGCCGAAGTATGATTTGCTCATGCTGGTTCCTTTCAATTCATTGGAGAAGGCGAGTGAGGCGGTGAGTGCAATTTTCAGGGCGGGTTTTGTACCCAGCGCACTGGAACTGGTGGAGGTGGAGGCCTTGAAAATAGTCAGCGATTATGTGCAAAACACCACCATTCCCATAGATGAAAATGTGGCCGCCCACCTGATTATAGAAGTGGATGGCAACAACATGGACGTGCTCATGAACGACATGGAAGCCATTAGTGAATTGCTGGCGCAATATGAAGCCGGCGATGCACTGTTTGCCGATGATGCACAGCAAAAAGAAGCTCTTTGGAAAATGCGCCGCCGTGCCGCAGAAGCAGTGAAACTACATGGCTACACAATTGAAGAAGACACCGTGGTACCAAGGGCTGAACTGCCAAAACTCATCCGGGGAATCAAGGAACTCGGTGTTCAATATCACTTCCACGCAGTGTGCTACGGCCATGCGGGTGATGGCAACCTGCATGTGCGGATCAAAAAAGAAGGAACAAGCAACAGCCAGGACGATCCCGAGGTGATAGCGGGCATCAAAGCTTTGTTTGAACTGGTCTATAGCCTCGGTGGCACCATCAGCGGCGAGCATGGCATAGGGCTGATTCAGAAACGGTACATTAACATAGTTTTCAACGATACACAACTACATTTGATGCGGGGAATTAAAAAGGTTTTTGACCCGAATAATATTCTCAATGCCGGAAAAATATTTGATTTACAATAAACTCTTTTAAACATGAAAAGGTTTTTTTTATTGATGACCATGCTAGTTTTTTTTATAGTAGGTTTCTCGCAGCGAAGGGTCACTATTTCTGAAAAAAAAGAGGAGGAAAAAGACCATTCTTTTAAACAGGAAAATATTTTTTTGGGTGGGTCTATAAGCCTTGGTTTAGGGAGCGGATACTTTGCAGTAGGAGGCAATCCCGAGGTAGGCTATACACTTACAAAATGGCTTGATGTGGGAATAGGAACCAATATTAATTACTACACCATTTCACCTGAATATAACAACAACCGGAGGGATAAAAGTTTTAGTTATGGAGGGGGAGTTTTTGCAAGATTGTATCCGATCAATCAACTATTTTTTCAAATTCAGCCCGAATATAACTGGACAAAAATCAGTGCTCAATATGTTGGATATGACTTTGTAGATAAATTAAAATTAGAGGCTCCAAGTTTATTAATGGGTATTGGTTATACCACAAGAGAAATAGGTAATAGTAGCTTTTACACTGTGATAATGATGGATTTTGGCAACAATATAGAATCACCTTACATTGGCTATCTTGGTAGCAAAGAACCAATCCTTCGTGCAGGTTTCAATTTCTATCTTGGTCCAAAGAAGAAATAATATCTGCCGGAGTTTTAAAAACCAGTATTCTTTCCTGCCAGTCCTCATACAAAAATTGTTGCTGCTGCATGTTGGCAATGTGTTGTAGCAGGTGATCATAAAATCCCGCAGAGTTTAGCAAAATAATTTTCTTGCTGTGTATTTTCAGCGTGTTCCATGTCAGCATTTCAAACAGTTCGTCCAGTGTGCCGTAGCCTCCCGTCAAAATGATGGCAGCATCGCACAGGTCATACATTATTTTTTTGCGGGCATGCATGTCGGCCACCACCTGCAGGTCTGTGATGCCCGTGTGCTGGTGTTCCCAGCCGATCAGCACTTCGGGAATAATGCCGGTCACTTTGCCTCCTGCAGACATAGCAGCGTTGGCAACTGCACCCATCAAACCTTTGTTTCCGCCGCCATAAATTAAGGTAATGTTTTGCTGTCCCAGGTAAGTTCCCACCTCCACAGCATGTTGCTGAAAAACAGGGTTGTTGCCGCTTTGCGAACCGCAAAAAACTGCAATGGATTGAAATTTCATAATTGGCGTTTTGAAGTGACAATATTACCTCATTATTTTTTCCTACTTTGGCTGCTTCGGATTAATAACAAAAACACTATTCCTATTTCATGTCCTCTACCCTTTTATTTACTGTTGTGTTTGGCTATTTTTTATTGCTTCTAATGGTGGCATGGTACACCAGCCGCAATAGCAACAATGAAACTTTTTTTATTGGCAACCGCAACAGTAACTGGATGCTGGTGGCCTTCGGCATGATCGGCACCTCACTTAGCGGTGTCACGTTTATCAGCGTTCCCGGCACGGTTGGCATTGGTGGCTTTGGCTATTTCCAGGTGGTCATTGGCTATCTCGTAGGTTACTTTGCAGTGGCCTTTATACTGCTGCCTTTGTATTACCGCATGAACCTGACCAGCATCTACACTTACCTGCTGCAACGGTTCGGTTTTGTCTCTTACAAAACGGGGGCATTGTTCTTCATCATTTCCCGCACACTTGGTGCCACGGCCAGGCTTTTTCTTGTCATCAATGTTCTTCAGTTATTTATTCTTGATGCTATGGGCGTGCCTTTTTGGCTGACCACTTTGGCTATCCTGCTAATGATCATTTTGTACACCTTCAAAGGCGGGGTGAAGACAATTGTATTCACCGACACTTTGCAGACATCATTCATCATCATCGGGCTGGTGGTTTGTTTGGTTTACATCATGTCTCAACTGCATTTCAATGTCATGGATGTGTTTCATTCATTTCGCCAAAACCAATATACACGGTTGCTGAACACTGATTACAAAAGCGCAGGCTTCTTCCTGAAAGCCATGCTGGGCGGTGCATTTATCACCATTGCTATGACCGGCCTCGACCAGGAAATGATGCAAAAAAACATCAGCGTACACAACCTACGTGATTCGCAGAAGAACATGTTGAGTCTTAGTTTTCTTCAGGCAATAGTTGTGTTTATTTTTCTCACACTGGGCGGCTTGCTCTACATCTATGCACATAATCTCGGTGCAAATTTTATTTTGCCTTCGGCAAATGCCAAAGCACAATTGATGCTGGATGGTAAGAACATTATCGGCGACAATCTTTTTCCGGAAATTGTCTTTCACCACCTGCCACCTTTCATTGGCATCATTTTCATCATTGGCCTCATTTCCGCCCTCTTCCCCAGTGCCGACGGGGCTTTGACGGCTCTTACATCTTCCTTCTGCATAGACATTATTGGCCTCAAAAGAAATGCTGAATGGAACGATCAAAAGCAGCAAAGCATCCGCAAAAAAGTCCATCTTGTTTTCGCTTTCGTCTTCTTTTTGTGTGTCATTACCTTTAAACTCATTGACAACAAATCCATCATTGATATTATTTTGAAACTGGCAGGATACACTTATGGCCCGCTACTTGGTTTGTTTGCCTTTGGCATTTTGACAAAAAGAACTTTAAAAGAAAGTTTCCTGATTCCCATCATCTGCATTACCGCACCTGCCATTTGCTATGTGCTCAGCGACAACTCCGCCACATGGTTTCATGGCTACCAGATTGGCATTGAGTTGCTCATACTAAACGGCTTGCTGACATTTTGTGGACTGTGGATGCTGAGTAGTAAGACAATGACCAACGCTGAAATAAAGACTTCTGCTACGTTTCAATAACCGTATTTATCGCCCCATTTGTCTTTGAGAAATTTGCGAAGCTCATTTTCTCTTGCATTGCTTTGCGGATCGTAAAACCTGGTGCCGGCAATTTTTTCCGGCAGGTATTCCTGCTCGGCAAAGTTGCCTTCAAAGGAATGTGCATACTTATAACCTTTGCCATAGTCAAGGTTCTTCATCAGCCTGGTGGGTGCATTACGAATGTGGAGTGGAACAGGCAAGTCTCCATGTTGTGACACTGCAGTCTGTGCTGCGCCAATGGCGGCATAGCTTGCATTGCTTTTGGCCGAAGATGCCAGGTAAGTTGCACATTGCGATAGTATGATCCGGCTTTCGGGATAGCCGATTTTGCTGACTGCATCAAATGTGGCATTGGCCAGCAACAGTGCATTGGGATTGGCATTGCCAATGTCTTCGCTTGAAAAAATGAGCATGCGACGGGCTATAAATTTCACATCTTCACCACCTTCTATCATCCGTGCCAGCCAATAAACCGCTGCATTAGGATCACTGCCACGCATACTTTTGATGAACGCAGAAATGATGTCGTAATGCTGCTCGCCTTTCTTATCATAAAGAGCCACTTTTGTTTGTGCAACATTCATCACCAGGTCATCCGTGATTTCTAAAACCCCTCCTTTGGAGGCGCTTGAGGTGGCTACCAACTCAAAAAGATTGAGCAATTTCCTTGCATCGCCACCGGATAAACTGATGAGTGCTTCCGTTTCTTTTAGCCGGATGTTTTGGGTTTTCAACCATTCATCTTTTTGCAGCGCAAAAAGCAGTAAATCGTTAAGTTCTTCTTTGCCCAAAGACTTTAAAACATAGACCTGGCAACGGCTCAGGAGGGCAGAGTTAACTTCAAAAGACGGGTTTTCAGTGGTGGCACCAATGAGGGTGATGATGCCTTTTTCAACAGCACCCAGCAGCGCATCCTGCTGGCCTTTGTTAAAACGGTGAATTTCATCTATAAACAAAATGGCTTTGTCTTTTTCCTTTGCCATTTCAATCACTTCACGCATGTCCTTTACACCACTGCTGATGGCACTGAGTTGGTAAAATGGGATCTGTAAAGTATGGGCGATGATGTTGGCAATGGTTGTTTTTCCAACACCCGGAGGCCCCCAAAGTATCATGGAAGGAATGGTGCCGTTTTCGATGGCATTTCTCAAAATGCTGCCTTTGCCCGTAAGGTGCTGCTGTCCCGTGAGTTCATCCATTGATGTGGGGCGCATTCTTTCAGCCAGAGGTACATTTGGTTGATTCATGAAAATAGTATCAGGCATTCTCTAAATAAAAAGGCAAAAGTGAAAAGGCAAACCCAAAAACTGAAGAAACAATCCATCAAAAACACTGCATTATGTGCTTCTTAAGACTCAAAGGATACCATTTACAGAATGGTCTATGTGTTCATTTGTCTCATTTTGCGAAGCAAAAAATCATTTTTCAAAAAAAGATTCATGCTTTTTGAGCAGGGCGAATGTCCACAGCACATGAATAAGTAAGACGATGAAGTAAGACAGCATAATGTACCCCGCCGTGTTGATGCTTGACATGGGTATTTCCTGTTGCATCTTCTCAGGATATTGCTTCATCATTTCCTTCAGGTTGCTTAAAATAAAGGATGGATTGCGCAGCAAAGCAATGACAGAAGGTATATTAAGAACACTAAAAATGATAGCTACAAAACCATTGACCCTTACCCAATCACGCAGAGTGTGTTTTACCTGCAGATGCCGCTGAAGCACTTTGTGTCTGAACTGCCGGGAAAACCAGGAGTATAAAACCACCGCTACAACCACGAAAACAGGCAGAAGCAAAGCCGGGGCAGTCAAAGCCAAAGGCAACAATATAAATAGTGAAGCGGCAAAAAGAAAGCTGAACAAATCAATGTAAAAACTGAGTATGCGATAAATGAAGGTCATTCAGGTTAAAGATATTTTATTGGTGATGGCAATTGTGCAGGTAAAGCTGCCAGTTGTTTTATATTTTCAAATTACAGAAAGAGCCACTACAGACTATTCTTAAGCCAATAAACGGTTATGAATTAATCCTGCATTTCTTCCCAAAAGCCCATTTTGCAAAATTTTTCGATCCGCTGATGAACTCTTTCTGCCGGGTCTATCTGCTTCAGCTCCTTCAAAACAGGAATAAGATATGATCTCAAAATATCAGCCGCACTGTCGTAGTCCCAATGAGCCCCGCCAAGCGGTTCAGGAATAATGCCATCTACCAATCCAAACTGAAACATGTTGTCCGAAGTCAGTTTCAATTGTTCTGCTGCCTTCTCTTTCATATCCCAGCTACGCCACAAAATAGAACTGCAATTCTCAGGTGAAATAACAGTGTACCAGGAATTTTCGAGCATATAAACCCTGTCGCCCACACCAATGCCCAGTGCGCCGCCGCTTGCCCCTTCGCCTATGATGATGCAAATGACAGGCACTTTCAGACGGATCATTTCATAAATATTCCTGGCGATTGCTTCGCCTTGTCCACGCTCTTCCGCCTCCATGCCGGGGTAGGCACCCGGAGTGTCTATAAAAGTAATAACAGGTTTATTAAACTTTTCGGCAAGCCGCATCAGCCTAAGTGCTTTACGATAGCCTTCGGGATTGGCCATGCCAAAATTGCGAAGCTGTCGGGCTTTGGTGTTAATACCTTTTTGCTGCCCCATCACCATCACAGTTTCACCGTCCAGTTGTGCAAATCCGCCAACCATCGCTTTGTCATCTTTTACATTGCGGTCGCCATGAAGTTCCACAAAATTGGTAAATACTTTTTCAATGTATTTTAAGGTATATGGCCTGTCGGGATGACGGCTCAACTGCACCCGCTGCCAGGGCGTGAGGTGTTCGGTTATTTCTTTTCTTTTCTCAATAATAGAATCCTGCAACTGGACGAGTGTATTGGAATAATCAACTTTTGAATTTTTTTCAGCCAGCTTTTTTGTCTGGTCTATTTGCTCATAAAGTTCCTTAATGGGTTCTTCAAAATTGAGAAATTGTCGGTTCGGATATTCGGGCATATCGTAGTTTGTGAGGGTAAAATTAGGTGATGAAATTTTTTCAAGAAAGTTTTGTTTGCAAAAATCATTTACCCTTATCTTTGCCGTCCTAAAAAACAGGTATTCAGCTTTTGAAAATTGTTTTTTGGATCGGTAGTTCAGTTGGTTAGAATGCCGCCCTGTCACGGCGGAGGTCGCGGGTTCGAGTCCCGTCCGGTCCGCAAAAGCCTCAATTTACTTGAGGTTTTTTAATTTCGCTAAACCCCCCCAAATTTGTTTGCCTTATTTTGTTTACATACTTTGTAGTGAAGTGGATGGTGATTATTACAAAGGCGTTACTGAAAATATTGAGGTTCGCTTAAACCAGCACAATACTGGCCAATCAAAATATACCTCTTCCAAATTACCCTGGAAGTTGGTTTACTACAAAGAAATGCCAGATAAGCGCAGTGCTTTAATTGAAGAAAAGCGTATCAAAAAATTAAACCGGCGTTCGTTGGAGAAATTGGTATATGGTTAAAATGCCGCCCTGTCACGGTCTCGTCATCAAGTGACGAGACGGGTTCGAGTCCCGTCCGATCCGCAACTACACTTAATAATGTCTTGTAAATCAATTATTTACAAGACATTATTTGTTTTTGGTACAACCTTGGTACAACAATTTTACATGAACATTAAATCTTATTTAAAAATGTTCATAGCATTTCAAAAAGCAAATTTTTAATTGCTATTAGGGACATTATTGACCTTTATTTGTGAAAGAATCGAACCATTGTTTTATTTTTCTGGGCATTTTTGGGAATGGCAAACTCAACTTAAGCCTCGTTGTGCATTAGTAATATGTAGTTAAAGAGTTTAAAATTAGCGCTTACTCATTTTTAGAATAATCTTTGCCATTCCTTATGACATACTGGTTAGAAATAGTTGGGGGAAATTGCTAAAGCTCGTTGTGGCATATACTTTTAAATAGTCAATTGCAAATGGATGTTGGAAAGGCAGATATGCCCCTGGTCAGAGACTGCATAAGGAGCCAAAGTACCCTTCAGAGATTGTTTAAATTTTACCTAAAGTATTCTCTATAAAATACAGTAGAAAGCAGGTTCATCTACACCTGTAGATATACGTGCACTTACTTCAAGAATGGGCAATTGTAGTATGAGCGGATTTTACAAACCGATGTAGGACAGTTATATCTGTCCTTTCCTTTTGAGTCTTTAGCTTCCATCATACCCCAAGGACTGAAAGGCGTGGTTGGGTGTAAAGGGGCATTGCCTTATAGTTTTTACAATACTACCTGTGTTTAAGCGATGAGTTGCTCATTGAGCGTATCAACACCGACTGGAGCCTGTAGTATTTCTGTGGCATACAGCTCAAATCTAGTGAAGTGATTAGGGATACCAACCTGCCCAGCTATTGGCGTAAATGCATAGGCCGCCACCGGGATATTACAACCATGCAAAAGGCCACTGAACTGAGTCAGGCAATATAAGCAGTTAAGATGCCACATTTTTTTATGAAAGCCGCATTGCCTACCCTACCCGTTTAACCCAAAAAGTTCATTAGCTTAATCTAGACTTCTACTTTCAGGAATCGCTATGAAGCTGCTAATACCCACTTGCAAAACGACCATCATTAAATCTGAAATTGATACTTCAATGCAAATTATACACGTAAGAACCAGGCAATCACATTTACGCAAACAGATTAAACAACAATAGCAACCCATACAAATGAGTTGCTATTAAAAATCAGATGACGAGTTTAGCTTAAAATCAAGCCGCTTTGGTTCTCAATCTTTTGATGACTAACAGTGCAAATACAGCACCTGCAGCCAATAAGATCAGGTGCATGTAATCCTCAAACGGTACTGCCGGCGGTGGGCCATCGGGGTTACCTCCGGGATCCTGGCTGAATCCGGGTAGGGATAGTATCAGCATCCCCATAGCCATTACCGAGGCTTTGGTGCTCTTTAGGATTTTTGTTGCCTTCATTGTTGTTATATTCTATAGGGTTAAAAAGGATCGTTCTTTAAGTTTCTTTGCTTGTAAATAGCAGGTTGCTGTTTTTGCAACCCACTATCTTATTTTTTTAATCGTTGCTGATCACTATGTTTTGTGTGGTGCGATGTCCCCCGTCGGCTATTACTTCCAACCGGTAGCTCCCGTTTCTTATGCTCTGGCTGAGTGCTACCTTCTGGTTGGCACTGCCGCCGTTGTGAACGAACTGGCTGTTCATCATCACCTGTCCTGCATCGTTTAGTAAACGAATAATGTAAGTGCCTTTGTCCATGTTGGTTAACTGAAGATTAACTGTCTTATTTTTTATAGGATTTGGATAAACAGTGATCTCAGATTTGATGACTCCGATGGTCACTTTGGCTACTGAAGTGTATTTACCATCACCTGATTTTGAAATAACTTTTACACGGTAATAATGATCGCCATTCGATGGTTGCTCCTGCAGCCATGTGTAGCTCAATACCGGTGAACCATTGCCGATAGCGGCTGTAGTAGCGGCTTTGCTAAAACTTGATCCATCAGTTGAGTGTTCCACTTCGTAGGCTTTGACCCCTTGCTCGTTAGTCACTGTCCATGCTACCTGCACGTTGCTTTCCTTTTGATAAGCTTTGATCGTGGTGGCCATTACTGGTGCAGTTGCACTGTTTTTAAACACTATGCTGAACCTGTCTGTGGCTGCTGAGGCTGCATCGGCTGTCACTTCAAACGCATAGGAAGTTGCTTCGCCATGGCCGATTTTAGTAGTGGT
>JAYTGA010000238.1:0-1650 GCA_043733905.1 Segetibacter sp.
GCCCTTTAGGTGCTGCAAAGGAGGTTTATACTATAGGCAATAAATATGCTCTGAATGCGGCAAAAAAGGTTATTGAAACTGCAGCGAAAATTTTAAGTGAGAAAAATCCGACATTAACGATTACGACTAAAGCTATACAAGATTCTCCGAAGAGTGCTATCCTCAATGAAGCCGAAAGATTCGGTGCTGATTTAATTGTTGTTGGCTCTCATGGTGCCGGGCCTGTCGGACGTTTTTTGCTGGGCTCGGTTTCACAAGCAGTGGCGTTACATGCAAAATGTTCTGTAGAGATTGTACGTAAATAAAACAATAGGACTATAGTGGGACAGAAGCTGTGTAACAACTAAACAGAGTCAAATGGAAGCATTAAGAGATAACATTGGCAATAATCCTGGAAGACAAACAAATTGGTATGTTGTTACTGGGGGGCCAGGTTCAGGTAAAACAACTACTGTTAATTTGCTTAAAGCAAGAGGATATAAGACAACGATTGAACATGCAAGGCATTACCTCGATACGCAGCGTCTTAATGGGAAGACTGTTGGTGAGGTTAGGAAAAATCAGATGGAATTTCAATTGGGGATTTTAGATATGCAAATTGAACAGGAAAGGGCACTTTCCCCGGATGATCTTATTTTCCTTGACAGGGCAATTCCTGATGCGCTTGCCTATTATCATTTTCTGAACCTTCCTGAGGATGAAAAGCTTTTGGAAGCATTACGTACTATCGCCTACAAAAAGGTGTTTATTCTGGATTGCCTTCCATTGGTGCGGGATTATGCCCGAACCGAAGATGAGGCAGCACAGAAGAAAATTCATGCATTGCTAATTGAGGTATACGAGTCTTTAGGATTTCCAATAATTCAGGTTCCTGTGTTTCCGCCAGAACAGCGGGTTGATTTCATTTTAAAAAATCTTTAGTTATGAAAACCAAAACGAAGAATACACTCATTCATTCATCACCTGAAAAAGTATTCGTTCAAATGGATGACTTTTCGAAAACCGGAATGCACATGGGTGAAAACTCCATGATGATGATGGGTAGTAAGTTAAAATTGAATCAACTTTCAACATATGCAATCGGAGTAGGCGCAACATATCGCTGGTATGGAAAGATAATGGGAATGACAATTGATTTCAACGAAACAGTTACGAAGTGGCAACGCCCTGTATTAAAAGAATGGGAAACAATTGGTGATGCAAAAATAATTATCATGTCATGGTATCGTATGTGGTTTGAAATTTCTCCTACAGAAAACAGAACTATGATAACAATTTCAATTAGCTATTTGCCGCCCAAAGAATGGTATTATAAAATCCTTTCTTTCTTTTTTGCAAACTTGTATTGCAACTGGTGTTTGAATAATATGCTTGATGATACAAAAAAGAATCTGGAAACATAAAATAGGGAATTATTTTAAAACAATATAATGGCTTACTGCATATGGCAAAAAACTTATTTAAAAAACTGATTTTGTATGGGGTTAAAATCCAGGCAGCAACAGCGGCTAAAAAGGTGCTTATTCGCCATTACAGAAGTGAAGAAGTTAAAGATATATTGCGTGAATACTGGCAAAAATATTTACAATTAAAGCAGGAAATTTCAGCCCAGCCAACTTTGGGAGGTACCCTTATGGTCCACCTTGCCGC
>JAYTGA010000239.1:0-1765 GCA_043733905.1 Segetibacter sp.
CCGGAATGGGCATCGCAGGAAACACAGGTCATATTACTGCATTGAACAGCACCATAGAAGTTGCAGTGGATATTTTGGACAGTGCAGGAAAAATAAATACTAATGCTGAAACCATAGAAACAGTAATGGCTGACAGGTCAGCAAAATTTAATTGATATGGGAGATTATTTATTTATCGCCACGGTAATTGTAGTAGTGCTTGTTGTGTTAGTATTAGTGGTATACCTTGTAGGAGTGATCATTTATTTATTTAGGGCGGCAGGACATTTGAAAGCGCTTGCCGGTGGCTTGCAGCAAATAGAAAATGATACCGCTCCATTAGCAGAAAAGCTAACAACTATTAATGGGGCATTGGATACTTTGCATGGGGGTTTGTCATCAGTTAATACGCATCTTGGAGCTATTGCTAAAGTTTTAAAATTGTAAACGAAAATAATATGTGTTTCAAAAATCTTCCGATAGAATTTGATGAGCAGGGCAATGCTACGTTGAAAGAAGGTGTTGCCAATCCTTATTCTTACGATATTGTTGACCTCGGTAAAAATGAGGATAAGCTCAAAGAACTCCTGGGGAAAAATGGATTTTTGAAAAATGTAGATTATGATCCTGTGACAAGGATAGCCGGTGCATTGGCTTTTCACAGTGTAGTTGACCTGGAAAATAAAAAAGTGATCTCTTCCAACTCTATGGCAACGTTGTTTCGTGGATATGAAATTATTTTGAAGGGAAGAAGCCCATTGGATGCAGCCTATATCAGCAGCCGGGCATGTGGTGTTTGCGGTGGTGTGCATTCAACAGTTTCGGCGCTTGCAATAGAAATGGCATTGGATATTAAACCTCCTCCGCTGGCAATTGTAATGCGTAATATTTTATTAGCTGTTGAATATTTGTATGATCATCCGTTGCATTTATTTCTTCTTTCCGGCCCTGATTATTCGGAGCAACTCACCAGCGAAACTAATCCTGAAATTGTAGAGAAGGCAAAAACTACTCCTTGCAAAAACACAGCGGCGCATGGTTACAAGATGATGATCGACATCATGCATGATCTCAATCCACTCACAGGCAAATTATATATTGAAGCATTGGAGATGACCCGTGTTGCCAGGGAAGCGTATGTGCTTATTGGAGGTAAATATCCGCATCCACAATCAGTTATTCCCGGCGGACTTTCTGTTACAATTAATATCACCGTTTTAAATGAATTATACCAACGTCTCATAAAGTTTTTTGATTACGGACAAAAAGTAGTTGGGCTTTGGGATGATGTGTTTGATTTCTTTTTAGAATGCAATCCTGATTATGAAAAAGTAGGTCAACGGCCTGCCACCATGATCGAGACCGGTGTTTGGGATCACCCTGATTATTATGACGCCTCTTATAAAAATTGTGAAACATGGGGCAATGCCCGCTGGTCAACACCAGGTGTGTTGATCGATGGTGAATTAGTAACAACAAGCCTCAAACAAATTAATGTTGGCCTGGAAGAATTTGTTGAACATTCTTATTATGAAAAATGGGAAGGTCACCGCTTTAAAACCGATATGGAAGGAAGTCCACTGAGTCCAAATCATCCATGGAATAAAGAAACCATTGCCAAGCCCGGCAAGCAAAGCTGGCGTGACCGCTATACCTGGGATACCTGCCCTACCTGGGATCGCAATTGCGTGGAAGCTGGTGCTTATGCACGTTTGTACATTACTGCAAAAGCTAACAAAGTTGTAAGCCGCAGATTTGTGCAACCTACCGGTCACAGCATGATCTT
>JAYTGA010000240.1:0-17480 GCA_043733905.1 Segetibacter sp.
AACAGATTCTTCAATGATTCGTGGGTGTGCTTTTAGTTTTTTTCCGGTGGAAGCAGAGCCGGTAAAAGTGACGACATCCTGGTAAGTAACATGGTCGAGTATGCCAATGCCGGACCCAATCACCAACTGCAAAGCACCCTGCGGCAAAATGCCGGAAGCATCAATACTTCTTACCACAGCTTCCGCCAAATAAGACGATGGTATGGCGGGTTTCACAATAGCCGGAACACCTGCCAACAGGTTCACTGCAATCTTTTCCAACATGCCCCATACGGGGAAATTATAAGCATTGATATGAATTGCCACACCCTCTTTGGGTACCATGATGTGATGGCCAATAAAAGTATTGAGCTTTGAGAGTTTAGCCGATTCGCCATCTACAAAATAAGGTTTATCAGGATAAAATTTGCGCAGCGAAGCATAAGCAAAGAGGTTGCCAATGCCGCCCTCAATATCTATCCAGCTATCAATGCGGGTGGCTCCTGTTCGGTAACTAAGCTGATAAAATTCTTCCTTTTTTTCGTTCAGATAAAGTGCCAATGCCTTCAGCATTCTACCCCGTTCGTGAAAGGTCATTTTGCGAAGCGAAGCATTGCCTTTTTCCCGTGCAAACCACATCATGGCTGCATAGTCTGGGCCGTCCACGTTGACCAGCGCAACCGTTTCTCCGGTTGAGGCATCCAGCAATTCTTCTTCATTTCCGGTTCCGACTTCCCATTTGCCGAAGGCGAAATTTTGGAGTTTATTCATAAAGTAATCATCGTTTTTTTAAGAGTTGGAAATTTGAAAAAATTAATCCTCTCCAATCGTTTTCGATTCAGGATTAATAACAGGATATTCTAACTCTTCAATCACATTGCACAGTTTTTTATCTGCGCTTACAAAAGTTATTTCATTTAGTTCCGCCAATTGTATAAACGGCTAAATGCAGTGCATCTAAAGTTCTTAAATCATATTTGCTTCCCCACCTGGCAATCAGGTGTTTACTTTCAGCAAATATTAAAGCATTCACATTAACCACATTAAAATATTGGATAGTCATTTCAAACTTCCGGCAAACCTGGATGGTTGTAGCTTCTTTTGTAATTTCCTTTGAGCGCAATTTCTTGTAAGTCGTGCTATAAAATTCGGGATAAGTCACATCCGAAATATAAGTAGCCTCAATATTGTTAGATAACAACTTTACAATTACATCACTACCAGGTTCAGCATGAAATGCTTTGGCTATGGCGCAGGTGTCGTAGTAATAAAACATTCTTAACTGTTTCGTTCGGCAATGATGTCTGTGGAGTAACTTGTATTTACTTCTTTCAGCAGTTCCTGCGCATCGGAAAGCAGCTTTCTAAAATATTCGGGGTCAACACTTTTAGCCGGATAGATGGTCAAGCCTGCATTGTTTATTTTTAAAGTATTTTCCATTTTCAAAAATGCTTGTGGCTCTTTAATTTCGATACCCATAAAAAATCGTTTGAGATGCATAAAGTTACAAAAAAAATATTGCGAATCCTTTTTCTGCCTCACCCACACGGTGATTGCAACAGGCAATGCAGCAGCGATCAATAACACCGAAACAAAAACTTTTTACTTCAAATTTCTCACAGCTTCTTTTATGCGGCTAAAACCTTTTTCAATATTTTCCATGCTGTTTGCAAAGCTTAGGCGGATGGCATTGTCTGCGCCAAATGCGCTGCCTGCCACGCTGCTTACATGGGCTTTGTGAATGAGATACATACACAAATCGGTGGAGTTTTCTATTGTTATATCGCCATCTTTTTTGCCAAATAATTGGCTGATGTCTGGGAAAATATAAAAAGCTCCTTCGGGTTCGGAGCAGGTGAAACCATCTATTTCCGTCACCAATTCCATCACTCTTTTCTTACGCCTTTCAAATTCTTTGACCATAGCATAGGTTGGTTCAAGACTTGCCGTAAGTGCAGTAATGGCTGCTCTTTGAGTAATGGAATTTGTTCCGCTGGTAAACTGTCCCTGCAGTTTTTCACAAGCTTTTGCTATTTCTGTGTTAGCAGCCATGTAGCCCAACCGCCAGCCTGTCATGGCAAATCCTTTGCTGAGTCCATTAATGATGATGACCCTGTTTTTGACTGAGTCAAACCGGGCGATACTTTCGTGCTTACACACAAAATTGATGTATTCGTAAATCTCATCGCTCATGATGTACACCTGAGGATGTCGTTCAAAAACTTCTACTAAAGCAGCAAGTTCATCATAGTTGTAAACTGCACCGCTTGGGTTGCACGGTGTTGAAAACATGAACAGTTTTGTGGTGGGTGTAATAGAGGCTTCCAGTTGAGCAGGTGTTATTTTATAACCAGCAGAAATGTCTGTGGTTATTAGCTTAACAACACCTCCGGCCAACCTTACCAGTTCTGAATAGGTAACCCAATATGGAATTGGTATGATGACTTCGTCGCCCTTGTCTACTAAAGCAAGAATGAGATTGGCAATGCTTTGTTTAGCGCCTGTTGAAACCACAATATTTTCCGGCAAATAATCAAGCTGATTATCTCTCTTTAATTTTTGGCAAACTGCCTCTCTCAGGTCAAGATAACCGGGTACAGGGGTGTAGTGAGAATAGTTGTCGTTGATGGCCTGTATGGCGGCTTGCTTTATGTGATCGGGTGTGTCAAAGTCGGGCTCGCCCAGGCTTAAATCTACAATGTCTATTCCCTCGCTTCGCAACTGGCGTCCTAACTTGGCCATTTTTAAAGTTTCGGGTTCGTTGAATCGCGTAAGCAGGGTAGATAATGACATAGACTTCGTTTTTTCTAAAACGAGACAAATGTAATTAGTAAATTGATTGGACGGTGAAGCGGTTCAGCAATGGATTAATTTATTCCTTCCAAAGCCTGCTTTGTTAAAGGCTTTGACATGAAATTTTGTACCTGTGAATACTTCTTTGCCTTTTTATAATCTTCCGGATCAACTGTTGATGACAATAAATAAATTCGGGGAAGTTCTTTGAAACTGGATTTTACCATTTCAAACTCTTCTAAAAAGTCCCATCCGTTCATCACGGGCATGTTGATGTCAAGAAAAATGATTGGAGGAATTTGGTTTTCATGCCCGAACGAGGAAAGGAAATCAATTGCTATTTTACCATTTTCGCAAGTCGTTACTTTATCTGCAAACTCAGACATTTTTATAATTCTGTCGCACACCAATATTGTAATTGGATCATCTTCTACTAATAAAACTTCAGAAAATTTGGCCATTATGATTTTGTGATTTTAAAATAAATTTTAAATGTAGTTCCCACTCCCAATTCGCTTTCCACTTCTATTTTTCCACCCATAGCTATCACCTGGCTGCGGGTCATGTAGAGGCCAAGTCCTTTGCCCTCCTTGTGTGCGTGAAACCGTTGGTAAAGACCAAACAGCCTGTCGCCATAGCGTTTCAGATCCATGCCCAGTCCATTGTCAGAAAACTCTACAACCACCCACGTGCCTACCTTGTAAGATGTTATCCTGATGATTGGTTTTCTGTCTGGTGAGCTGTACCTGATCGCATTAGAAATCATGTTGAGGAAAATGCTTTCAATGTGAATCCGGTTATATTGGATCTCGTCTATTTCGCTAAAGTTTGCCTGGATTTCGCCATTTTGTTGCTTCAAAAGATTGTCAACATTCTTCTTGACACCCAGATAGATGTCTGTGAAACTGATGGCTTCTCTTTCAATGTTGTTATTGGATTTAATGACAAGAACATTCACCAGGTCGTTAAGAGTTGAGTTGAGCTGCTGTGTTGCATCTTTAAACTTATCAATCAGGATCATGTTGAAATCATCCATCGGATCTTCGTTGTTGTAAAGGCTCAGAAGGCTGAGAAGATTGGCTACAGGTGCCCGCAGATTGTGCGATGTGATGAAGGAGAACTGTTGCAAATCCTGGTTGTTTTTCAGCAACTCTTCTGTCAGTGCTTTTTGCTCTGTTTCTATTTTTTTCTTTTCGGTAATGTCTCTTATAATCGTGGAAATGTAAGCATTGTCTTTGCCGTCTTTCATGTTGATAGAAGTAACTTCAACAGGTATGTAATGACCAAACTTATGCTTCATCATCAACTCTCCAATGAATGCACCATGATCTTCGTTTCTGATTTGCAACATCCGCTTTACAGACATGGAGTCCATGTCAAGCAAATCGCAACTTGTGAGTGAGGTCAGCTCAGACTGAATGTAGCCAAGCATCTGGCAAACAGAAGGATTGGCGGAAATGATATCGCCGTTTTCGTTTGTTAAAATGACGCCGTCAATGCTATTGTCAAACAGCGATTTAAATTTGGATTCAAGTGTCTGAATGGCCATGATAGCCATTTTGCTATCGGTAATGTCCTGTAGTGTTACCCGGAATTTTGTTGTGTTGCCAAAATCATTTTTTTCGGTATAACCAATCGCTAAAATAACTTTTTCAACACCTTCATTGGTATGACACCTGAATTCAAGTGTAAAATCTTTTCCATTGTAAACCGATTTTTGTATTTCGCCCATCACACTTTCATGGTCTTCGGTATGAATGAGATTTTGAAAATCTTTCAGTTGCTGCCACGAATAAAAATCGTCTGGTATGCCCAATATTTCGCAAAACTGGTCGGAACAGAAACAAATTTTTGTTGAAAAATCATATTCGAAATAGCCAAGTCTTGCAATTTTCTGAGCAGCCTTCAGCCGCTCGGAATGAATGGCTAATTCTTCGGTCAGTTTTTTTCGTTCCGTTATTTCCCTTGAAGTAATAAAAACACCAAAAATATCATTGTGAGTATCGAAGAGTGGTCTAAAAATGTGGCTGTAAACATGTATGACACCTTCTGCATCATTAAAATAACTTTCCTTTTCTATTTCTTCGCCTGTAAAAACCTGTTCAAACATTTCTATGTAAGAAGCTATCTCATCGTGATTGATGAGGTCGAGAACAGACTGCCCGGACTGCAAGGGATTGTTGTAGAAAAAAGGAGAACGATCCTGCGCAGATTTATTGTAAGTGAGAATGCGTAAACGGCTGTTGAGGATAATGAAAGATTCTTCTGTGTTATTGAGCAGAAGCGAAAGACGTTGCTCAGATTGAATCAACGCATCATCCGCCACTTTTTTTGCCTGGATATTTCTGAAATTCATGACCACGGTTTTGATGGCTTCGTCTGCCAGCATGTTTCGTGCATTATTTTCTATCCAGATATAGACTCCAGCTTTGTTTTTGATCCTGTATTCAAGAGTGAGCAATTTGCCCGGTTTCCGTCTTATGTCTATCAGCCAGTCTCTTACAATTTCCTTATCGTCCGGGTGTACCAGTTCTATGGCGTTTTTGCCCACCATTTCTGCTGCGTTGTAGCCTAAAATATTTTCAATTGCATTGCTTGTGTATGTATAAACCAAAGCCGCATCTGCAAGCTGGTAAACAGTGGAAGATGTGTCAATAAGAAGTTTGTGAAGGGAATCGCTATTTGCAGTTACAATTCTGCCAGAAGCGGATTCTTTTTTGACAATCGTGATGCAGGCCCCTTCAAAATTATTAGCCTCATCATTCAGGTAAGCGATTGACACTTTAAAAGAAATGAGTTCCCGCCCCATGTGTTCTATCTGCAGATGAATGCTTTCCTGGTGTCCCGCCAATACTTTCAGGAGGTTTCCATAAATGCTTTCTGGCAAAGCATTGAAATCGCTTGCAGTCAGCATCTGACCTACTTTAATCTGCACATCGTTGTACAAAAACTGGAAGTGGTGATAGTGAAAATTGACTGCAATAGTTTCAAGGTGACTGTTCACAATGAGGTATCCTGCGTTGGAAGCGGTCAAAATCTTTTCTGTTAATCTGAGAAAAGATTGCTTCTCAGAATAAATATTCTCTGTTTTGGAATGAATCATAGAAACAATAAAATATTGAGTATTGGCCAAATAGCTTTACTAATAACGCAAAAACGAACATTTAATTATAAGTAAGACCCTTTGTTTTATAAGGGATGAAATTATAAGAAAAAAAACTTCAAACACATTAAATTTCTATCCGGCTTTTTCTTCCACTACTACCAGGTCGGCCAGGTCAACACTCATGGGTAGCAGTCCGACCTGCACAATCGCCCTTTTTCCCCTTATTTCTATTACAGAACCTATCTGGTAATTTTTTTTCAGCTTTACTTTTGAACCCACAATAATTTCAGTTGAAACCTCATCGTAGCGGCTGTCCATTTTTTTGGCCATTTTGCTTTTCACTACTTCATCTTTTTTGTTGAAAAGCAGGTTGTGCATCTGTTGCATGGGCTCTGTTTTGTCTTCGGCTTTCCGCCAGTCCAGCACTATTTGTTTCAGCTTTCGCTCCATGTCTTTCAGATAGCCAATGCGGTCTTCGGTTATTTTATTTTGTTGTGTTGCCAGCTCCACTTCCTGCCGGTGACGTTCTTTGTTCATCAACTGTGTCATTTCCTTTTTTAGCCGCTCATTTTCTTTTAACTGCTGTTTTAATTCCTGTTCTCTTTTTTCTATTTCACGCAGATCCTGCTCTGTGCGGTTTAACAGTTTGTCAAGACTGAAATGATTTTCATCTACCAGTTGGCGGGCTTTGTTAATGAGCATGGGTGATAAACCAATTCGCTCTGCTATGGAAAATGTGTAAGAACTGCCTGGTTTGCCAATCATTAATTTATACAATGGCATTAACGTTTGCTCGTTGAAAGCCATGGCGCCGTTTACAATGCCGGCCACTTTGTTTGCCATCACTTTCAGGTTGAGGTAGTGCGTAGTGACCACACCAAAAGAATGTTTACGAGCCAATTCTTCCATAATCACTTCGGCAAATGCGCCGCCCAGGCTGGGGTCGCTTCCACTGCCCAGTTCGTCAATAAAAAATAAAGTTTTGCCATTGGCCACCTCCATGAAGTACTTCATGTTTTTCAGGTGACTGCTGTAGGTGCTTAACTCAAATTCAATACTTTGTGTGTCCCCAATGTGAATCATTAATTGCTTGAAAATGCCCATGACACTTGAAGGGTGCACCGGTACCAGCAGTCCGCTTTGCATCATGGTTTGCAGCAGGCCGATTGTCTTCATGGTCACCGTTTTGCCACCGGCATTAGGTCCGCTAATGACCAATATCCGTTGCTTGTCATCCAGTTTTATAGTGAGCGGAATGGTCTGCTTTCCGGATTTTTTATTGTATAAAAACAGTAGCGGATGGCAGGCGCTGACCAGTTCAATGTGCGCCTTGTCAACCAGGGCGGGTAACTCCCCATTCATGTCCGTTGCCAGGCGTGCTTTTGCCTGTGCAAAATCATATTCGCCCACAATAGCGTGGTAAGCGGTCATCAGAGGCGCATACATTGACAGATCGGCTGTTAGCTTGCGCAAAATGCGTTGCACTTCGCGGCTTTCATCGTTCTCAAGGCTGTAGATGTCATTATTAAGTTCAATGGTTTCTTCGGGTTCAATGAAGGCTGTTTTGCGAGTGTCGCTTTCGCCATGGAGAATGCCTTTTATCTGTCTTTTATGCTCAGCAAACACTGCAACCACTCTGCGGCCATTGCTAAAACTTTCTTCAATATCTGTCGCATAGCCAGCTTTATTCAACTTTGCTACGACCCTTTCAAACACACGCCGCAACTCATTTCTTTTCCTGTAAAGACTCATCCTGATGCGATGCAAATCGTCTGATGCCTTGTCTTTGACAATACCCGGTTCATCCAGCACGTCATCAATCATTTCTACAATTGCCTTTTCATAATAGCTATTTTCAATGATTTTGGACAATGCGGGGTAGGCAAGCCTTCTATCACCATCAAACCATCGGAAAACTGATTGAATATTAATGGCCAGTTTCCGCAATTGCATGAACTGCTCCGCCACAAGCACTGCACCAGGAATGGATAGCAGTTTCAGATCTTTGGCCAGGTTGAGAATAAAATCGTTTGGAAAATGTTGCTGATGTAGAATGATAAGTTTATACTCGTAGGATTGTTGAAGTTCTGTGTCAATAAAATCTTTACGGGTATGAATGCGAAGGTTGTCTGCCCTGTGTCTTGCATACTCAGTGCGGCAATGCCCATGCAGCAATTCTGCAACCTTATCAAACTCCAACTGTATTAATGCCGACTCAGGAAATAGCTTCATAACCCTACACGCAACTCTCTGCACTTTTATTTAATAAAAAAAGAGAACAAAAATAACTGGTTATGTGCTAAGCAAACAAAAAAACTGATTTTTTTTTCAATATTTGAAAAGCCTTTTTCTGCTGAAAATTAGTTGTTAAAGAAGAAATGTTTTCGACATGGGGAAGCAAAGTGAGGTTTGTTTATGATCATCAACACTGATAAAGGCAAAACACATTGCCGGCAGGGTCTGAAAATCTTGCAATTACCTCCGATGTATTGTTGTCTGGCGGCTGAACAATGTTGCCATTGTTTTCTACAATCAGCTTTAAAGTGTCAAAAATACTATCAACCATTATAGAAATTAAAAGTCCGGGGTTGGTTGCTGGTTTCCTGCCAGTTACCCACATTCCACTTACTTGCCCAACAGTATCATCAAAGGAAGTATTTCCACTATTATCTTGCCGAATATTCCAGCCGAATACAATTTGATAAAATTTTGAAGATTGTACTACATCTAAAGCGGGGATTTCGATGTAGCAAATTTTTCCATTTGCAAAACTGGGTTGTAGATTGTTTTCCATCATTGTTATTTTAATTATTAAGCACTCACCTTATTTTAAGCACTCTTTTAAGTCTTTACCTGTTGTTTTTATAGCACTCAGCAAATGGACAAACCTGCTTAACACACGGGCATATAATTTATCCGTCTTTATTTTATCCCCAAAATACCCTTTTCACAAATCATCTATCCTATCCGAAGCATCTCTTTCCGCAGATACTTCGTGAATGAGGGTGTGTTGATTTTGTCGCATAGCATATATTTCTCCAAGTGAGGCGGGTACTTTAAAACGATGCTTAATACCTAATCTTTGAGCCAGGCGGTTGGCATCAAGCTCGTCCAGTTTTTTAAATTCTTTGCGGGCTATCAGCCTGCCAGGTCGCAGCAGGGCGCTATCCAGCTTTTGCAGGTCAACATTGAATGTGCAAATGATTTGCAGGTTAAGCATATCGTTAAGGAGTCCATCAGTTAGGTTGAGCAGGTTGGTCACACCCTGGATGCGCACCCCTTCCCGCCGTTTGGTCAGCAACGGTTCTGCATCTTCTATCAGCAGTATGCAAAAGTTTCCACCAGCACTCCAGTTGCGAATGGAGTTTGCCAAAAAGGTCATGAAACCCGGTTCAATCAGGTGATCCACCATGTTGGGCGGCATGTAAATAACTATTTTTTTGTTTGACACCATGGTGCGGAGCAAGTGTCGGATGTAGTAGGTTTTACCGGTGCCGGGGTCGCCGTGGAACAGTACCAGACCTTTTGTGCTGCTCCTGAACCGATCCATCAGTTCTTCGTGAAAATCGGCAAACCCGTAGCCATAGTTAATATCAAGATCAGAAATTTCAAAATCATCGTTGACAGGGTAATTGCGCATTATGTAGCTGCTGCCCGAAGTTTCTATGATCTGGATGAAAGGTTTGTCCGGAATGGGTTCCATTGCACAGCTTTCCCATCTGTAAGTCATTGTCTCTTCAAAATATCTGTCATAGTTTGGTGAACTTTCGGCGGGTTTAATAAAGAGTATTTCGCCAAAAAAAACATCCTGGATAAAACCCAATATTTCTTCTGATAAGGTTGTTTCTTCGTAAAGACTTCTGTCAGATGGGTTAATGTTTTTCAATTCTAGCAGGTAGCCCGGTTGTCCCGAAAAGCCAATTATACAATTTTGGACACGGTCATAACTTCCTGCTCCTTCAAAAATGCCCGAGGAATGAAGAATGTAAGCCATTTCATTCTTTTTCAGTAATTTGATGAGCATGTATGCTTCTATCCGGTCATCGTTGTAAACAGACGAAACACAGGGCAGTTCATGAAAATTCAGTGCATAATAGCGGGCAACAGGAAAATTGGAAGGATCAGTCACTCCTTCAGACAACCATTTGGCTTCTTCAGGCTCCAGTTCATTTGGCCGATATACCTCTTCTTTCACTTCCTCTTCAGGCGTGTTATAGAAAGGATGCTCAAACAGGGGTAAAGATTCAGAAGGTTCACCAAAATAGCTAATTTCCCTTGTGAATATGTGAACCGGTTTTAAACCAGAAAAGGTAATTTTTTTTATCCAGTTGTCATGGTGATCGTTTACCAGTTGTTCATTATAATCTTTTGGCCTGTTTTCCATTAAGTCCAACATTTCCTTTTCAGTTCTGGGTGGTTTTTCTATTTTTTTCCCTTGCTCATCATATTGATAGTTGTAAGTCCATTGTTGTTCAAATGTGCCATCGTGTAAATACCTGTCTGTTTGAATGCAATCGCCGTGATCATTGTATTTGTGGACATGGGAGTATCCCATTTTTTGCTTGTCCTTTTCTGTGTAAATGGATTTGTCTTCCAATACCTTTCCATTTACATCAAATTTATGTTCAGAAATATGAGTTATGTTTCCATCCTGATCATACCCGCGAATAAATGCCCAATCATAGTAAGTGTGATCATTTATTGTTTTTAAAAAAGGACTGTATTCCCAAACAGTTTTCTCTCTTATTTTGTCGTCTGTATAAGAAATACTTTCGAGTGACTGGTTATATTCGTTGAAAGTGTTGACATTTTTATAAAATCTTCCATTTTCATAAGCTGTCAGACTTTCTGTCATATTTCCCTTATCATCGTAATTATATGAAGTTGTACTATAATGCTTTTCTCCATGAAAAGATTCGGTAGTTATGTGCTGTCCCTTTTCGTTCCAGATCTGATTTTCTGAAGATCCATTATTTATTTTATTCTGAAATTGAAGTGCTCCTTCAGAATTGTAAATTTCAATAAAATTGTGGTCACGACTGTATGACATGTCCATTTTACCCTGTCCTACTCCATTCTCCAGCCTGTAGGCTTCGTAGCAAACCTGCATAAGGTGTTTTACAGATCCGTTCATTCCAGCCCTTTGGGCATCTGTCAGCGATTTGTCGTTGCTATAGCCTCGTTTCATTAAAAAGTTGATTTATGATTGCAAAATAATCTATCATTTTATAAAAAACAGTTTTGAATTTATTTTTTTTTACGAAAGGTTATATTTGCCATGTTATATTTCATCATCAAAAGTCAAAAGAATGTTTACGATAGCACAAATTAAAGCAGCGCATAGTAAAGTTAAATCCGGTGCAGACTTTCCGGCATACATCCGGGAGATTGAAATGCTGGGTGTGACCGCATATGAAACATGGGTAACAGACAGCCATACAAACTACATAGGTACTATAGATTACACCATATCTTCGTTACCCGTGTATGAGTCGTTGGATATTGCTGAGAATGGCAACAAGACCTTGTTTGAACATTACCTGAAAATCCATCAGCAGGGCGAAACGGATTATTCAACTTTTTGCAGACATTGTGCAGAGACAGGAATTGAAAAGTGGATTGTTTCACTTGAGAAAATGACCTGCACATACTATGGTAAGGCAGGAAACGAAATTTTGAAAGAACAAATACCTCAATAAAATCGGGCATTAAAAGCTTTTAGAAACAAAAAGCCGGAAGTCTTATGCTTCCGGCAATTTTTATTTTTAACGTGGTTTCGAGATAAGCAATTTGAATATAGCGCAGGCAACCTTATTACCTTAGTAGCATTCATTTTTTACCTGTTTAACCAACCTTATTTACCTTCTTTACATTCCAGATAAGGTAATAAGGTTGAAATACTATTTGGTCTTAGCCTTGTTACTAAGGTAATAAGGTCATTTCTAAAGAATAAACAATACAAAAGCTTTTATTGAACTCACTTATTGCCCTTTTCCCAACCTAATTCAGTTTTTAAATTTATTATCGTTAAACGATATCAGGAGGTGGGAATATAAATATGAAAGGTTGCGCCTTTGCCAAGTTCTCCGTTTGCTATTATAACTCCGTGATGGTTTTCAACAATTTTTTTGACAATGGATAAGCCAATACCGGTTCCATTGTATTCGGCGTTGCCATGCAGGCGTTGGAAAAGTTCGAAAATCTTTTTGTTATATTCCGGGTCGAAGCCTATGCCATTGTCTGAAATGGTGATGTGGCAATAGTCCTGGTGCTGTGAAAGGCCGTAAATTTGAAGCTGTTCGCCATTTACTATTTTACTTTTCAGCACAATGTGAGGCCTGCGGGATGGATCAGAAAACTTGAGCGCATTTCCCAAAAGGTTAAACAATAGTTGCCTGAACTGAAATGGGATCACAAGTGCATTACACATCATTTTTGTTTCAAGAACAGCATTCTTTTGTTCAAAGTCTTCTTTTAAATCATTCTTTACTTCGTCTAAAATTGTGCTAAGCGGCGTATCTGAAAATTCATGGGAACTATTGTTGACCCTGGAATATTCAAGAAGATCCTGAATGAGCGTTTGCATTTTGGCTGCGGCATTTTGCAACCTTTTAAAAGATGATATTCCGTCTTCAGACAGGTTAGCCATTTCTCTTATTAAAATACGGGAAACAAATGTTTGTATTTTTCTAAGTGGCTCCTGCAGGTCGTGGCTGGCTACATAGGCAAAAGATGCAAGTTCTATATTGCTTTGTGAAAGTTCATTGTTTTTGTTTTCAAGCTCGGCCTGGTATTTTAAAATGATCTGCTCAGTGTTTTTCTTTTCTGTAAAATCTGTGACAAGAATGCTGGTGGTAGGCAGCCGGGGCTGAAGCGATGTGAGCGAAATATAAACAGGAATTGTAGTATTATCGGAGAAAAGATTGATCTCGCCTTTGCTTTTTTTTGTTAAAGAAGTATTGAACAATTCCTGGAAAACAGGTAAGGAACTACTGTATATAAACTCGGCAATGGAATGGCCGATCACTTTTTCGTAAGGCAAGCGGAGAAGGTGGCAAAAATATGGATTGGTATAAACGATCAACCCCTCTTCTGTTACATTGAGTGCGCCTTCTTCAATTTCTTCTATCAACAAACGGTAGGCATAGTCACCGCTTTGCAGTGTGAACACCTCAGATGTATGCTCGTTGCAAATGGCAAAAGCATCTACTTCCCCTGCCTTAATGGCTTCTATCAATTGCTCAGATTCTTCAAGCCGGCTTTCAAGGTCTTGTATATGCTGTTGCAAATGCCGGATGGTTTCATTTTCCTGCATAGTCATTATTTAAAACTAATTCCAAGTGCCTTTATCGTTTTTTCTTTATCTGCCAGAGTACCAATTAAAATTTTCTTTGGCAGAGGCAATTCTTTTATGAGCGAAGGACTAAACACAATATGATGTTTGGCTGCTGCTTCAGGGTTTTTGTAAATATCTATGACTTCAAGTTCAAAGGCACCTTCCAGGTAGTGCTGACACAACTCTTGAATGTTTTCAATAGCCTCCATTGATTTGACCGACATGCCAGAAACAAAAAGTTGTAAAACAAGCTTTTCTTTAAGTTCTACCTTATCATTTATTTTCTTTTTCATTCGGTAGCATTTCCCCCAGAATTGGTCTTATGTTCAGGCCAACCAATACTTTTTCCTCATTTGATAAATCTCCAATGATCTTACGGAATGGTTCAGGAAATTTTCGTACCAGCGTTGGAATGGCAAATATTTGGTCACCTTCGGCCAGCATGGGATTTTTAAGAAGGTCTATTACTTTGATACTATATCTGCCTTCTAAATGCTGCTTGCAGTATTTTGTAATATTCTTTAGCGCAAGAACCGATTTAGGAGTCTGACCGGCTATGTATAATCGCAGTTCCCATTTTTCTTCTTTTGTCATGCTGTTGTGATTGTGTCCATTTGTTTTATCCATTAAAAAATAGCAAGGCAGATTAATCAATTTTTCTTTAGCACATCTTTTCCCAATTGCATGCCTTTGCTATTGATAATAAATGCCTGTTTGGTGTTGGAGTGTCCTGTTCCCCGCGATTTGATGATATTAAGTGTGCGAATCCCTTCCCCGTTTTGATCCTGGTTGCTTACGTTTATCCATGTATCGGCCAGCGATGAAACTGCATCTATTGTAGGATCAGTTGCCTGGTTGCCGTGTTGGGTGAGAGAAGTAAAAAAAGCATTGATCTGGTTGACTTTTAGTAAATAAATGAGCCTGATAAGCATTGCCCTTATCTCGCTGCTGTTGCCTATGGTGACCAGGCTGCTGATGGGGTCAATGATGACTGTGCGGGGTTTTATTTCCACAAGCATTTTATGTACCAGCAGCAGGTGCATCTCCAGCCCCTGCAGCGATGGCCATGAGGAATGAATGTGCAGCAGCTTTGACTTGATCTGGGGTTTGAAATTGATATTGATCGTGGCCATGTTTCTGATCAGTTGATCCGGCGATTCTTCAAAAGAAAAATAGATGACAGGTTCATTTCTGCGGCAACTACTCATGGCGAAGTAGGATGCCAATATGGTTTTAGAAGTACCTGCCGAGCCGGTCACCAATGTGATGCCTCCCCGGAAAATGCCACCGCCTGAAAACAAATTGTCAATGGCGGGCAGACCTGTGGAGATCAGTTCTGTGGAAGACTTATCATTGAGCGTAAGCGATGTAATGGGAAGAACAGAAATGCCAGTTGTATCTATGAGGAAGGGATATTCGTTGGTGCCGTGTGTTGATCCCCTGTACTTGATGATGCGGAGCCTGCGGGTGGCTATCTGGTCAATGACCCTGAAATCGAGCAGGATGACACAATCAGAAACATACTCCTCAAGACCCTGTCTTGTCAGGGTTGCCTCTCCCCTTTCGCCGGTAATGATGGCTGTTACTCCTTTTTCTTTTAACCATTGAAAAAGCCTTCTGATTTCGGAACGAAGCAATGCCTGATTGTCAATGCTTGAAAACAAGGATTCAATGGTATCGAGCACTACACGCTTTGCTCCAATAGAATCAATGGCATAGTTGAGCCTGATGAACAACCCTTCCAAATCAAACTCGCCGTTCTCTTCTATTTCGGTTCGTTCTACATGCACATAATCTACCCGCAGAAGTTTATCGGCTTTTAGTTGCTCCAGGTCAAAACCGATGGACAGCATGTTTTGCGAAAGGTCTTTACCTGGTTCTTCAAAACTCATGAAGACGCCCGGCTCGTTGTAAGTTGTAATGCCATTGACCAAAAACTGCATGGCAAACAGTGTTTTGCCACAGCCTGCGCTGCCGCAAATAAGAGTTGGACGACCAGTGGGCAAACCACCATTTGTTATTTCATCGAGGCCACTGATGCCGGTTAGGCTTTTAGGGAAAAAGTCTATTTTCCTTTTCTTCATAAATTGAGTATTATTGATGCAATAGCAACAAAAAAATTTTGGTGGTAAATATAATTAAATTGTGAATTGAGACGACAAAATTAGGAATGAAAAATGGTGTTTAATTATGTTTGACTTTTTGCGTGGTTCATTACGCGCAAAAAGCAAATTGAAGTATAAAAAAAGGCTGCACATTTTTGAGAGCCTTATTTTTGTTGTTGGCGATTACGTCAGGAAACAACCTTTGTTTTTGGAGAATACCAAAAATGGCTAAAAAAGAAAAAAATTAAACAATGGAAAATAATAAAACATGGCACGATGAGCACAAGGACAAATCTACATTTGGCCAACGACTGGCTGATGGCGTAGCTGTTGGTATGGGTTCGTGGAGGTTTATCATCATTCAAACTATCATAGTTTGTGTGTGGATGGCTTTGAATGTGACTGGTATCATTATGCACTGGGATCCATATCCGTTCATATTACTTAACCTGCTTTTTTCTACACAGGCAGCTTATGCCGCCCCAATTATTATGATGGCGCAAAACAGGCAAAACGATCGGGACAGGGTACAGGCTATGGCGGATTATAAAACCAATATAGATGCTAAGCTGGAAATAGAAGCACTTCAAAAACAATTGGCTACCCTGGAAACAGAAAAGCTGGACAAGATTATGAAGCTATTACTTGACATGAAAAAGCCGTAATAAAGAGATACATAGCTACGGGACTTTTGACCCCCCCTGTAAAAGTTCTTCACCAACAGCTTTTTTATGTTTAGCTGCTGGTGGCAGGTGAAGAATATCTGCCACGGCGTGGCTAATTGTGTTTTTATTGCTAAGACCAGCAAGTGCAAAGCCACAGAAACGTTTGGATAGACCAAGGCAAGCTGTGTATGGGTGTTAGTCTTGGTCTTAACCTTAACTAAATAATTGAGTTTAAATATTTTATTTGCAGTTTTAAAAAAAACCAAACATGAAAACAGAAACACCAGTAGCGAAACATAATTTTTTTGAAAAACTTGCTGCAAGAGTGACTACGGCCACAGGAAGCACAACAGCAATTGTAATTGCATTCCTGGTTGTGATAGTGTGGGCTGTTTGTGGCCCTGTTTTTCATTATTCTGAAAACTGGCAATTAGTCATTAACACTGGCACGACCATCATCACATTTCTAATGGTTTTCCTGATACAGAAATCGCAAAATAAGGATTCTCTTGCCATACAGTTGAAGTTGAATGAACTGGTAGCGGCCCATGAATTTGCCAGTAACCGGCTGGTGAATGTTGAGAATATGACCGAAGAGGAACTGAAAGCGATTCAAAAATATTATGGGAAGCTAAGTAACCTTACTAAAAATGAAAAAAACCTGCAGCAATCGCATTCGATTGACGAAGCTGAAAGTAAGCATGAACTGAAAAAAGAGATAGAAGAAGATATAGAGGAAGGGTTAAAGTCTGAGTAAATAAAACTGTTGTTAGGAAAAGAATCAGGAATGACTATATGCAAAAAGGTAGAATTTTACTTCTACCTTTCTAATCTACAGGGGGTTTAAAAAAGAGGCTTCTTATGTTAGTGTTTCAACTTTGATTGCTCAAGACCAAATAGAGTGCCCAATATTGCAACAGAAGTTTAAATAATTTATTTAACAAATTGTTGAATTTGGCGGAAGTTTTCATGGATGTTTTTGGGGCTATGGCAAAGGCGACCACATCCCCTATTTTTTTTAGGGAAGTAAAGGGAGAAACTTCTGCGGTTTTTTTAAATGGCTGCGCTGCACAATTAATTGAATATGGATACTTATGCAACACCTGGGAAAGGTGGAGATGCTTTTTTAATATTATGCCGCTAAGTCTTCTACACCCACAGCTATCTTTGTTTTGCTGTTGGTGGCAGGTGAAGAACACCCTGCCAAGGCGTTGCTAATTGTGCTTCTTTATGCTAACAGTCGAGTAGGCAAAGGCATTTCAGCCCAAGCCTCTCACAGAACCGTGCTTGAGACTCTCACCTCACACGGCTCTTCTCATTCAGTAATCATAAAAAATCAACTACTCTATTGGACTAAACTTAATCGTCCCACCTTTCGATGGTTGTTGTTTTTAGTACAAACGAATGAGCTGAACCCTTCGCTCCATTCCCATTACAGAAACTTCATCACTACTATGATTCAGTCCGACGCTCCTTAACGCTTCTCTCCGCCTGTG
>JAYTGA010000241.1:0-2890 GCA_043733905.1 Segetibacter sp.
TTCTTATTCGTACCCCCCTACGGAATATGACCCTGTAAAAAACAACGTTTAGTCCCAAAATTTAACAATTGAAGGGGTTGGGCTGCAATGTGGGGTAAGACCTACCGCACCAATGCCTGCAAAACTTGTCCGCTCCGCAGCAAGTGTACCAAGCTGCCCAAGCGCATCATTCACCGCAGCGAGTACCAGGATGCGGTGGACACAAACGACAACAACATCCGCCAAAACCCACACTACTACAAGCGGCGGCAGGCCATTTGCGAACTACCCGTTCGGCACCATCAAGCGGCAATGGGGCTACACCTACACACTGGTCAAGGGGCTGGAGAAAGTGAACGGGGAAACGAATCTTATTATATTTTGTTATAACTTCAGGCGCACCCAAACCATCCTGGGCTTTGATAGAATGCTGCAAGCCTTGCAAAACTGGCAACCGGACTACAGCAAAGTCGTCCGCCCATTAAAAAATGGTTTAATGCGGCTGTTTTATCCTCAAACGCAGCCATTGTTTTTTTCACAGTTCACTAAACCATCATTTTTAAAGGCGGCCTGAAAAGGTTTAAAAATGCTTTTGCCTGTGGCTGAAAAATCGGATTTTGGAGGAAATAGGGGTTTTTTCACAGACTAACGTTGCCGACAATCAGTTGTCCATCATGATAAAGATATTTTCAAAGCTAAAAGGCTGGGGTTTTGCAGACAAGGGGTTTATCAATCAAAAAGCATTTGAAGAGCTGTTTTCAAAAGGGCTGCACCTGGTCACAGGCATCCGCAAACGTCTTGAAAATAACACCACAAATGTTCATTACGCCGGAAATTATATTTGCGCTTTAGCCACCAAGTTTTGGAAGAATTTAAAACTACCTCTTTCTTTAAAAAGCAACAGGCCACCCATGGGGCGGCCTGTTGCTTTTTATAATGAATCCTTCAATCCTTTTTCTAAAACCAACTCCTCATCCAGGTTTCCGATGCCTTGTCTTTCATGCGGCGGTGGCGGCGGCTGACACTTATTCGCTGACGAATCATGGTGACGACCATTAGAGGGATGAACAACAATGTGAGCGGCGGTATGCCCAACATGCTTATCCACGTGCCGCCAAACTGCCTGCGCATAGGGCGTTTCAGCCTTTCGGCTATCAGGTACATACTTGGTACAATAATGAGTGTCATGAAAAATGCAAAGGCAAGACCGAAGATGATTGTCCACGACAACGGCTTCCAGAACTTGGCGCTGTCACCTCCAAAAAAGATATGAGGGTTCAGTTCCGAGAACATTTTGACGAAGTCAATATTGAACCCGATGGCCAGCGGAATGAGGGCAAGGATGGCAGCCAATGCAGTCAGCATAACGGGTATAATCCTCGTCTTGCCTGCCTGCACCACGGCTTCTCTCGTCTTCAATCCTCTTGCCCGTAGTTCGTCTGCAAACTCTATGACCAGGATACCATTTTTGACCACAATACCCGCCAGGCCAACAATACCAATGCCGGTCATGACCACCGATACTTCCATTTTTGTAATGGCAAAACCAAGCAATACGCCGATGACGCTAAAGACAATTTCCGTAAGGATGATAACAGGCTTGCTGATGCTGTTAAATTGCAAAACAAGGATGACCAAAATGAGCATGAGAGCGATTAGCAATGCTTTGCCAAGAAATGCACCAGTCTCAGCCTGTTGTGCACCTTCGCCTGTTTGGCCTATTGTTACATCGCCGCTGGTGTTATTGAAATCATTGATGGCGGCTTTCAATTTCACATTCACATCGTTGGCTGTGTAGCCGCTAAGAACGTTGGAGTAAAGGGTTATGACACGTTTCACATTTTTTCGTTTGATGCTTCCATATGTACTGGTATAATCAACCTTGACCAAAGCGCTGATGGGCACCTGTTTAATGCCTTGTGTGAAATCCCGGAAAGTGATGCGCATATTCAGTATGTCTGAAAGGCTCTGTCTTTGCAATTCATTGCTCCGAAGCTGTATCTTGTATTCGTCTTCACCTTCTTTTATCTTGCTCACTTCACGACCAAACAAAGCAGTACGAATCACCATGCCAATCTGTGCTGTAGAAAGACCTTCTATCAGGGCACGTTCACGGTCAATGCTCAGTGTGATTTCGGGATTGGTCAGATCTACATCAAACTTCAGTTCTTCCACGCCAGATATCTGTTTATTGTCAAGATAATTTTTGAGGTTAACAGCGGTCTTAGTCAGGTGGTCAAAGTTTTCGCTGCTCACCTCTATGTTGATAGGAGGATCGGTAGGAGGGCCGCTTGATTCCTGGCTAACGGTTATAGCCGCACCGGGAATACCTTTCATGGCTGCCCTTATTGAGTCAAGGTATGGTGACGATGATTCGCCGTGGCGCTTTTCATACTCCACCATTTGCACCTGTATACGTCCAAGGTTGGCACGTGTGCTGCGGTCGCCGCTTGCGGGGTCTGCTGCACCGATTGCTACGTTGCTGATCACACTTTCCACAATCGGATTTTTTTTCCCATTGTCCATGTTAAGCACATGAATCACTCTTTTTTCAAGTATTCTCGTTATGGAGTCTGTGTATTCAACATCAGTACCTACGGGCATTTTCAGGTAAACATAAATTTGATTAGGATCACCCTTCGGAAAAAATACAACAGGTACTTTTCTCATCCCAAAAAAGATGAGCGAAAAGATGAAGAGGCCAAATGTGCCGATCAAAAGCCAGACCGGTCTCCACCCGTGTAGTGCCCATCGCAGCAGGCTTTCATAGTGACCCATAATCCACGGCAGTACACGGTTTTGGAAACTGTGAATGGCACCTTTAATCACATAAACATTCAGCACAATGAGCAGGGAAAATAAGATGAGAACATTTCCACCAAACAAAAACCCTGACACGTCAAGCAGTATG
>JAYTGA010000242.1:0-6301 GCA_043733905.1 Segetibacter sp.
AACCAAAATTTTAAACCAGAACTACAGACCTTATTATCACTCAATTTCCAATTCTTTGATAAAAATAATTCACTAATTTACACCTTGTGAAGTATAACAGGATTTTTTTATGAAAAAAATGGATTTTTTGCTTCGCAAAGGATTTTATTAGGTATTCGTGCAACAACGCCATTAAGAATGATGAATGATGAATAAATAATTAAAGCGTTAACTAATCAACAAAATAACAAACAACTCCAAATACCAAACTCAAAACAATTTTCCTGCAATACTGAATTTTTTAACCAAATTTGTCATTCCCCATTTATTAATTCCCATCATGAATTTACAATTGAAAAGGCCTGTTGCCTTTATTGACCTTGAAACAACTGGTACTAACCTTGCCACCGACCGCATTGTTGAACTTGCAATTGTGAAGATTGGTACCGACGGCAGCAAGCAAACCAAGCGACGACTGATTAATCCACAAATGCCCATTCCGCAAGGGTCAAGCGAAATCCATGGCATAACGGATGAGATGGTCAAAGATGCACCAACATTTAAACAGGTGGCAAACGAGGTGAAACAGTTTATTGAAAACTGCGACCTAGGCGGCTACAACAGCAACCGGTTCGACATTCCATTATTAGTGGAAGAGTTTCTGCGAGCCGGACTTGACTTCACCGTTGATGGACGAAAAATGATAGATGTTCAACGGGTGTTTCACCTTATGGAACAACGTACACTTGGGGCTGCTTATAAATTTTATTGTCAAAAAACATTGGAAGGCGCACACGGTGCAGAAGTGGACGCCACAGCCACTTGGGAGGTACTGGAAGCACAGGTAGAACGTTATCCGCAAATCGGAAAAACAATTGAGGAAATTTGCACCTTTTGCGGCGAAGAGGAAATTGTGGATTTTGCCCGCAGGTTCATAGTTGATAAAGGAAAGGAAGTGTTCAACTTTGGCAAACACAAAGGGCGGACTGTAGAAGAAGTATTAAAGCTGGAGCCTCAATACTATGACTGGATGATGAAAGGGGATTTTCCCCTGCACACAAAACAAAAGCTGACGGAAATGTTGAACCGCTCACTTTTAAAGAAAGTTTAAGGTGCTAAATTTTAAATAATAAACTATAATTGTATTTTCGGTTTTGTAAAAATGCAAGGAATTCAATATTTGGAAAAGATAGTTATCATACCTACTTACAATGAAAAAGAGAATATTGCCAATATTCTCAGTGCAATCTTTTCCCTCAATCAAAATTATCATGTCCTTATCATTGACGATGGCTCTCCCGATGGGACAGCAGATATTGTCAAAGGCTTGCAACCAGCATATCCCGGACAGCTTTTTATAGAAGAAAGATCAGGCAAACTGGGACTTGGCACAGCTTACATTCATGGATTTAAATGGGGTATTGAAAAAGGTTATCGCTACATTTTTGAAATGGATGCAGATTTCTCCCATAGCCCTGCCGATCTTGAAAACCTGTATAATGCCTGCCATATTGAAGGAGCAGATGTGGCAATTGGAAGTCGTTATGTTCCAGGCGGAAAAATAGAAAACTGGCCCTGGGACAGGCGTTTCTACAGCAAAGGTGGTGCCCTTTACACCAAACTCATCACATGGATGCCCATCAACGATCCTACCGCAGGATTTATTTGTTATAAAAATGAGGTACTCCAAACCATTAACCTCGACGAAATAAAGTTTGTTGGCTATGCCTTCCAGATAGAAATGAAATTCGCCGCCTGGAAACTGAAATTTAAAATAAAAGAAGTGCCTATCAACTTTGTGGACAGGGAAGAAGGCACTTCAAAAATGAGCAAAGGTATTTTGAAAGAAGGAGTGCTTGGCGTGCTGAAAATACAATGGCAAAGCTTATTTAAGAACTATCGCAGCAGGATGAAAAAGATAGAAATAGCTTCAATATAGCTACCAGCTTTCATTTACACATTCACCTTTATTCCCAGCCAGGTCATCATTTCAATTCCGTTACTGATAGCTTCTTCATCAATGTTGAATTTGGGTGTGTGGACATTGTGAATGATTCCCTTTTCTTCATTTCGAACACCCAGACGATAGAAGCAGCCGGGAATGATTTGCGCATAATAACCAAAGTCTTCGGCTCCCATTCGCAGTTCGGTTTCTTCAACATTTTCATTGCCCCAATATTCCTTTGCCAACTGCCATGCGGTTTCTGTGAGTGCAGGATCGTTTTCAACAAACGGGTAGCCGACATCTATGGTCACGTTTGCTTCGGCACCCATGGAGGCGACCAGTTCCACAGTCATCTTTTTGATGAGCTCATGTGCTTTGTATCGCCAGGTCTCGTCCATGGCACGAAGTGTTCCCATCAGTTTCACTTCCGCAGGAATGACATTCGTAGCGTTGCCTCCGTGGATGGAACAAATGGACAACACGGAAGGCGATGTCGGATTGTTGTTGCGGCTGATAATCTGTTGCAGGCTCACAATAAGATGAGAGGTAATTAAAACAGTATCAGCAGTCAAGTGTGGGGCTGCGGCATGTCCACCCTTGCTTTTGATGGTAATGAAAATTTCATCAGTACTTGCCATTACCCTGCCTTTGCGAAAACTAAATTTGCCCAATGCTAAACCTGGGTGAACATGCAGCCCAAATATGGCCTGTGGTGCAGGATTTGTGAGCACTCCTTCATTGATCATAATGCTGGCTCCACCAGGGTTTTTTTCTTCTCCGGGTTGAAAAATTAGTTTGATTGTTCCTTCCCATTCGTCTTTCAGTTCGTTCAATATTTTGGCTGCACCCAACAGGCAGGTGGTGTGTACATCGTGTCCGCAGGCGTGCATGATGCCTTTATTTTGCGAAGCATAATCCACTGCATTTTCTTCGTCAATGGGCAAGGCATCTATGTCGGCCCGCAAAGCAATGATGCGGCTTTCAGGGTTTTTCCCCTTAATGATTCCAACAACACCGGTAGCCGCCATGACCTGGAAAGGAATGTTGAAAGATGCCAGTTTATCCTGAATAAATTTTGAAGTTTCAAATTCTGCATAGCTCAGTTCAGGATGGGCATGAAGGTGATGACGAACTTCAATAAAATCGTTTTTATATTTTGCTGCAAGGGCTTTTATTTTTTGTTGCATCAGTTTGATTGGGGGTTGGTGTTGGCTGTTTTATTGTTTTTGGGCATTAAGTCGCCGCTCCTGTTCGTTATATATCGTCTGTAGTCTGTCGTTTGTATCTTTCTTCAACATTACCGTTCCTTACTATCTGCCTCTACATCTTCCGGTAGTGGGGTAATTTCTACCATGTCCGGCACTATATAAATTCCTTTGCCGGGATACAATGCAGCGATTTGTTTGCGAAGTTTGAAAGCATCTTTTTGTGTAGCAAAATCGCCTACTCTTACCCTAAAATTTGGGGCCTGGTAAAGCAGGTAAGACTTCTGATCGGGAAAACGACGTAGCATATCCGATTTCACTGCATTCGCTTCGTCCCGGTTTTGCGTATTGGCTGCCTGAATGCGCCATCCGCTTACCCACTTTGGAAGCAGTTTTTGCGCCCTGCGGTTTATTTCCGATTGTTTGGCTGCCAGTTCATCAAACCGGTTGTCTTTGTGAACAATGACCGAAGTATTGCTGTCTCTGCCAATCTCTACCGTTTGTGCTTTTGCATATAGAAAAATGAAGAAACACAGAACCATTGTAATCGTTTTCATATTGCTCATTAATTCCTTAATAATCGTTGTTTTCAACAGCTTGCTGATTCACAATTGCCACACCTGCACTACAACCTAAACGTGTGGCTCCGGCATTTATCAATTGCTTAGCAAAATCATAATTCCTGATGCCGCCTGATGCTTTTATCTGCACATGTAGCGGCAAGTTCTTCCGCATTATTTCAACAGCTTCAACGGTAGCACCTTTTTCGGCGTAGCCGGTAGATGTTTTTAAATAATCAATGCCTGCTGCGCCATATAATTGGCAAGCCTTCTGTAATTCATCATCGGTCAGAACGCCACTTTCTACAATCACTTTAATAATCTTTCCACTGCTTTTAACCACAGGCATTATGTGGTTGATTTCATTGGAAATATATTGCCAGTCATTGTTCTTAATTGCCATGAAATTAATGACAACATCCAGATCGTCTGCGCCGTCCACGACTGCTAACAATATCTCTGCCAACTTTGCCTCGACTGCTGAATAGCCAAAAGGAAAACCGATGACAGTCGCGGTTTTGACGGTTGTTCCAAGTAGCAGTTCTTTGCATTTTTTGACAAAAGGGGGCGGCACACAAACTGCTGCAAAATCATACTGTTTTGCCTCCGCGCAGAGTTGTGTGATCTCAGCCAATGTTGCCGTCGGTTTCAGTAATGTGTGATCTATGTATTTGTTGAATTTCATTGATTCGTATTGCGTTTCTCGTTTCTCGTTTGGAGTTTCTCGTTGTCTATGTTTTGCTACTTCTTACTCATTTACTTCATTGTTACATACCTCATAGTTCATAGTTCATACCTTTTCTCCGCTTCAAATTTACGGTTGTGTTTTAAATCCGTCCTGCAAATTATTTCCCCGCATCCTGATGCCTGAGCGGTAGGGGAAGCAGGATGGTAAAGGCGCATTGATGCTGTGGTGGAGTGAATCGTGAATGTAAAGTCTGACATGATTGCTGACCTTAACATAGCGGAAGCTGCTCAAGTTATTGTTCTTATAATATTCCCGGGATTTGAATGGTTGAATAATACAATCAACTATGGAATCAGGCTTTATAAAATTATAAGCCATGTGACAATAATAAAGCATGATAATCACTGAGATTGCGACAAACATTTTATTGAAAACAACAAACTTAAAGCGGACATTTTGAACTAAAATCAACAAAGGAAAACTGATGCAAAACACCAGGAAATGATAGCCAAAACGTATGTCTGGAGAACTAAACATCCAGAACCAGATGCCGTAGTAGGAAATCAAAAATGCGGCTACAAAACCAGCTTTCTTACCTCTGTTTTTGAACCATGCAGCCAGTACTGCCAGCGGTGAGATGAGCGCAAGATTCACCATAAAAAAATTGAAGTGATTATCTCCCCAAAGACCAGTCCACCATTTAGGAAACCAATCAAAAAATGACAAGGTGCTTGCATAGAGCCAGTTCTCATTTGCCATGCGTGGACCTTCCATAATGTGCAGCTTTTCGCCAATGGCTATTGATAATAGAACTTTCCAGTCAAAGGAAAATATGTCAATGGAGGGAAAGGGGAAAATAAGATAGCCAGACAAAATAATGTTCCGCAAAAGCCAGGGTAAAATAATGAGCAATAACAAGGGCAGGATGCGTAATTGTGTAAGGAATATTTCCCGGAAATTTTGCTTTTGATAAATAAATGGTACAAGGCCGACCAGCACCAGCGGTGCGGTGCTAAGTTTAATAATCATTCCAAATGTTGCCAGCAAAAATAGGTAGCAAAAGTCTTTGATCCTTATGTGTTGAAGGTCTTTTTCTGAAAGAGTAAAAAGGATGTAAAACACCAAAATGCTTGCCAGCGAATCTGCCGAAGGCGAGGCGAGATTAATAGGAAATTGCCGGAGAAATATAAACAACATCAGCCAGATGACAAACCGCCGGAAGTCTTTAAAGGCATAGCTTTTCTTCAACATCCAGAGAAAAAAGAGGATAGTAAGAACAGCATTGATTGGATAAATGCTTTGGTGGAAAACATCAGTAAAAGAAAATGCGGCACTAAGCACAAAGAAGGAAGAGTTGTAGCCATATTGGGCAAACAAGTTGGCAAGACCGGGAACTGCACTGAATTTTTCGTTCCACAAAATAGCCAGGAAATGGTAGCCACTGCTGTCGGTGTTGTAGGGCGGCACAAGGGTAAAGAAAATCAACACAATCACAAATCCAACGGTTACCATTGCAAATCTTTTTGCCAGCAAAACATAAACATTCCTGCGTATTATTTTGCGAAGCGAAACAAAAAAACCGCCTGCAAAAAAAGCTGTAAGCGACAAAATAAACGGCGGAATAAGCAACCAGAAATTAGTGGGAATAAAGATGGAGCAAATGTTTAAATAAACAGTCAGAAACAAAGTGCCGGTTAGAACAGCTTTGAAAAATCCTGATGAAAAACTACTCGTTTTTTCAAACAAATGATTGAGCAGAAAACCTGTGTTGGTGCTGACGAACAGGAATATGAAACCGACTACGAATAAAGATAGCATTGGGATAAAAGTATGGAAAGATGGGACAAACAAAAAGCGGCTGTTTCCACAACCGCTTGTATTTTAAAATAAGAGCTTTATTGACTTATTGACCAATAACTAAATG
>JAYTGA010000243.1:0-13153 GCA_043733905.1 Segetibacter sp.
CAAATCACCTGCCCTACAATTTGTAGGGGGAAAATCAAAAATGACAATGACTGATAATCAATAACTTAACTTAAAAACGTGTCAAACTCAAGAAAAAAAATGCAGCCAACAAAATAAAAAGCCGATTCTAAAGTTTATATAAAGGTTGAGAAAGGAAAAAATTTCTTCTTTCTGATAAAATACTTCTATGAAAATTTTTAAAAGAATATTGCTTTCTTTATTGAGTTGTGCAGCTCTTCTTGTTTCTGATGCAATATCTGCTCAGTTACATGCAGACTTTACCTCTACCTCCAATTCAGGATGCCCACCGATGGTTGTAAATTTCTTTGACAGTTCCACAGGTAGCCCCACGGCATGGAAATGGGATTTGGGAAATGGAACAGTGTCTTTTTTGCAAGATCCTGTTGCAACTTATTTCAATCCCGGCACATACAATGTAAAATTGGTGGTGACAAATTCCAGCGGCAAAGATTCTGTGATTAAAAATCAGTTTGTAACCGTTTATTCCTTGCCGGATGCAAAATTTACTCCTTCGGACACTGTGGGGTGTTTTCCTCTTAAAGTAAATTTTACAGATAATAGTGTTGCCAATTCAGGAACAATTACCAACTGGCAATGGGATTTCGGAGATGGAAATCTATCGAACGATCAAAGTCCGCAACATATTTATAGAAATTCCGGAAATTATACGGTGATATTGCGGGTTATCAATAGCAATGGCTGTTCTAAGGTCATTACTAAACCAGCATTAATTAAAACGCTGAATGGAGTGAAGGCTGAATTTACCTATTCATCCGTTCAGGGTTGCACAACACCTGCAGCCGTTAGTTTTACCAACACATCCAGCGGCACAGGCACATTAAGCTACATGTGGCAGTTTGGCGACGGTGCAACTTCTACGGCGCAAAATCCTGTTCACAATTATTTAAACGGGGGCAGTTACACACCTACTATTATTGTAAAAAACAGTTTTGGTTGTGCCGATACCCTGACGAAAACCAACGCAATCAATATTGGATTTGTAAGAGCCATTATGAACATACCTGACACAGCATGTGCAGGACAGTCATTTACAGCAATAAATGTTTCCAACCCTTCCACATTTGTTGGCACTACCTGGAATTTTGGACAGGGCACAACTGCCACTACCTCAAGCTATGTCATGAAATATACATCACCAGGTACTTACCTGGTTAAGATGGTCACAGACTTTGGCGCCTGCAATGATTCGGTGACAAAACAAATTGTTGTTTTAGCGAAGCCCAAAGCTGTTTTTATCGCAAACAATGTAACGGCCTGCAATGCGCCTCTGACAGTTACCTTTGTTAACAGTTCGGTGGGCGGGGTCACATATCAGTGGCAATTTGGAGACAGCACAACATCAACCAGCCAGAATCCTGTTCACACTTATACTGTGGCTGGTGTATATTCAGTTAAACTGGTTGTTACCAACTCAGCGGGATGCCAGGATTCAATTGAAAAAAGAGATTTTATTGTGATTGCACCGCCGGAAATTTTAAGAATTGACAGCTTGCCTTTAAAAGGTTGCCTTCCTTTTACGATTACTCCTAAAGTGGTAATGAAAGACAGCATTGCAGTCACATCTTACCAGTGGAATTTTGGTGACGGAGCCACATCAACTTTAGCCAATCCAACACATACTTATACAGTACCAGGGTCTTATACCGTAAAGGTCATTGTGGTGACCGGCCCCGGTTGCACCGATACGCTGATAATAGCAGATGCGGTAAAAGTGGGTAACAAACCGCACATTAACTTTTCGGCTACTCCCAGGGATGCCTGCGCCTCTACTACAATAACATTTAGTGATCTATCGACAATGTCAAATGGTGGACTGATTAACGATTGGTTCTGGCAATTTGGTGATGGAGGAACCTCAACAGATCAAAACCCGACTTATAACTACAACGATACCGGTTATTTCAATGTGACACTTTACGCTTACAATTACGGATGCAGCGACACATTGATGATACCAAATTACATGCACATTTTGCCTCCTATCGCCATTTTCGACACAGCATTTTTCTGCAATGATCCTATGAAGCGAAGATTTATAGACAAATCAATAGGTCCGCTAACATGGGCATGGAACTTTGGTGATGGCGCCACCTCAACAGCTCAAAACCCTTCACACATTTATGCAGATACGGGCATCTACAAGGTATCTTTAAAAGTAACCAATGGCGCCTGTGATTACACTAAAAAAATGGATGTACCCATCATTAATGAAAAGCCTGTTTTGACCACTACCGATACGACAAGTTGCATTCTTACCAGAATTAAATTTGAAATAATTGGTACAAGACGTTCAAACATTCAAAGCTATATATGGTTGCCTTATGGTTTGGGAAATGATTCTATAGTCAACGTAAGCTATGCCATTGCTCAATATTACAATACAGCCGGGACACGAAATGTTGCCGTTGTTTTAACCGACATTTTAAATTGCAGGGACACGGTGTTCACCATAGCTCCTATCAGGACTTACGGCCCCAAAGCCAATTATTCAAGTTCGATCAAAAATATTTGCTACGGAAGCACCATTAATTTCTTTGATTCCTCCACCACCGATGGAATCCACCCCATTGTTGAATGGAAATGGAATTTTGGCGACAGCACCATCAAGTCCTATACGACAGGGCCTTTCTCACATTTCTATTCAACACAAGGGCTTTTTAATGTAACACTTTATGTAAAGGATGCTTTCGGATGCAAAGACAGTATGGTGAAGCCCGGATTAATTACCATTAGTAAACCAGTTGCTAAATTCACGCCTTCCGACACAATGCTTTGTCCTAATACAACTGTTACATTTACCAACCAGTCCCAGGCATCCGGTGGCATTTACACATGGAGTTTTGGCGATGGCAATATTTCTCATGACTTCTCACCGGTTTATAACTACGGCCAGCCGGGTGTTTACCTGGCCAAGATGATAGTGGTAGACAAAAACGGCTGTTCTGATTCAGCATCAGTCACCATCCGTGTGTTTACGGCTCATGCTGCCTTTACGCTCAGTGATTCATTTTCTACGTGTCCGCCTTTGATTGTCAACATTACCAACCAGGCTTCAAACTATATTCAATTCAACTGGGACTTTGGCGACGGGGGCAATTCACAACTCATTAATCCTTCTCACATTTACACTTATCCCGGCAATTATTCTGTCAAATTAATTGTAAGAAACAATGGCGGATGCGTGGATAGCATGGTCAAAAATGTAATCATACAAGGGCCAACAGGCACATTCGGCTACATACCCACAACCATCTGCAACCCCGGCCAGATCAATTACAGCCTTATTTCCAACAACACGGCTAAGTATGTCTGGGATTTTGACGATGGCACAACCGTTTTTACAACCGTTAGCTCAACCTCGCACATTTACACCACACCAGGTCTTTATTTACCCAAAGTAATATTGGAAAACTCATCAGGCTGCCGTGTGCCCGTGCTTGGGCTCGATACTGTGAAGGTGATTGGCATCCAAACCAATATCTTAAGCAATAAAAGATCACTGTGCGACAGCGGCATCATCAGCTTCAGGGATTCCACAGTCACCAACGATAATTTGCCCATAGGCATAATGTGGAATTTTGGGGATGGAAATACCAGTACCGCATCCGCTCCCACCCATTTTTACAGCCATCCAGGCACATTTACCATCACACTCTTAGCCACCAGCAACTTTGGTTGTCGCGATTCGGCTACAGAACCCCAGTACATCCAGATTCTCACCTCACCCAAAGTGAAAATAACCGGTGATACCACCGGGTGTGCGCCTGCCAAACTAAAGTTTGTCGGAACGCTGCTTTCGGCAGATACATCTGGGCTCACCTGGAGCTGGAGTTTTGGAAACGGAAAAACATCAAATCTGCAATTGCCCGACAGCCAGTTGTATAACTCATCCGGCAGCTACAACATTCGTCTGAAGGTGGTCAATGCAGGCGGTTGCTCAGATACTTCAGCTATGCTACGGGTGGTTCTTCATCCAAAACCAACCGTCTATGCAGGTGCAGATACAAGTCTTTGCAGGTTTGCACCCCATACATTGCAGGCATCAGGTGCCTCTACATACAACTGGCTGCCCGATCCAACCCTTAGTTGCCTGAACTGTGCAAACCCTGTAGCCACGCCTGTTGCCACCACCACTTATTATGTCATTGGCACTTCGCCTTTTGGTTGCACCAATACAGATTCAGTCACCCTCGGCATCAAGCAACCTTTTAAAATGATTGTTGGAAATGGTGATACCATTTGCATCGGCAAATCTGTGCCCTTGTCTGCATCGGGTGCTGGCAGTTACCAGTGGACACCAGCGCAATGGCTTGATAATTCAACAAGTGCCAACCCCACCAGCACACCCGATTCCACCATTACATACCAGGTGGTCGGCAGCGACAATGCCAACTGTTTCAAAGACACCGGCACCGTCAAAATAAAAGTCTATAAAATACCTTCGGTGGACATTACCAACCCGGCAAGTGTCAATGTCATAGTAGGAGGCAACATTCAACTGAATACAACCGCCTCTGCAGATGTCCTTTCGTACTCATGGACACCCGGTCAATGGCTCAGTTGCGCCAACTGCCCTAACCCGTTGTCGGTACCCAAAGACAATGTGACTTACAAGGTGACTGTAACCAATGCAGGCAACTGCACAGCAAGCGATGCGGTCACCATCACCCTTATTTGCAACGATGGCAACGTCTACATTCCCAACACATTTTCGCCCAATGACGATGGAGCCAACGATATCTTTTATCCAAGGGGAAGAGGCGTCAACCTCATCAGCAATTTCACCATCTTCAACCGCTGGGGCCAGGTCGTGTTTCACCGCAGCCGCATCAGTGCAAACGATGAAAAGAACGGTTGGAACGGTATGGTGGATGGCGTAAAAATGCCCACGGATGTCTATGTTTACCTTCTCGAAGTCATTTGCGCCAACAATACCATTTTCCCCATCAAAGGAAATGTAACGTTGCTCCGCTAAAGAAATAAATGAAAACAAAAACAGGTTTTTGCGAAAGCAGAAACCTGTTTTTTATTTTTATAAAACTCATGAAAATTATCCCACGGAACCAATGTCATTATCTAAGCTTTTTGTGGGACGAACATTAGCCCTTTATTCAGCTCCGGTTGTGTCACTCCCTTGTACCACATCTTTTCATGGCAGCTTTTTCCACATTATGCTTCATCAGCACATCAGCACATTAGCTAATTAGCACATTCTCCTCCACCCACTTACGGCAATACTCTTTTATCTCATCCCTCACTTTCCTAAACTCATTCATAACCGCATCTTCCGAACCAACCACCTTCGCAGGGTCAGGAAAATTGTAATGAAACTTCACCGCCGTAGAAGGAAAAAAAGGACAACTCTCTTTTGCGTTATCACACACCGTTATCACAAAATCAAAATCAATCCCCTTGTATTCATCCACGTTATTAGAAGTATGCCCCATTATATCAACCCCATCTTCACGCATCACTTCAATCGCTTTCGGGTTCACGCCATGCGTTTCAATCCCGGCACTATAAACTTGTGCTTTATCACCTGCAAAATGCCTCAAATAACCTTCTGCCATTTGACTTCTGCAACTATTGCCGGTACACAGTACCAATACTTTTTTCATGGCTTATCAATTTTTACAACGCTTATTAAAATCCATAACAGGTTTATAATGGTAAACCTTGCATCAAAACCAAAAGCAGCATTCAATGCTATTATCCCTGCTACAATAATTCCAAACCGTTTATGCCTGCCGAGGTAAACGATAATCTTGTTTTGTGTTTTCATACTTCGATAATTTAGTCATTTCAATAGGGTGAGGTCCCTTCTTACCCCTCTCCTTCGGAGAGGGGTTGGGGTGAGGTCTATTTGCAGCATTCCGTGCCGCAACAATCTTTGTTTCCCCCCTCTCCCTTGGGAGAGGGGCTGGGGGTGAGGTTCGATTTTTCCGCATAAACTGTAATACTTCTTATTCCTGTATCCGGCTGCCTAAACTCCTCAATCTGTTCTGCCGATAAATAAGAACTTAAGATATCATCAGGAACCACAATCGCTTTATCTTTTTGCACCACCACATTTACAAAACCATTCGCTTCAATCATGGTGAGATAATCCTTCTTTTGAATAGCCCCCGACACACAACCGGCATACATTTCAGCCGCATCTTTTATTTGTGCAGGCAGTTCGCCTTCCAGCACAATATCCGAGATAGAAAAATGTCCGCCTGGTTTCAGCACCCTCAATATCTCTTTAAACACCTCATCCTTATTCGGCACCAAATTCAACACACAGTTACTCACAATCACGTCGGCCACATTCGACGCCACAGGCATGTTTTCAATGTCCCCTTGTCTAAATTCCACATTCGCAAAACCCCTGACCTCATTATTTTCCCGTGCCCTTTCAATCATAGCAGGCGTAAAATCAATTCCAATCACCTGCCCCGTTTCACCCGTTTCATGCCGGGCAATAAACGCATCGTTACCCGCCCCGCTGCCCAAGTCAATCACCACATCACCTCGTTCAATTTTCGCAAACTCCGTAGGCAATCCACACCCCAAACCCAAATCCGCATCTGCGTTATAGCCCTCCAGTTTGTCGTAACTCTCACTCATAATATTATACACTTCAGTCGAGCAACACCCCGAGCCGCAGCATGAGCTTTGATTTGTTTCTTTGTCTTGCAAAGCAATCTCAGAATATTTCTGCCTTACAACCTCTTTCATTTCATTGTCTGTTTTCATTGTTTGTATTTTTATAGTGAAAAATCAACGGTAAATCTTTCTGCCTTCTTGCCCATCAGCCTGTCACACACAATAAGCATGAAATATTACTGCCGAAGCCACAGTAGCACAAAAGCTAAATCAGGGAACACTTGCCGCCAATGGGCAGTTTCATTGGCGGCTTGAATTTTCTTTGGTTACTTTCTTTTTTTCAAGAAAAAGAAAGTGACATACAAGGTGTACTGATACAAGTGACTCTAACTATTCTTTTTTCTTGCCCCTCTCCTTTGGAGAGGGGTTGGGGTGAGGTCTAATCGCAATATGCCGATGATTTAGCTCAAAAAAAACCTCAGCAACACCCACCCCCAACACCTTTATAAGCATCAAACAATTCTGTCAGCCAGGTTTTAGCCGCCTTCCATTCTTTTTCATCAATGCAATAGCAAACCTTCGCCCCTTCAATATCACCTTTTATCAACCCCGCCTCTTTCAGCTCTTTCAAATGTTGCGAAACCGTACTCTGCGATAGAGGAAGTTCCTCAACAATATCTCCGCAAATACAACTTTGCTTTTTAGCCAATAATTCAAGAATAGCCACCCTTGCCGGATGAGCCAAAGCCTTCGCATACTTAGCCAGCTTATTTTCCCTTTCCGTAAATTGATATGATTTTGTCGCTCCCATAGTAATTTCATCGCAATATTACGATGAATTATTGACTTCCGCCTTTTTATCTAATAATGTTCAACCTTTTTTTACCCAAAATGCCTTCACAACACCCCTCCGCCGCTGGCTCAATGCCCACAAAAGGATCTTTAGAACCCATTGTCACTGTGCCAATGCCCACAAAAGGATCTTTACATGCCATTGTCACTGTGCCAATGCTCACAAAAGGATCTTTACATGCCATTGTCACTGTGCCAATGCCCACAAAAGGATATTTACAGGCCATTGTCACTGTGCCAATGCGCTTTGTGGATGCAATACTGCCAATGTCATTGATTTAACAAACTTTGAAAGGAACAAAACATCAAAAAAGCTGAATACAGAACTTAAAAGTACAAGGGAGTGACATGCACAGCATCCTTTGGACAACCGGAGCTGAATGAAGGACAATTGTTCGTCCCCAAAAGCTTAAGTTCCCCGCCTGAACGAATGGGCAGGTGTGTCGTCTTGTGAAGAAAAACCGGGATGGGCTATTTCCAAAATCTACCCCTTGTTTATGCCTTGTGCAGAATATCTTTTTAAGCAAAATTTAATTTAGGCAACGATAGGTACATCTTATCGCTCTAAAATTGTTAATTTGCTGCCCTGCATTGCAATCACATGGCAGGCTTCTTTTAATTAACAAACCGTGAACGTTCCACTTTTACCATCATATCGAATACAGGTTTTTTTCATCAACTGCCTCTTGCTCCTTTGCCTTGGGGGCAGGGCGCAACTATCAGCAAATTTTACCGCAACCACCGTGCAGGGCTGCGCCCCACTTGTTGTTAAATTCCAGGATGCCTCCACAGGTTCGCCCACGTCATGGCTTTGGGATTTAGGAAATGGCAATACCTCCACCTCCCCAACTCCGGGAACCATTTATTTCAACCCCGGTTCCTATACCGTAAAACTGGTGGTCAAAAATGCAGCAGGTATAGACTCAGTGATCAAAGTTGGTTTCATCAATGTCTATGACAAGCCATCCGTTGCATTTAGTGTCGTGGACTCACAGGGTTGCACACCGTTTTTTGTCCAGTTTACCGACCTCACCAATGCAGGTTCAGGAACCATCACCCAGTGGCAGTGGGACTTTGGCGATGGAAATACTTCCGCACAGCAATTCCCTTCCAACCTGTTTACTGCTTCCGGCAGCTACAACATCACTTTACAGGTCACCAATAGCAATGGTTGCAAGGCGGCTTTTACCAGAAACAATTACATAAAGGTCCTTGAGTCGCCTTCAGCCGGGTTCACAACACAGGCCACATCCACCTGCAGTCCCCCTGTCACGGTCATTTTTTCCAATACCTCCACGGGAAACAATATTACCACCTACAACTGGGACTTTGGCGATGGAACAAATGGCGTAGTAGCCAACCCTTCTCACAATTATACAACCCCGGGTGTTTTCAACACAGTCCTCATTGTAACCAATCAGGGCGGTTGCACAGACACCGTGACAAAGATCATCAGCATTGGCGCAGTGTCACCCGATTTTCAAGCACCGGACACCGTTTGCGCAGTCAAGAGTTTCAACATTACAAACACGTCGGCTCCATCCACCGTTTCCTCATTCTGGACTTTTGGCGATGGAACAACCTCTACCCAGAACAACCCGGTTAAAACCTATACCAACCCCGGTGCCTATAACATTAAACTGGTCAATAACTTTGGTGCCTGCAAAGATTCTGTCACCAAAAGGGTCATTGTCATCAACGCACCGGCGGCTGGTTTTTCATTCGTTGCTCCGCCTTCGGGCTGCTCTGTGCCTATCACGGTCAACTTCAAATCAACCTCCACAGGTGCTGTCACCTATCGTTGGTATTTTGGAGATGGCGGCACGTCAACTCTTGCAAACCCCAGTCACATTTACACGGTCAAGGGCGTTTATACAGTATCGCTCATCATTAAAAACTCTGCGGGGTGCATTGATTCTATCGTAAAGCAAAACCTGATTTCTATCACGAAGCCATCCATCATCGGTATACAAGGACTTCCTTACAGCGGTTGTGTTCCTTTTGTCGGCACATTTGTACCCACGTTCACTTCGCCTGAACCGGTTGTCTCTTACTTCTGGACTTTTGGCGATGGAACCAATTCTACGGCGGCCAACCCAACACACACTTACGTCGTAACAGGTACTTACAATGTGTCGCTGATCATAACCACCACAAGTGGTTGTACGGATACTTTTACGCTGTCGTCCGCAGTGAAAGTAGGCGTGAGGCCTGCGGCAAATTTCACAGCCACGCCACTTACCAGTTGTGCATTTCAGAATGTTCAGTTCACCAACACATCTACAGGAACGACCGACTCATGGACATGGTCTTTTGGCGATACCACATTTTCCACCGATGAAAATCCGCTTCATCACTATATTGATACGGGATTTTTCACAGTGATATTTGTGGCAGAAAACAATGGTTGCAGGGACACCCTTGTCAAGGTAAATTACATTTACATAAAACCGCCTATTGCTTCTTACTCCATCAAAAACTATTGCGACACTCCTTTTGTAAAACGGTTTATAGATAAATCAAAAGGAGCTTTAACCTATCTCTGGAATTTTGGTGATGGAAATACTTCGGCTGTTCAAAACCCCGTGCATACTTATGCTCTGCCGGGTACATACTACGTCAAACTCAGGGTTGACAATCCCCCGTGTTACGATGAATTTACGGACACTGTTTATGTGGTGAACGAACAGCCTGTCATTACTTTGAGCAACAACCCGACTTGTAAAAATACGGCTGTTGTCATTTCTGCCACAAGTATCATTGATGCCAATATTGAGCAATACTTATGGACTTTCGGCGACACATCTACACCGGCCACCACAGTTATACCGCAGATCACACATACGTACACATCAGCAGGTGCCTATACTATTGTTTTGAAAATAACGGACAGGCTAAACTGCAAAAAAACAGTCACAAAGGCAAATGCCATTACTGTCTACGGACCTACGGCAAAGTTGTCGCATCCTGCGGGTTCCTGCATCAATAACTCTGTTACGTTTACCGATCAGAGTATTCCTTCCACCGGCTTTACACTTTCCTCCTGGACGTTAGATTATGGCGATGGAAGCGCTGTTGCTACAGGCCCTCCACCTTTTACCCATGTTTATGCCAATGCAGGCACTTATTACATTTCATACACAATAAAAGACAATTCAGGCTGTGCTGATTCGCTGAAAGATTCATTGATCATTACTAAAACCAATGCAGATTTCGCTATCATGGATTCCATTTCCTGCCGACAGTCGCTGGTCGCTTTCATTAACACATCCACGGGATCAAGCCTTACCTATTTGTGGAACTTTGGCGATGGCACCACAAGCAATCTCCGCACCCCCTCACACATTTACACAACTGATGGTTTTTACACGGTTTCTTTAAGAATAAAAGATAGGTTTGGCTGTGTGGACAGCACTGCAAAAGACAGCTTCATTGTCATTCAAAATGCCACTGCCGGCTTTGCCCTCAGCGATTCGGTCCTTACCTGTCCGCCGGCGCAGGTTTCGTTTACCAACAACTCTACATCTTATTCTTCCCTCAATTGGTATTTTGATGATGGCAGCACATCCACCGTTTCCAATCCCACACACTTTTTTCTAAACGGGGGAATTTACAATGTAAAACTGGTGGTCAGTGGCTTTGGAAGCTGTGTAGATTCTGTGATTAAGAAAGTAAAAGTAACCGGCCCACGTGGTCTCATCAGCTATACACCGACAGGGCATTGTGTGCCTGCTACCATCAGGTTTACAGGCCAGGCATTTAATGTAACAGGCAACTTTATCTGGGACTTTGGCGATGGAACAACGGTTGTTTCCACCAGCGCAACCATATCACATACTTACATGACTGTTGGCCGCTATGTACCGCGTTTATTGTTGCAGGATACCACCATCAATTGTAGTGTATCCGTCTTTGGCGCAGACACCATTTCTGTGTCTGATGCAACGGCTTACATTCAGCTCCCACCCAATCTTTTTTGCGACAGCGCAACCATTGCTTTCAATGATTCTTCCCAGGTTCTATATGACTCGGTCACGGCCTATTCATGGAATTTTGGCGACGGTGGCACATCAGTCATTCAGAACCCACAACATACATTTACAAGCACCGGCATATACAGCATCAACATGTCTCTCATGACTAAATATGGATGCAAAGACACTGCAACACCGGTCTTGATTAAAGTAGTCAAAAGCCCCGCCATTACAGTGACTGCCGATACATCCGTCTGCATCAATCAGCTGGTCAGTTTTTCTTTGACACTGGCACAGCCAGACACATCAGCCACCCGGTACCAGTGGACATTTGGCAACGGTAATACATCCGGCATAAAAATACCGCCTGCTCAAACTTATTCCAGTCCCGGCATTTATAACATACAAACAGTTGCACTCAATTCCAGCGGATGCTCTGATACAGTGTTGAATAAACTTGTCGTACATGCTCTGCCTGCTATCAATGCCGGTGCCGACTCTATCATTTGCCGTGGACAATCACTCACACTTACCCCATCAGGAGGGCAGGTTTATAGCTGGCAAAGCGATCCAACGCTCAGTTGCACAAACTGCACAGGGCCTTTAGCAAAACCAGACTCTACAACCACTTATATTGTCATGGGAAAAGATAATTTTCGCTGCGCAAACACGGACACTGTAACCATCACGGTTGTTCAGCCTTTTTCAATTGTCGTCAGCCTGAGAGATACCATTTGCCAGGGGCAAAATATTTTGTTATCAGCCAGCGGTGCAGACAATTATACCTGGTCGCCAGCGGCAGGACTAAGCAGCACCACTGTAGATAACCCATCCGCAAGGCCCGACACGACAACCATCTACCAGGTGGTTGGCAGCGATTATAAAAACTGCTTTACAGACACGGGCTACATACCTGTCATTGTTTATTCTGTTCCGCAGTTCAACATCATTGCAGACGTGCTGGCGGTGTCGTCCGGCAGTTCTGTTACCCTATCTACCACAGGATCTTCTGACATTATTTCTTACAACTGGACACCACCCACAGGACTTAGTTGCATCACATGTCCGCAGCCGCAGGCAAGCCCCATCGTTTCCACCACCTACACTGCCACCGTGACCAATGCCGGAGGTTGCATTGCCAAAGACCAGGTGACCATTAATTTGCTTTGTGGCAATGGAAATGTGTTTGTCCCCAACACTTTTTCTCCCAATGGGGACGGGTCAAACGATGTATTTTATCCCAGGGGAAAAGGCATTAATGGCATCCGAAATATGCGGGTCTATAACCGATGGGGACAGGTTGTGTTTGAGCGCACCAGCCTTGATGCCAACGACGAAAGCGCAGGCTGGAACGGCACCTACAAAGGACAGCCCGCCTCGCAGGATGTCTATGTTTATCACCTCGAAGTGCTTTGCTCCAACGGCGAAAAGTTTTTGTATAAGGGAGATGTGACGTTGATCAGGTAAGGGTGGGGGGTCTGTATTAATATCTATAGATTAAAATTGCGCTCTTTATTGGTAAATATGAAAACTATTAAATTCACAGCTTATTTACTCTATCGATATTATTCTAGAAATGGATTTGCTAAAAATTTACCTTACTTAGTGTCTGCAAGAAAACTACCCTTTTTTCTTTTACCGCTCCGTAATTTTAAATTTTAGAGAGGGAATTACACAAACTTGGTTTGTTTTTTTAA
>JAYTGA010000244.1:0-6471 GCA_043733905.1 Segetibacter sp.
TATTTAGTAGAAAGACAAGGAATCAGCCAGGATAGATTTATCTTCTCTTACGGTGAAGAGGGCGATGTAAATACAGTTGACCTGTCTGCTACAAAAGAAGAAGGACCTAACACAGTTCCAGCTCCTCACCCAAATCTGATAAATAAATCTAAGAAGAAAAAATAATAATAGATATTTTAAAAATACCCTTCGAAAGGAGGGTATTTTTAAATAAACTTAACTTTTTTATTTTTGATTCAGATTTTTTAGTTCCTTTGTTATAATGTTAACCTGATCGTCTGATATTGCAAATAAAGAATTATTAAAAAAGACTAATAAAAAATGGGTATGAGAAAAATATTTACACTACTAACAGCTATAGTATTGTTTGTTTCAGGAGTGTCTGCTCAACTAGGCGGAACTCATAATTATTTAGATTCCTCTTACATTTCCCCACGGGATTTGGCGCAACAGCAGGACTTTCTAAATAATAACAGTAATTTTCCTGCTAAACCAAGAGATATGTGGCAGTTGGGCGTATTTCTCGGCTTCCCTTATGTAGATGGAGACTGTCCGGCAGCTATTAAGGGTGCAGGTTCAGGAATTAGTTCTTATGCCTGGGGTGGTGGACTTTCTTTAAGAAAAGCTATAGGTTATGTAGTTTCACTTCGCGGCTCTTTGGGTTATTACAATATGCTTGGACTTGATTATCAGTTTAATCGAAACTTCAATAATACTGGTGGTAGGGCGACTGATCCATTAATGCGATATTTGGCTTCTCCTAAAGGATATATACATAACTATCATACCACTGCAATTGTACCTTCGCTCGAAGCCTTAATTTCATTGAATAATATTATGTTCCATAATCGTCAGGGTAGATTTAATCTTTATGCTATGGTAGGTTATGCGGCATTTTTCTACAAGACAAAGTTGGATATTTTTAAAGGAGATAATAGTCTTTATCCTTTTGAAACGATTGATGTTAGTAAGCCAAGAAAAGACATCAGGGCGCAATTAAGAAAGATGCTTGATGGTAATTATGAAACAACTTCATTGGCCAATGATCGTCGCCCTCAGTTTGGAGAATACAACCTTCGCCATAGCTTTACTACAGGTTTTGGTATGGAATACCGCATTGCAAAAATGACCTCTCTTGGAGTCGAATACAAAAGAATACAAACAAGAGATGACTATGTTGATGGCTGGTACCGCCAAAGTGGTGATTTAGTTAATCCTGTTTTCACCGCTGAGTGGGATAATGTTGGCTTTGTTTCTGTAAGCGTTAATCAAAACATCGGAAATTCTAAAAAGAGAATACCACCATTGTGGTGGATGAACCCGCTTGAATTTGCCTACAGCGAGTTGAACAATCCTAAGCACATGAAGCTGCCAAAAGTAAAGTTGGATGATGCTGATGGCGATGGTGTAACTGATCAGTTTGATCTTGAGCCAAACACGCCTCCCGGAGCTCCTGTAGATACACATGGTGTGTCTAAAGATACTGATGGAGACGGTGTTCCTGATTATAGAGACAAAGAGTTGATCACTCTGCAAAACTGTTTTCCTGTTGACGAAGATGGTGTAGGTAACTGTCCTGAGCCTGAATGCTGCAAGAATATACATCATGATACCGTTCCTGGCGGTAGCGATTGTAAAATCACTGATTTACCAAGTATTCAATTTAAAGGCGGTACTGTTAGATTGTCTAAAGAAGCAATGGATTTGTTGAATACTGTTGCAGACAAACTGAAAGCTCAACCATCATGCAAAGTGAAAGTAACTGGTCATGGTGCCGTGAACAAAGTAGAACAGCAACTGAGCTGGGATAGAGTAAATGCTATCATTAGATATTTGGTAGATAAGAAAGGAATTGGAGGAAACAGGGTTATATTCGAATACGGTTCTCAAGGCGATGTCAATACTGTTGACTTGTCTGGTACCACAGAAGAAGGACCGAATACTGTTCCAATGCCACATCCAAATCTTCAAAGAACAAGATAAGAATTCAATTTGGATTGTATAATACTGAAACCCTCCCATTGTGGAGGGTTTCTTATTAGGTAATAATTAACTCAATTTATTGCTTCTTCTAAATTTCACTTCATAATTTGCCCCCAAAAGTCTAATTTTGCAAACTTCTATGTACAGGATCTGTTTTTTATTCTTATTTTCATTTTGCGTTTTGTCGTGTTCTAACAAGTTGACAAAAACTTTGAAAAGCACTGATAGCGAGTATAAGCTAAAAGTTGCGGAGAATTATTACGCTCTTAAAAAATATGATAAGGCTCAGATTCTTTTTGAAGACCTTTTCCCTGTGTTTAAGGGAACGGCTCATTTTGAAGACCTTTATTATAAATATGCTTATACGGAGTATTACCTGAAAGATTACTCCAGTGCTGAGAATCTGTTCAAAACATTTATAGAAACATTTCCAACGAGTGGCAAGGCAGAAGAAGCAGATTTTATGAGAGCGTATTGCTACTTCAAACAGTCCCCCAAAGTGGAACTTGATCAAACCAGCACTTCTAAAACTATAGGACAGTTGCAGGCTTTTATCAACAATCATCCCTTGTCGGCACGGGTGCCTGAAGCTACATCTATCATAGATGAATCAAGGAGAAAACTGGAAGAGAAAGATTATATTGCTGCCGAACTGTATTATAATCTTGGGTTTTATAAAGCAGCTGCTATTTCTTTTAAAACATTGATGGAAAATTATCCTGATAGCTATAAATCTGATGAATACCAGTTAATGGTCATTAAATCATATTATCTTTACGCTACAAATAGTGTAGAAGAAAAGCAAACGGAAAGATTTGAAAAAGTAATTGGAGAATGTATCGAATTTACCGACAGGTTTGCTGAAAGTAAATTGGGCAAAGATGTTGCTAATTATAAATTACAATCGTTAAATCATATAAATAAAAAAAATGAGCAAAGTAAGAAGGCAGCATAATTCAAACACAGCAAGTGTGGTTGAAACCAAAAGTCTTGTCGCAATAAAAGATAAAACGGGCAATTTGTATGAATCAATTGCAATTATTGCAAAAAGATCGAACCAGATTAATATTGCAATGAAAGAAGAATTGCACAATAAACTGGAGGAATTTGCTACACATACAGACAGCCTTGAAGAAATTCATGAGAATAAAGAGCAGATAGAAATATCAAAGGCTTATGAAAGAATGCCTAATCCGGCTATATTGGCTACGAATGAATTTATGGAAGGAAAGATTTATTATCGCAAGAATGATGCAGATCTTTTTGAATAATTTTTAATAATAAAAACTAAAAAAACGACAGTGTAAAAACTGTCGTTTTTTGTTGGCTTTCTAATGTTGAAGGGAAAGAAAATATTGTTGGGCATCAGCGGCAGCATTGCAGCTTACAAAGCAATTTTGCTGACACGTTTGTTGGTGACGGCAGGCGCAGAAGTGAAAGTGGTGATGACTCCGTCTGCTAAAGACTTTGTAACACCTTTGACTTTGTCAACTTTAAGCAAAAACAAAGTTCTCATTCAACTGGCAGATGAAGATAGCTGGGAAAACCATGTGATGCTGGGTCGCTGGGCAGATGTAATGATGATTGTCCCGGCAAGTTGCAATACACTTACCAAAATGGCAAACGGGCTGTGTGATAACCTGCTAATGGCCGCTTACCTTTCCTGTACCTGCCCTGTGGCTGTGGCACCCGCCATGGACGAGGACATGTGGAGGCATCCTTCAACCAGGAAAAATATTGAAACAATCAGCGGCTTTGGAAATAAGGTCATTGCAGTATCATCTGGCGAATTGGCAAGCGGCTTATTTGGGGAAGGAAGAATGGCAGAACCTGCTGACATTATCACATTCCTGGAAGAGAATTTTTTTCGTACAAACGAGTTAAAAGGAAAGACAGTGCTGGTTACTGCCGGACCCACTTATGAAGCTCTTGATCCTGTCCGGTTCATTGGAAATCATTCAAGCGGAAAGATGGGTATTGCTATTGCCGAAGAAATGTATGTAAAAGGTGCAACCGTAAAACTGGTATGCGGCCCAACAACCCAAAAAGTCCGATATAAAGGTATTGAATTGATCAAAATAACCTCGGCGGAAGAAATGTACCTGGAGGCAATGAGCCATTTTCACAAAACCGATATTGCTGTCATGGCAGCAGCCGTAGCAGACTATACTCCGCAACATACAGCCGAGGAAAAAATTAAGAAAAGTGATGATTATTTTCAATTAAATTTGAAGATAACTAAAGACATTTTGAAAAGCCTGGGTAGCATAAAGAATGAACAACAATTGCTGATTGGTTTTGCATTGGAAACAGAAAATGAAACGGTCAATGCCATTAAAAAGCTGCACAGTAAAAATGCCGACATGATTGTGTTGAATACATTGAGAGATAAAGATGCAGGTTTTGGAAAAGACACCAATAAAATAAGCATTTTTGATAAAAATGGCAGAACAGATTTTGAAGCAAAAACTAAACAGGAAGTAGCAAAAGATATTGTCAACATCATCATTAAAAAGTTGAGCTGACAATACCTGTTTTGCCTGTAAAAAATTATAAGAAAATAAACACATTATGATGAAAAAAAACTTGTTCATATTGTTAATGACCGTGTTGTCATTTTTCAGTACAAATATTTTTGCACAAGAGTTTCTATCTAAAGTAACTGTGATAGCCACAAGAGTACCAACAACGGTTGATAAGAAAATATTTACCACTTTGCAAACGCAGCTTACCAACTTTATCAATAACCGGAAATGGACTGGCGAGACATATCAACCAAACGAGCGGATTGAATGCAATTTTTTATTAAACATAGAAAGTGTGGTGGAAACAAATGTTTACAAGGCAAGTATGACCATTCAGGCTGCACGACCCGTTTACAACTCATCTTACGCTACTGCCCTTGTTAATTTTATGGATGCGGATGTAACCTTCAGGTATGTGGAATATCAGCCGGTAGAGTTCAATGAAAATCGTGTGCAAGGCTCCGATGCATTGGCTAGCAACCTCACGGCTACGTTTGCATACTACATCAACATCATCCTGGGCATGGACTATGATTCATTTTCGCCAAAAGGCGGCGATGCCTTTTTTCAGAAAGCAAATAATATTGTCAACAATGCCCCCGAAAGCAAAGACATTAACGGTTGGAAAGCTTTTGATGGTTCAAGAAACAGGTATTGGCTGGCTGAAAATTTTTTGAATACGCGGTTCAACCTCATACACGATGTGATCTATAAGTACTATCGCGATGGCCTTGATCACATGTATGAAAACGAGGCTGATGCAAGGGCACAAATGCTGGCTGCCCTTAACCAGTTGCAAGGTGTAAACCAGGAAAATCCCAATTCAATGATCATACAGTTTTTTATGCTTGGAAAAAACCAGGAGTTGATCCGTGCATTTAAAAAACTGCCGCAGCAAGACAAAACCAAAGCAGTAGATGTATTGGGGAAACTGGACGTAGCCAACACGACTAAGTATCAACAGGATTTGAAATGAGGATTAGGATAACTGTTTTGCTATTGTCATTGTTCATGGCCTGTTCTTCCCCCGTTCCCCGTGGAATTTTGCCCCCTGATAAAATGTATGCAGCAGTGAAAGACATCATGCAGGTGGATGAATTTATCAACAACTATGTGATGAAGGACTCATCCATCAACCTGAAACAAAAGCGAAGTAACTTATACTCCCAAGTATTTGCCCTTCACCAAACCGATAGGAAGCAGTTTTACAACAGCTTTACTTACTACCAGAAACATCCGGATTTGCTCAAGCCTTTGTTTGATTCACTGGCTGTGGGATTGAAGCAGAAAGAGATAAAAAAGGAAATTAAAAAGGTATTGCCTACAGCAATTGACACATCGTTGCAATAGTAGATGAAAGCTTATGTTCAAAATCATTTTCTAATTGTTTTAAGAAAATAGTCTGGCCGGGTCATTTTAATGAGAGCTTACTCAAAGCAAATATACTGGCAAGACAATGTCATTAATTAATCTTTTTGTGGACGAACATTAGTTCTTCTTGAGTTTGACACGTTTTTAAGTTAAGTTATTGATTATCAGTCATTGTCATTTTTGATTTTCCCCCTACAAATTGTAGGGCAGGTGATTTGTTATCGTGGCATCGCTTATTGCAGTAGGCAATTGTTTTAAATGAATGGTTTTTAATAAATGTTCCGATTGTTCGCTTGTGGCTGATCTAAGCCATAGCACTTCACCATCCTGTACTATTTTTGAAAGCTCCATCCGGCTTAGTAATCTGCGTATCGTCTGCTCACTGTAGCTGCATTTGTTTTGCAGAAAAGCAAGCAGGCAAAAGGATATGTAGCATAGCACGATGTGTCCTTCTATCCTGGTATCTGTCCAGTGAAACATGGGCCTGGTTTCAAAGTAACTTTTAAAGCTGCGGAAGCTTTGTTCTATTTTATAGAGGTCTTTGTACTTTTGAAGTGCCAGTTGCGGTGTTATATCTTTTGCATTGGTAGCA
>JAYTGA010000245.1:0-22553 GCA_043733905.1 Segetibacter sp.
AGTTGTTGAATGAGTTTACTGCATTGCTCAGCGGGATTAGTGCGCCGCATAAAATATTCGCCTATCAAAAATCCATTGAATCCCTGTTGCCTTAATGTACGGATTGTATCAGCAGACTCAATGCCGCTTTCGGCTATTTTGCAAATGTGCTTTGGCAACATTTCCGCCAGGCGAATACTATTTTTAATATCTACATCAAACGTGTTTAGGTTACGGTTGTTGATACCAACTATATCGGCAAGAGTATCTATGTTTTGCAGCACCTCGGCTTCTGTATGTGTTTCCAGCAAAACTTCCATACCTAATTGATGGGCTATGGTTGTTAGCTTGTTTACTTCTGTGACCGACAACATTTTTGCAATCAGCAAGATGGCATCCGCACCCATGGATTTTGCTTCAACAATCTGGTACTCATCCAGCACAAAATCTTTCCGCAATATTGCGCAATTATTGGCTACTCTCGCCACAGCAAAATCATCTTCTTTAGCACCAAAAAAATGACTATCAGTTAACACAGACAAAGCTGATGCGCCAGCTTTCAAATAGCCCGATGTCACCGCGGCAGCATCTGCGTTTTGATTGATATCGCCTTTAGATGGAGACCTTCGCTTAAACTCTGCAACGATGCCATTTTTAGCAGGATTCTCTACAGCCGCTTTCAGCGAAATACATTGCCTTTTGAAGTACAGACCTTGCTCCAATTGAGTCACAGGCGATTGCAACTTCCGCTCTGCTATCTCTATCAGTTTATGCTGCCTGATGGTGTCTAATATGCTCATTGGATTGCTTTCAAAATGTTGAAAGATTCTTTTGCTTTCAGTTCAAACAAAGAATGCTTTGCCAGGTTAATAGCCGTTGCCAGTTGCAGCGATGGATAATAAGTTTGAATCGCCATTGCTGCATTTGCCAGCACCACATTATTTTGCGAAGCAGTTCCATTTCCGCTAATGATCTTCATGAAAATATCCGCAGCTTCCTGCACTGTGTCACCACCATGCAGATCTTCATAAGCAACTTTGTCAAAACCAAAATGACTTGCGTTAACAATGCGTTCACCGTTGGTGGTAATGATCTTGCAATCTGCAGTCAGGGTAATTTCATCGAAGCCGTCAAGCGCATGAATGATGGTGTAATGCACATCTTCTTCCTGGAACAAATATTGGTACATCCTCGCCAATTCCATACTGAATACGCCAACCATCTGCACCTTTGGTTGAGCAGGATTAACAAGCGGTCCTAACATATTGAAGAACGTTTTTACCCCCAAATCTTTGCGTACCGGAGCTACATGCCGCATAGCAGGGTGAAACAAAGGCGCATGCAAAAAACAAATTCCTGCCTCACTAATTTGCGCTGCGATGAGTCTCTCATCTGTTTGAAACCGAACTCCCAGATGCTCCAATACATTCGATGATCCGGACACGGACGATACGCCATAATTACCATGTTTGACAACAGGGATACCTGTTCCCGCCAAAACAAACGCAGTGAGTGTCGATATATTGAAGGTATTTTTTCCATCACCTCCCGTGCCACAAACATCCATCGCTTTATAACTACTGACATCAATTTTGTGACAAAGCCCCAGCAATCCCTCCCTGAAACCACGCAGTTCTTCCAGCGAAATATTTCGCATTATGAATGCGGTAAGGAATGAAGCGATCTGGCTATGGTTGTGTCTGCCAGAGGCAATATCTGTTAGTATTTCCTTTGCTTCGTCTTTCGACAAAGTTTTGTGTTGAAACAAATGTTCTAAAATGGCTTTCATATCGAAGTCTTATTTTAAAATTCGCAATTAAATGTCAATCAATGAAACATTTCATTTCGCTCTAAACACTAAACCCTAAACTCTAAACCCGCTCAATGTTTTATCCAGTTTTCAATGATCGTTTTGCCAAACTCCGTCAGCACAGATTCGGGGTGAAACTGCACACCACGTATGTCGTGCAGGCGGTGCCGGAGAGCCATAATATTACCCTGTTCATCCTTAGCAATCACTTCAAGTGATCCAGGCAAATCATCACCCTTAACAACCCAGGAATGATAGTGGCCAATATTGAACTGCTTAGGTGTATTTTGAAACAGGTAATCTTCTTCAAGAAATGAAATGGAGGAAGCAACCCCATGCAAAGGTTCTTCCAGGTTTACAAGTGTTCCTCCAAAACTTTCCGCAAGTGCCTGGTGGCCCAAACACACACCCAGTATGCTTTTTTCTGAATACATCTGCCTGATAACTTCAGGCATTAGCCCTGCATCTTTGGGAACTCCAGGGCCTGGCGACAATAGTATTTTGTCATAATTTCCTATCGTGCTCAAATCAACGTGGTCATTTTTAACCACATCAATTTCGTTTACGCCAAGGCTGTAAAGCATGTGAACAAGGTTGAACACAAACGAGTCGTAATTGTCTATAACGAGTATTTTCATTTGCTATAATTGTTTTGCTAAATCAATGGCTTTTCGCAAAGCGGATAATTTATTATTTACTTCCTGCAGCTCACTTTCAGGGACAGATTTGGCAACGATTCCGCAACCCGCCTGATAGGTCAGTGTGTTGTTTCTGCTTAGAAAAGAACGGATAAAAATAGCATGGTTAAATGATCCATCCAGCCCGATGATGCCCACTGCACCCCCGTAGAAACCACGGCTTTCATGTTCGTTCTCGTCAATGATCTGCATGGCTTTGTGTTTGGGAGCACCAGACAAAGTTCCCGCAGGATATGTACTGCCCAGTATTTTCATTGGATTATAATCCGGCTCTAGTAAAGCACCCACTTTAGACACTAAATGAATGACATGAGAATAGTATTCTACCTGCTTAAAGCTTTCGACAGTTACCTGTTTGCTATTTCTGCTGAGGTCGTTCCGGGCAAGGTCAACCAGCATAATGTGTTCTGCATTTTCTTTTGGATCATTGCTTAGCGCAATAGCTAATTGCTCATCTTCTTTTGCATTACCACTTCGCCTGAAAGTGCCTGCAATCGGGTTGATGACCGCTTTTTGATTTGAAATCGTCAACTGCGCTTCAGGTGAAGAGCCAAAGATCTTGAAGTCACCATAGTCGAAATAAAACAAGTAAGGGGAAGGATTGACAGACCGCAAAGCCCGATAAACATTGAACTCATCGCCACGAAACGATTGATGAAATTTTCTTGATAATACCACTTGAAATACATCGCCCAGGAAGCAGTGTTTGATGCCTGTTTCAATCTTCTTAAGGAAGTCACTATCCAGAAAATTGGATGACTCATGACCATTTGTAAAAAACTTAAACAAGGTGACTGCACGGTTGGAAATGAGGTCGTGTATCTGTTGAATCTCTGAAGTTTCGCCTTCCTGCAAATGTTCCAAGAGGTAGAGTTCGTTGTTGAAGTGATTGAAGACAATGATGTGGCGGAAGAGGTGATACTGAATCAAAGGCAGATCGAATGACTGATTGGTAAAGCTGATGTCTTCAAACAATGGAACAGCATCGTAGGACGTGTAGCCAAACAGCCCATTGGTCATAAAGCCAACATCCATTTTATCCGATTGAAAAGAGTTTGAAAACCCGTTCAACTCATCAGCGACGGTTATGTCGGCAGTCATTTTTGTCAAAACCTTTCCATCCGGATAAAGTATCCTGGTCTCTGTCCTACCAACGACAAAAGATGCTATTGGATATAGGCAAATGTAAGAGTAGCTATTTTCTTTGCTTTTGTAATCCGAGCTTTCAAGCAGGAAGCAATGTTGAAATTTATCCCGCAGTTTCAGGTACAACTCCACCGGCGTGTGTGTGTCGCTGAGTGTTTTCCTTAGGTTTGTTTTAAACTTGTACTTCATTTCCTATCGACTTTATTATAAAAAAACGGGTATAAAAAAACCCGCTGAGATTCAGCGGGCTATTCGGATATTTTGACATTCAAAATAACAGCAGCTACCAGCAGAACCCCTTGCGGAATTGAACTGTACGCCACCATGAATTATTTTGAGTTTGTTGTTTCATTTGAATGCAAGGTATAGAAAATTAGGAATTAAAAATTTAGAATTAGAAATTTTTAACCGAAAAATTTAAAGGGGCAAATAGTGGAAAGACTAAAAAAACAATAGTACAAGTGAGTCACCAAAAATATCGGAATTCTGATGTCACAACTGTAGATGAATAAGAAGCTAATGCCCATGTTGAAAATTGAGTGAAAAAATCACCTCAATTGCATACATCATTCTTCACACCTAACACAAAACACTTTACATTTAACACCTTACACATCAGCACAAAATTATTCACCCCAGATCCATTTGACCATCTGTTTGGCATTGCGTTCGTTGCTGAACATTTTGCCCAGAACATTTTGCCGCAACTCCACATCTTCGTGCAGAAAGGGTTGCTTGTAAAGTTCAGTGATAGAATGGCTAAAATCCGCAGCATCATTGGCCATATAACAAAGATCTTCCAGCCCTGTCCCATCAATGGTTGCTTCGTTTACCAGGCAATGCCTTCCATTGTACAGTGCATTGATCAACTTTATTTTGATGCCGGTATCATTAAACGAAGGAATGATGTTGATGTGTGCCTTCTCAATCAGGTCCTGCATTTCCTGGTTGTCGGGATTCGCTATAAGGCAGATGGTTGCCTTATCTTTCACCATATCAAGCAAATGTTTTGAAGGATTTTTTCCTGCAATCACAAGGCTGATATCAATGTTTGAAAACACTTCTTCTATCAGCCATTTGGCTGCCTTTTCATTTTCACCCACACTCAGGTCGCCTTGGTAAAGGCAAAAAATACCTGCTCCTTCTTTTCCTTTCACATCCCAGTCTGGTAGATAAAGCGGAAGGAAATCTATGTTTTTGCAACCCAGCTTTCGGTAGGCTTCATCGTCCTTTTCTATGACACCCCAAAAAGTGGCACGGGTCACAATGGACTGCTCATATTTTTTAAGTAAACCACTTTCAAAAGTGAAGTAAATTTTCTTAAAAAAAGAAGAAGTGTTTGCGCTCAGATGCCTGTAATAAATGTATTCCACATTGTGAAGGCGCACAAAAAATTTCCGGTTTTTGAACCGCTGATCGTGCAGCGGATATGTGCAGTGAACACCTTCCATAAAGATCGGATAATCGTCCTGGGCAAGGGTTTGCAGCAAATCTTTATTGATACGGCTGCTGACAATGTATGGATATTTGAGAGAGAAAGCCCCCACCCCGGTTTGCCTTTTATAGTAGTGAACGCTTTCGCAAAAATTGTTTAGCTCAGGCTGCTCACCACGGCCATAATCAAAGCAGTGAAGATGAATTCGGACACCTTGTTTTTGCAAGGCAGGCAATTTATAAAACAGATCAAACACGCCTCCATAATCAGCAGGATAAGGCACATTGAGGCAAATGATATGTAGGTGTTTTTCCAAGATTACTTTTGTGTTTCGAGACCTCAATTAAACAACTGCCTGTAAAAATTAATCAGCACCTGTTCTTCGTTTTCCCAGTTCAATGTTTCTCTTGCCAACAGGCAGTTTTGATGAAGCGAATTATAATAAACACGGTCGGCCAGTAAATTGTTTAAGGCATTTGCTATGGTAGTGGTTTCTGTATCGCTGATCAGTGAAGCGATTTGATATTGATCGTTGATGGCTTTGTACTGGGGATAGGCAACACAAACCTGCGGCACACCTGCCATGATGTAGTCAAAAAAACGGTTGGCAAGCGATTGGTATTGGTTCAGCCCGGTGTTCTCAAACAGCATGACGGCGATCGTGGCCTGTGGGGTTATTTTCCGTAGTTCATCCGGCTTCACCATACCTTTTAGTTCCACTTTATTTTCTACACCGTATTGTTGAATCAACTTTTTCACTTGTTCCATAAAATTGCCGCTGCCACAAATGACAAGCCTCGCATTCACCGTTTTCATAGCGGGAATGAGCGTTTCAAAACTCCTTCCTTCGTTCACCGCTCCCTGGTAGATGATGAAGGGGTCGTTGCTGTCTGGAACAGGCAATGTTTCGCGGTTTAGTTTTGGCAGGTTCCGCACAATGCCATAATGTACACCATACCTTTTTTGCAGTTCATCTGCAATGAAGCTGTTAACAGTATACCCATGCTGAAAGCGTGGCACAGCAAAGCTTTCCACCGCCATCCATGCTTTTTTAATGACGGGTCTTGTTACTATCTCTTTTTGTTCGGTAAATAGTTCATGGGCATCGTACGCTCTTTTTTTCCTCCTAAAAAGAGAAGCAAAATAATTGGGCAAAATAGTGTCTAAATCTATGGCGCAGTAGCAATCTGTTTTTGTAAAAAGGAGATAAAAAAACAACCGGAAATTATACTCTACATAAAACATTTTCCCTTTGGCAAAAAAACACTTCAACCTTTTTTGCTCATAAATCTGTTGAGATAAAGGGCTTGAGTTTTTAAGTTTCCTGCCAATTAGAACCACCTTATAACCCGCATTGGCAACCGTGGTGCAGACACGTTGCATACGCTGATCGTAAGTAAGGTCGTTGGTGACTGTAAAACTGATTGTTTTCAAGAATTGGTTTGCTTGTTTCGATGCGGCAAATATAGGGTGAGGTGAATTTTAAAGGAAAAATAGATTGAGAGAAGGGCGGCGGTGGGAGCTAGCATTTCCATCTAGAAATATTTCCCTCTAACCCTTGGCGAACAGTCACCTAGGCTTCTCTAATAGCTGAAAAAATCATATGGACGGTAGTGGGCTGCTTTTAAAAAGAATTTTGATGCAACAATTATTAGACATCCATTAAAATAACTTATTTTACTGTTCCATAATTAAATTTCACTTCAAAAAAACTAACAAAATGGCCGAACTAAGCGGAAAAATATGGGTGAAGAGATTTCCCGGAACAAATACATTAGATACATTGAACTCGCCTTTTAAAGAATGTGTTCAGCAATTCATCGCTGCGCTGCAAGATGCCAAAGTGAAAGTAAAAATAAGTAGCCACCCTGCGACCGCCGCAAAGAGCCTACCTAATGCACTTTAGTTTTAAAATAGCCATGGGGCTGAATCCGGCATCTGTTCCTCCGATGGCCGGGGTGGATATCGAATGGGTGCATGGGAGCCTGGGAAAGTCTGTTGGCGCAGCAAAAGAAATGGTAAGTGCGTACAAGGTTGTAAAAGAGCCTTCGCTAACATCAAATCATATTAGTGGTTTGGCCATTGACATGACGTTGACCGACTATGTGACGAAAGAGGTAAAGCTAGCCAACGGAACAATGCAAAAAATTGCGTCGTTTGAAGACCTGATTACGGTGGGCAAAACTTATAAAGTCTTTCATAAAGTGCCACATGATTTGCCACATTGGTCCATTACCGGGCTTTGAGTAATTATTAGTTACTCACCACCCCTTTTGCTTTTTCAACGTACTTATGTGTGCAACGTGGTGCCTGCAATGCCATGAGTAAATGCCCAGCAAATCCCACAACGACATTTCGATTTGTTTTTCGGGGTGAAAAATTTTTACGTTGTTAAACTGTTGCTCTGTAATACTGTGCAGAAGGGCTTCCCATCGGCGGTGCAGCGCATGAAGTAGTGTGACCGATACATTGACCGGAACGGTGAAAACATCTTCCAGATTCGCCCAGTCTCTTTCGTTGTATGTTTTGATTGTTGGCGTTTGCTCTGTCAGTCCCCATTTGAAACGGATGTAGGCGTTCATGTGGCTGTCGGCCATGTGATGAACCAGTTGCTGAACTGTCCAGCCACCTTCGCGGTAGGGGGTATCCAACTGATCTTTGTCAAGGTTTTGAATGGCAACTTCCAGGTCGTTGGGCAGAAATTTAATGTCTCTTATTCTCTCTGCTTTCAGGTTGTCGCTAAATGGCTGGGCTTCATATTTCCCGATAGGGTAGCGTGGGTCAATAGTTTGGTCAGGCATTTTTCTTATTTTTAATTAGGGCAAAAAACATAAGGCAAAACCTAAAAGTAAATTGTAAACTTTTGGGTTTTGCCTTTTTACTTTTTACTTTTCAATATTATTTCTTCTCTTCAGCTTTGCTGCCAATGCCCAACAGTTCTACTTCAAATACAAGTGTAGCTCCACCGGGAATGTCCTGACCTGCACCATAATCGCCATAGCCAATGGTTGAAGGGATGTACAGCTTCCACTTGCTGCCTACGGGCATCAATTGCAGCGCCTCTGTCCAGCCGGGTATCACGCCTGCCACAGGAATGTTGAGCGGCTGACCACGTTTGTATGAGTTGTCAAACTCTTTTCCATCCAGCAAAGAGCCTGCATAGTGTGCAGTCACAGTATCTGTTTTTTGAGGAATGGGGCCATCGCCTTTTTTCAGGATTTCGTATTGCAACCCGCTGGCAGTGGTGGTCACACCTGCACGTTTTTTATTTTCCTCTAAAAACTTCCTGCCTTTTTCTTTTTCAACACCCGCTGTTTGCTTGGTTTTGTTTTCGGCCAGTTTGCCCATGATCTGGTTGGCCTGGTTAGGATCTATCAGGCAGGGCTTGCCTTGCAGTGTGTTTTCAATGGCCTGGTTCATTAGCTTGAAGTTGACACTTGTAATGTTCTGGCTCTTCATGTAATTGCCAAGCGAAATGCCAAACGCATAACTAACGCTATCGTTGCTGGTTTTCAGCGCTTCAGGCGAAGAAGATGCAGCCATGGATTTTACAGCCGGCTTCAATGTTTTAACTGGCTTCTTTTGTGCATTCACGGCAACAGCCAGCAACAAAACTGATGGTACTAAAAAAAGTCTTTTCATGTTTTAAATTAATGATTAATGGTTTATTTATTCGTCCCGCAGGGATTTTCCTGTAAGATTAATGAAAACATCTTCAAGTGTGGCAGCTTTAACTTCTTTTTTTCTTTCAAAACCTGTAGCGACCAGGTCATCTATCATTTTATCAGGAGAATTGATGGCAATGATTTCGCCACTGTCAATGATGGCTACACGGTTGCACAACACCTCGGCCTCGTCCATGTAGTGTGTGGTAATGATAACGGTTGTGCCTTTGCTCTGAATGTCCCTGATCAGGTCCCACAGGTTTCGCCGTGCCTGCGGATCAAGTCCTGTTGTGGGTTCATCAAGGAAAATGATCTTAGGTTGATTAATCAATGTTGTAGCGATTGAAAACCGTTGCTTCTGCCCGCCGCTCAATTCTTTGTATTTTGCTTTGGCTTTGTCGGCCAGGTTCACCATGTCGAGAAACTCCTTTACATCCACATGTCGGTTGTACAACCCGCCAAACAATTTGAGCAACTCTGTCAGGTTGAGACCGGGATAATAGCCCGATGTTTGCAATTGCACGCCAATGATCTTTTTTATGTCGTTGGGACTGTTGTCAAGGTCGAGCCCGTCCACAAAGACTTTGCCCGATGTTTTTTCCCGAAGGGTTTCAATAATTTCAAGTGTCGTGCTTTTGCCTGCCCCATTTGGGCCGAGCAATCCAAATATTTCGCCTTCGCTCACACTGAAGCTGATTCCTTTTACTGCCGTAAAATCGCCATACTTTTTCACAAGGTTTTGAACCTCGATAATTGTTTTCATTGTGGAAGGGAAAATTTACGCAAAGAAACAAAGAATATAGCCTTCAAGACAATGTTATTCATTTAAGTTTTTTGTGAACAAACATTGGTTCTTTATTCATCTTTTGTTGTGTCACTCCCTTGTACCACATCTTTTCATGGCATCTTATTCCACATTTACTCCTTTTCCCACGGCTCCGGAGCAAACATAAAAAAGAGGCTGTATCAAAAGCTCCTAAAATTATAAAGTAGGCACTGAGAATAGTTTAAACGATAGTAAGTCTCCGACAGGGACCCGAATAATAAAGAAAGAGGCTGACCTTTTGGGACAGCCTCTTATCAAATCATTTACTGTTTAATTCTTCTTTTCCATAGCTGGCTGTGGAGCAACTTTCATAACAGAATCTTTTCCTGGCAAAACAACAGCAGGTGCAGGCATTGCCGGAATCATTTTTACTGAATCTTTATTAGGTAAAATCATTGCCGGAGCCGGTGGTGCAGGATGTTTGGCACTTACAAGCTGAACGTCAAACACCAATATTGAATTGGCAGGAATCCCTTTAGGATTTGCCCCGCCACCCGGACGTGCCTGTGCACCATAGGCCATAGGCGAAGGAATGTAGAAAGTGGCTTTGGAACCGGCTTTCAGCAATGCAACACCTTCATCCCAACCTTTGATGACCATGCCCCGGCCAAGAACAAAGTTGAATGGTGAAACGTGGTGAAATGCAGTGTCTTCATTGCTGTCGAACTTTGTGCCGTCGAGCAAAGTTCCGGTGTAATTCATGACCACGCTGTCACCCGCCACAGCCTTGTCGCCGCTGCCTTCTTCCTTGACCGTGTAATACATACCCGATGATGTTTTTGTAGGCGATACGGAGTGTTTGGTAAAGTAGGTTTTCAGGGCTTTGTCGTCTTCAATCATCTGTTTGGCTGCTGCTGCTTTTTGCTTAGCCATCTGCTCATTCATTTGTTTTTGAAAAGCCGCCTGTTGCTCTTTCTGCACCTCTGCCTTTGGCTTAATGGAAACAAGCCTGATGAAGTATTGGAGTTTATCTCCTGCTTTTATAAAATCAGGTCTTTTGGTTTTTGAGTTTTTATAAATCGCATCTGCATCCACCAGGCAAACAATACTATCGCCAGGTGTCATCAGCATAATAGCTTCAATCAGGTCGCCCTTGAAAGCAGGCTTGGCCACTCCATAGGTTGCAGGCTTGCCTTTGAATGCAATTGTTGTACTATACATGAGCCTGTTGTTGCAGGCCGATTGCATGTTCACCATTACCTGATCGCCCTCCTGTGGTTTGGGCGAAGTGGGTTTATTGATCACAAAAGCATACTGCAAAAAGGGGTTGAGTTTTTTATAAGCAAAATTAGTTGGCGGCAACTGAGGCGGCTGCGCAACAGCTATTGGCTGTTGATTTGTTTTGGGAGCAGGGGTTTGTTTGTTTTTTTGCGCAAATGCTGCCATTGCAAACAAAGAGGAACAAAATAAAAAAAGAGTTCTTCGTAACATGGTTGTCATTGATTTTTTGTTTTGGGGCAAAAGTAAATTTTATGATTGAAAAATAAAACAGAAAGCAGGAATCTGAAAACAGGAATCAGGCATCGGAAAATCATTGAATAGGAAATAGGTAAAAGAAATCAGGGAGCCGATAACAGCGAAAAGGGTTGCAAGAAAATGAATCAAAGAAAACAAGAAATGATTTAAACAAGAAACAAGAAACGAGAAACGGTTTAAACAGTAAATTTGAAACTCAAACTTTCAGAAAATGACAAAGGACGAAGTCATGCAGCAGTTAGCCCAACTGGGTACTGAGCAAACCAAAAAAACTTTCTTGCGGCACGGAGCTAAAGAACCCTTGTTTGGCGTGAAGGTCGCTGACTTAAAAATCATTCAGAAAAAAGTAAAAAAAGACTACACGCTCTCACTCGAATTGTTTGAGACGGGCAATGCAGATGCCATGTACCTGGCGGGACTAATTGCCGATGAAACAAAAATGACAAAGAAAGATCTGAACACCTGGGCAAAGCAGGCCGACTGGCACATGATCAGCCAATATACGGTTGCCTGGATAGCCGCCGAAAGCAGCCACGGCTGGGAGCTTGCGCTGGAATGGATCAAATCTCCCAAAGAAAATATCGCTTCTTCAGGCTGGGCTACATTGTCGAGCCTGGTGGCTATAAAGCTGGATGTACAGTTGGATATTCCTCAGCTTGAAACATTATTTTCTATTATTGAAAAAGACATTCACACAGCCCAAAACCGTGTGAAATCTACCATGAACGGCTTTTTAATTTCGGCTGGCTGTCATGTGGCTTCATTGAGCGATAAAGCCAAAAAGACTGCAAAAAAAATTGGCGTTGTCATGGTAGATATGGGCGACACCGCCTGCAAAGTTCCTGATGCCATCAGTTATATTGACAAAGCAATTAGTTCCGGAAAACTTGGGAAGAAGAAGAAGGATGCGAGGTGCTAAAAGGTTTGTTGATATCGTTCGTACAATTACTCCTCTCTCCATTTCATTTATTAGCAACACAAGCTTGTAAGACGATGACTAAGCTGCTTTAACAAAATCTTTTAACCCTTGTGGGCAGCATAACCAAGTATTAAGTATCTCAGTGCCTATACCAGAATTTTTTATAGGGTTTTGGACATACAGGGAAAAAATGAGGCTGCCCCATTCACACTTGGGGCAGTTTTTTTTGTGCATCACTTCAAATGAATGATCGCCTGAAAATATAAATTAAAAGTCCCTCCCACTCCCACCTCCAGATTGTTGAAAATCCCGCATAGCTCCACGCATGAAGCCGGGCATTTTGCCATTGCGTTTGTTGGCAAAGTTGCGAAGGTTATAAGTAAAGGTGAAAAGGCCATAGCGGGTAAGTGTATTGCTGCGGGTGTCTGTAATGGTGTTGTTGCTAATGGTTCTGCTGACACTGGTATTTTGGTTGAGCAGGTCGAAGACGGAGAGTCTTATTTCGCCTGCTTTGTTCTTAAATAATTGCTTGGCAATGTAGGGGCTTAGCAGCGGCACACTGCTGTTGTATCCTGCATTCCTGTTGCCATTGTAGGTATAATCAAATTGGGTGGCAAACATCCAGCCGGATGCTGTGTAGCAAGTCGCTTCTACAGACAATGTCTGGGTAATGTAGTTAGCGTTTTGCGTAGGTTGCAGGGAATACTTAGCTATGTTGTAGTTGGTGGCCGATTTAAAATTGATGTCAAACTTTTCCTTCAGGTTGGTGGTCCAACTCACCGTTTCGCCAAGGGAGGTGTTGCGGGTATAGTTGCTTTGTGAATCCACGAGGTTCTGGCTTTGGTTATAGGAAACATTGGTAATGAAACTAAGATTCGATTTTGGTTTTTTTAATGGAAAGCCATAGTTGAAATAACCGTTCACATTATATGTCCCGCTCAGGTTGACTGGCATGGTGATTTGCGAACCACGTTTCAGTCCCGCACCCCTTAAATAGACCACTGAATTTTGGATGTCGTGAAGAATGGTACTGGCATTTAGCGAAGCGAACACAACCCGCTGTGTCGCCATGTCAAAGTTGGAATAAATGACCCTGAGCGTATGGGTAAACTGCTGCTGCAATGCAGGATTTCCTTTTGAAAAATTAATGGAATCGTTCGTGGTGGTCACCGGTTGCAACTGCGAAACCGACGGCTGTCCTGTGCGCCCCATGTAATTTACTTTCAGGTTGTTACTTCGGGTAAAATTGTAAGTGAAATTAGCTGTTGGAGTTAGGTTGACATAGTCGTTTTCAATAGAAGTTTTTTTGGTGGAGTTGTCGCTGCTCAGTTTGCCATTTTGCACACCCAAACCTGCATTGAAATTGTACTTTTCATTTTGCAACCGATAACTGAGCGTGACCCTGTTGGAGTGGTAAGTGTTTTCAAAATCATTGCTGTAAACCGAGTCGAGAATGTGCTGCTGGTTGTAAGTAAATCGCTGTGCTGTGTTGCGGGTATAGTTGAAATTGTAGTTCAGCTCCAGCATCTGGTTAGCAGCCAGCGGTTCGGTGTATGACACTGTGGGACTAACAGTAAAACCGGTTGTTCCGGTGTTGATGTTTTGCAAAATTGAATCGGTGTGAACGGGGCTGAAATAATTGTTAATGGAATGATTGTCCAGCGTACCATCGTTGTCGTTTCGCGATACATTTAGCGACAAAGAAGTTGTCCTGAATTTGTGGTTGAATTTGTGTTTCAGCATCAGATCGGCCGAGCCGTTGTAGCCTGAGTTTTGTTGGGCGGACTGGTATTGGTTGTTGTAAATGGCCAGCTTTTGCTGCGTGGCTAAATCACTGTTTTGGTCTGTGGTGTAATCTGTTTTTTGAAAGCTGATATTGGGTCGAAATGTGAGTGTGTTAGCGGAATCAATATTCTCCTCCAGGTTCAGGTTGATTCGGTGGTTGTAGTTGTGTTTCAAATCATTTTCATCCTGGTTGTTGAAGGTGCTTGAGTCTGCTTTAATAATGTTTTGAGTCACACTGTTTTGTATGGTAGATGTTTTTTGCTGGTTGTAAAAATAGCTTCCAGACAAAGTGGAATTGTTTTTCCAATCGGTGCGAATGTTGCCTCCACCGCTGTAAGTTGTGGTGATGCCACTGCCAGCCTGGCCGCTGTTTCCACCTCCTCCCCTGCCTCCGCGGCCACCGCCTCCGCCCAATATGTCCTGGTTAGAAAAGTTTTGTTTGTTCACATCGTTCGCCTGGCCAAGCAGAGAGAATTGGTTGGTGTTGTTAAACCGGTGAAGGTTCAGCATGGCATCGTATTTATCATTGGTGCCTGCGCCTGCTGCGGCTTTGCCAAAATAACCTTTCCGCTTGTCTTTTCTAGTGGTAATGTTGATAGTCTTGACCCGGTTGCCGTCATCAAAACCTGTAAACTTGCTTTGGTCGCTCAGGTCGTCGAATACCTGTATTTTGTCTATGACATCAGGCGGCAGGTTTTTGGTCGCCATTTGTGGATCATCACCAAAGAATCGCTTGCCATCTACCAATATCCGTTTCACCTGTTCGCCCTGCGCTTTTACGGTGCCGTCTGCACCCACTTCCATACCCGGCAGTTTCTTTAGCAGATCCTCAGCCACAGCATTTGGTTTTGTTTTAAAACTGGAAGCATTGAACTCTACCGTATCATTTTTAATGGTGACGGGAGCCTGCGAAACCACTACCTCCTGCAGGTTGGCTGAACCGGGTTGCAAATAGACAACACCCACATTAACCGTACTTGCATTGCTGACAGAAATGGTTTTGTAAAATGGCTTGTAATTGACGAACATGATCTGCAACAGATAATTGCCGGGGCTTATTTTTTTTAGTTCAAAACTACCGTCTTGTCCGGCTAGTGCGAATTGCTCAACCGTAGAATCAGTAGGGTCAAGCAAAGACACCGAGGCATCTTTCATTGATTGTTTCAGGCTGGAATCGGCCACCACACCCTTGATGGTCTGAGCCATGGCAGGCAATGAACAACCAATGGCAAACACCACCCACAACAACGATTTTGAAAACTGCATCAGGATATTTTATTGAACCAATAAAGAATCCGTAAGATAAAGATTAAGAGAAAAGGTTTAAGGGGAGATATTGTTAACCGCTTACCGTTTTGTCATAAAAACAGTAAGCCATCAAATGTTTTGGTAAACAATAAAATTTGGTTTGTGCTTTTTGGAAGAACTGTTGTTGTGAAGAAAATAAAAAAAGAGGCTGACCATTAACGGACAGCCTCTTAATCGTTTAGTTCTAATCTTTCAATTTCTCATTAAGCAATCAATGAAGGTTAAAATAATCATACAGCAAAAACCAGTAATCGTAAAAGGCAAACAAATCAAAAAATCGTTAACAGCATTTATTTAAAATGCTGGTGCAAAGAAAGTAAAAATTTCTCAAAAAACTAACACTTGTTAGCATTTTTAAAAAAATTCTTATCCCTTTTTGCATTAAATTTTTTTCTTCCCTGAAAATAACAGTCTGATTGCTTTTATGACAGACTTATGACAGCGGGATTCTAACATTGAATTTCCCGCTATTAACTTTGCTGCTTATTCATTTTACCCCGATAAATGAGAGAAGATAAGCAGACTAATATATCAGAATTTTATGTAGCAGGTATTAATTATAAGAAAACCGATGCTTCTACAAGAGGTTTATTTGCAATCAATCACAACCAATATCAACAAATTTTATCTGCCGCCCCTTCTTTATTTGTTTCAGAATTATTCATTCTTTCAACCTGTAACCGTACTGAAATTTTCGGCTTTGCCGAAGACCCTTCTGCTCTTATCAATCTCCTTTGTTCACAAACAACAGGTACTAAAGAAATATTTTTAGAGCTGTGCTATGTGAAAAAAGGTCTTGATGCAATTCAACACCTTTTTGAAGTTGGTTCGGGCCTGGAATCGCAGATTTTAGGTGATTATGAAATTATTGGTCAGTTGAAACTGGCGGTAAAATTTGCTAAAAAGCATGGCTTTGTCGGCTCTTTTCTTGAAAGGTTGACCAATAGTGTCATTCAATCAACCAAACTGATCAAAAACCAAACGGTGCTGAGTTGCGGCACAGTGTCTGTTTCATTTGCCGCAGTACAATACATAAAAAATACTGTGTGCAATATTTCTCAGAAAAATATTCTGTTAATCGGCACAGGGAAAATAGGCCGAAACACCTGTAAAAACCTGGTGGATTATGCGGGTGCAAAAATGATTACGCTTGTTAACCGCACACATGAAAAAGCCGCGGAACTGGCGGCAGAGATGGGTCTTGCATGTGCGTGTGTCAATGATCTGCCGCACCTGATTGATGATGCAGACATTATTTTAGTGGCTACTAACAGCAGTACCCCCACCATTTTTACCAGTCATTTACGAGGCAAAGAAAAAAAGCTGATCATTGATTTATCTGTTCCTAATAATGTGGAAGAAACGGCTGCCCTGTTGCCAAATGTGACACTGGTAAACGTGGATGAATTATCCAAACTGAAAGATGAAACGCTGCAAAAGCGAATGGGCGAAATACCGAAAGCCAAAGCGATTATTGCAGACCATATTGCAGAGTTTAAGGAGTGGAGCGATATGCGCAAAAATGTCCCTTACATCAAAGCGGTCAAACAGAAACTTCAGGACATGCAAAACTGCGAACTTTATCAATCTTTATACAATCATTACACCTGTGGCACCGCTAAAACAGATGACGAGTCTGCTATTCAAAAAGCTGTTAAAAACATGGCTCTGAAAATGCGCCGCCAGCATCAGCCGGGATGCAATTATATTGAGGCCATTAACGATTTCATCACTACAGACAGCAACTAAGACCATGAGCCAAAATGTAGTGAGAATAGGCACCCGGGAAAGTCAACTGGCCGTTTGGCAAGCGAATAAAGTAAAAGATCTGCTGTCGCAAAATGGGTATGAAAGCGAATTGGTCTTTATTAAAAGTGAAGGCGACATTGACCTGAAAACACCGCTCTACGAAATAGGTGTTCAGGGCATTTTTACCCGAAGCCTCGATATTGCCCTCCTCAACAATAAAATAGACATTGCCGTACACAGCCTCAAAGACGTGCCGACACAACTTCCCCAGGGCATCATTCAATCAGCAGTTTTAGAAAGAGCATCTTACAAAGATTTATTGGTAATAAGGATGTGTGAGTTAGAAACGGTGAGGAGTGAATTGGGAATAGAAGGTGAATTTAGACAACAACGAAATAACCAACTCCAAACTCCAAACTCCAAACAATCACTTACAATAGCCACCAGCAGCATCCGCCGGACAGCGCAATGGCTGAATCGTTTTCCCCATCATACAATTGAAAACCTGCGGGGAAATGTGAATACACGGCTGCAAAAAGTGAAAGACAGCAACTGGAGCGGAGCCATATTTGCGGCAGCAGGTTTAGAACGTCTTGGCCTTCGTCCGCACAATGCAATAGAACTTGACTGGATGCTGCCCGCCCCGGCGCAGGGAGCCATCAGCGTGGTTTGCAGAGAAAGCGACAGCGCGATTTTTGAAGCCTGCCAATTGTTTAATCATGCAGCTACAGAAATTTGTACAAGTGTTGAAAAAGCCTTTTTAAGAGCATTGCTTGGCGGCTGCTCCACTCCCATTGGTGCTTTGACAGTCATTCAAAATGAAACGATTGTTTTCAAGGGAAATATTTTTTCGACCGATGGAAAACAAAGGGTGGATGTAGAAAAAACAGTAACAATAAAAGATGCAGCCAACCTGGGTGAAACCGCTGCAAAAGAACTATTAGCCAATGGCGGCAAAGCTATTGCAGACTCAATTCAACATGAAAGAAAATAGCATCCGCATATTAAGTACACGCCCAATTGATGAAGCGCTGATTGAAAAAGCAGCTTCGCATAATATTGAGTTGGAGGCGATTAGTTTTATTGACATCAACAAACAAGTTTCTGATGAAACTCTGCAACAAATAAAGCAACTGGCAAAACAAAAAGTAACGGTGGTTTTTACAAGCATGAATGCAGTGGACATATTGATTCACATTTTACCAGACAAATCCAACATGCCCGACTGGAACATTTACTGCATGGGCGGCACTACATTTACTTTAGTAAAAAAATACTGGCATTACAAATGCATTTCTGCAACAGCAAAAGACAGTGCTGAACTTGCACAAAGATTATTGAATGACAACATTACGCAAGTGCATTTTTTTTGTGGAAATAAAAGAAGAGAAGAACTCCCATCACTCTTGCAAAACAAAGGCATTAATGTAAATGAACTGGTCATTTACGAAACAATAGAAATTCCTGTAAAAATCAGTCAATCATACAAAGCCATTATATTTTTTAGTCCCAGTGCAGTGCATAGTTTTTTTCAGCAAAATCAACTGCCTGATGCTACTATTTTGTTCGCCATAGGAAACACAACTGCTAAAACAATCCGGGAATTTTGCAGCAATGAAATCATTATCAGCGATTTCCCGGCAAAAAATCAATTGGTGGAAAGAGCGATAGAAATGATGGCTGATGTCTGATTTGTTGATGTCTGATTTGTTGAAAGGCAAAAGTGAAAAGGCAAAACCTAAAAGCGGAGAAAAATTAATAATTAATAATTAATAATGAATAATAATCAGAAACAACACCAAACCTCAGACTAAACTCTCAACCCTAAACTCTAAACCCTAAACTCTCAACCCTAAACATTCAACCAAAAATGTCCACTTTAAAGAACGACTTACTCCTAAAGGCTTTGCGAGGTGAGAAAACAGAGCGTGTGCCCGTGTGGATGATGCGACAGGCTGGCCGCTACCTGCCCGATTACATGAAGCTGAAAGCAAAATACGACTTCTTTACCCGTGTGCAAACGCCAGAGCTGGCAACCGAAATAACATTACAGCCCATTGACCAGATAGGTGTGGATGCGGCCATTATTTTTTCCGACATCCTCGTCATTCCACAGGCGATGGGTCTGGAGGTTTTAATGGAAGAAGGTAAAGGCCCTTCGCTGCCAAAAGTCATTCAGACACAAAGTGATGTAGATGCCCTTGTGACCGAAGGTGCGGCACACAGTCTTAAGTATGTGGCCGATGCGCTATCACTTACCAAACAGGAACTGAATGGCCGTGTTCCGCTCATTGGTTTTGCCGGTGCGCCGTGGACAATTCTTTGCTACATGGTAGAGGGTAAGGGCAGCAAAACCTGGGACAAAGCCAAACAATTCGCCTACACACAACCGCTGTTGGCGCATCAGTTGTTGCAGAAAATAACCGACATTACGATTGATTATTTGAAAGTGCAGGTGGCCGCCGGGGCAGATGCAGTGCAGGTGTTTGACAGTTGGGCCGGTTCACTCAGCCCGGCAGATTTTAAGATTTTTGCACAACCTTATCTACTGCAAATTGCAGATGCTCTGCAAAGTCATGCACCAGTTATCCTTTTTCCCAAAGGAACATGGTATGCCCTGGGAGACCTGAGCAAAAGCAGTGCCTCTGCATTGGGCATAGACTGGTGCATTCAGCCAGAGGTGGCGAGACAGATGACGGGAAACAACATTACACTCCAGGGAAACTTTGATCCTGCAAAACTGCTGGCTCCCATTCCTGAAATTCAGAAAGCGGTTAAAGAAATGATTGATGGTTTTGGCACCCACCGCTACATTGCCAACCTGGGTCACGGCATTATGCCAAACGTGCCGGTTGACCACGCCAAAGCATTTGTGGATGCGGTAAAAGAGTATAAGGAGTAGATATTTTAAAACGTTATTGATGGGGAAAAAGGACAACGTTCATTGCGTGATTTAATAATCTTTCCCCAAGAAACATTGCTTCAGAATATAGCGACCCATCCAATCATCACCCTACCACACTGTTTCTTGATATTAATATGCCACAACTGAATGGCTGGGAATTCTTAGATGAATTTGCCAAAATGGATGAGCATATTCATCAACAGTTTACTATCTTCATTTTATCGTCCTCTATTGACTCCTGTGACCGGGAAAAGGCAAGTGCAAATAAATTTGTGAAAGACTACCTGGTAAAGCCTTTGAGTATGGATCTTTTAAAGAAAAAGGTTGTAGGTGCTTAGAGGGGGGAAACTGGCATCAACAGCTTTTAGTATAGTGCGGGATAGCCAAATGTAACACGTTGCCCATTTGTGAATCATGAACTGACAGCTATGGCAAAGGCAAGTTTAGTTTAATGAACTTCAAAAAACTTTGTTCCTTTATCTTGTAATAGTTGAAGAAACAATTTAGGAATAAGAAGCCGCAATCTTTCCCTGGTATTGTCAATGCTGCGCAAAACGCAAATTAGCACTGTAAGATTTTGTAAATTTTGCTGATAAGGAAGGTTTCTATCCACAGTAATGAATATTTCAAAATGATTTTCACTCATTAGATTCATTAATTCACCATTTTTTTTTCCTAACCAATTCATGTCTCTTACTGTTTTTACTTCATGCCCATTAGGAAAATCGTAAGCTAATTTTCTGGGCACACTTTCGTCAAGCAAAATTTTCATGTAGGACTTTTTCAGTCGTTAAAGATTTTTTCGCCATTTCCAACACATTCAATGCGGCTTGTTTAGAAACAGATGGAAAATCGTCTAAAAATTCTGCAAGGTTTTCATTTTCTAAATAATCAAACAGGTTTTGAATGGGTACCCTTGTTCCTGCAAACACAGGCGCACCACTCATAACTTCAGGATCAATACTGACTTGTCCGTACAACATTGTAAATATAGATTTTTGAGAACCAAAGTTATTTAAATTTGAGGAAGACTGTGCAACTGCAATGTTTATATACTCTTTAGGAAAACCGGTAATTGAAAAGCAAAATACGAATATCATTTTCAAATCTTAAACTCAGTTTCAAGAATTGAATAAAAATAATTATCTACCCATTGACCCCTGATGGGTAGAATCTTTCTTTTTCTGCCTTCATTTGTCATTCCAACTTTTTCTAAAACTTTAATAGATGCTACATTACCTACAGCACAACCGGCCTCAATTCTGTGAAGCCCTAATGTAGAAAAGCCAAATTTTAAAATTTCTAAAACAGCCTCCGTAGTGTAGCCTTTTCTCCAATAGTTTGGAAGTGTTTTATACCAAATCTCAGCAATCTTATAATTTGGCTTGCCCATTTTTAGTCCTGTTAATCCAATAAACTCTTTTGTATCTATTAATGATACGCAAAAGACATAAGCCACTATTGGATCATACTCCTGAAGTTTTAACCAACTTAAAATCAGGTCTTTTGTAACATCTATGGATTCAGGAATGCCGAGTGTATTAAACTCATCAGTTTCTGGTAAAGAATGAAGCTCATGAATTTCATTTAAATAATCTAATGATAACGGTGTGATCATTAAACGATTTGTTTGAAAATTCATGGTTGGTGGGGATGGTTTTTGATGGTGGTGTTTGTTATTAACAACTGTTATCTGTGTTTTGTTATTGCAGGTGAAGAAGGCCGTGCAACTGCTATGTTTGTTACTTCTTATTGGAACACTTACAGAGGCAAAAAAAAGTTTTTCTCCAACTACCCCGCCTACCTCAAGGTTTCCGCACACGGCGGACAGGCCGTACAACATTGGCTTCATCGTTGGCCTTACAGGCCCGACGAAGCATTATTTGTTATATGCTGGCAAGTTTTATTGTAGGGATGTTAGAAATTGTAGTTCTCTTTTCTGAAACTAATAATGCCTTTCTGAATCACAGCAACAGCGTAAATTTATTTCTCGTCTTTATTTGCTTTCGATTCTTCATGAATTTTTTGAAATAGAGCTAAAAGGTTAGTGTCAGTTAATTCACTCCATTCAGTATCCTCAATTGGTGTATAAGTTTGCTTACCATATGCTTTCAGACTTGATTCGTATAAGAGGTCGCAGCCTATTAAGGTATTGAGACTGTGGTATCGTTTCTCATTGAAATTTACTTTGTAAGGCGAAGGCTTGGATGAGCTACTTGCAGTAGGAGTGAATAATTTTATTAACGGAAGAACATTTTTGGAGTCAATTTCAATTTGTTGTTGTAGCATTTCAGAGACTTCATTGGTTCTATTCACTCTTATAAATAGTTTAACTACACGATAAAAATCGTCATCGGGAAGAATGTTGAATAAGTTATCCTTTGTAGCAATTTCTTGGAAACGTTCTAAGATTCTTTCAGCTATTATTTCAAGTTCTTCTTCTTTCAGGAAAGGTGGTATATCATCATATTTTGGCTTCGTCCAAAACTTAAACTGAATATCTATTAAGAAGGTTAGAGGTTCTGCAAAATCCAACACCTGTAATGCAGCCTTTAACCTATTATTAGTAGGTACTTTTTGCAGAAGTGAAAAAATTATTGAAGCTGCCATGCCAATAGTGCCATAGAAAAAATCCTTTTTGGCTTTTTCGAATACCTCTCCAAAATTTGCTAATGCGGCTGCTAATACTTTTGATTCTACAGGTGTAAATGAATGCTGATATTGATAGAGTTTAAAAATAAATTCATCAACTTCAATCGTTTGAAAATGCAAGCTTAGACGTTTGATAAGCTCATCAACACTTATTTCTCCAATGTCGATAAGAATGTTTTTGAAAACGATGTCTGATATTT
>JAYTGA010000246.1:0-44055 GCA_043733905.1 Segetibacter sp.
AGAAGAACCACACCAAGTATTGTTGCTTTTATAAAAGATGGAGAACGAAAAGTAGGTGATCCTGCAAAACGACAGGCCATTACTAACCCAAGTAAAACAATCATGAGTGTTAAACGCTTCATGGGTCACAAATTTGACGAAGTGACAACAGAGGCAGGACACTGGAGTTATAAAGTGGTAAAAGGCGATAACAATACCATAAGGATAGACATAGATGGCCGCCAATATACTCCACAGGAAATCAGTGCTATGATTTTGCAGAAAATGAAAAAAACTGCTGAAGATTATCTTGGAACTGAAGTAAGTGAGGCCGTCATCACCGTACCAGCGTATTTTAACGATGCACAAAGACAAGCAACAAAAGAAGCAGGAGAAATAGCCGGCCTAACAGTGCGCCGTATTATTAACGAACCCACTGCTGCGGCTTTAGCCTATGGACTTGATAAAAAACATGCTGACCAAAAGATAGCTGTGTTTGACCTTGGCGGTGGCACTTTCGATATTTCTATACTTGAATTAGGTGAAGGAGTTTTTGAAGTAAAATCAACCAATGGCGACACTCACCTTGGTGGTGATGATTTTGATAAGTTGATCATGGACTGGCTGGCTGAAGAATTTAAAAAAGATGAAAATGTTGATTTACGCAAAGATCCCATGAGCTGGCAGCGTTTAAAAGAAGCTTCTGAAAAAGCTAAAGTTGAATTAAGTTCTTCTTCAGAAACTGAAATCAATTTGCCCTATGTGACTGCAATTGATGGTGTACCAAAACACCTTGTTAAAAAGTTGAGCCGTGCCAAATTTGAGCAATTAAGCGACAGCTTGTTTGCAAGATGTCTGAAGCCTTGTGAACTGGCTTTGAAAGATGCTGGCTACAGTACATCGCAAATTGATGAAGTCATATTGGTAGGTGGAAGTACACGTATTCCAAAAGTGCAGGAAATAGTTGAAAAATTCTTTGGCAAAAAACCAAACAAAGGAGTGAATCCTGATGAAGTAGTTGCCATTGGTGCTGCTATTCAGGGTGGCGTTTTGACAGGTGAAGTAAAAGATGTGTTGTTATTAGACGTGACACCACTTGGTCTAGGTATTGAAACAATGGGTGGAGTGATGACAAAATTGATTGAAAGCAACACAACGATTCCAACCAAGAAAACAGAAACATTTTCAACCGCAAGCGACAATCAGCCGGGTGTACAAATACATATTTTGCAGGGAGAAAGACCTTTGGCTTCGCAAAATAAAAGCCTGGGAATGTTCAACCTTGATGGCATTCCTCCTGCACCAAGAGGTGTACCACAAGTTGAGGTTACTTTTGATATTGACGCCAATGGCATCCTTCATGTAACCGCAAAAGACAAAGGCACCGGAAAATCCCATAACATCCGAATTGAAGCTGGTAGCGGTCTTAGCAAAGAAGAGATTGAAAAAATGAAAAATGAAGCGAAAGCCAACGAAGCATCTGACAAAGAGGCCCGGGAAAAGATTGAGAAAATCAACCAGGCAGATAGCTTGATTTTTCAAACAGAAAAGCAATTGAAAGAATACGGCGATAAAATTCCTGCAGATAAAAAAGCTCCTATTGAGTCGGCTCTTACAAAATTGAAAGAAGCACACAAATCGCAGGATTTAGCTCAAATTGATACAGCACTCACAGAAATGAATACCGCCTGGACTGCAGCCAGCGAAGACATGTACAAAGCCACACAGGAAGCTGGTGGCAGTCAGCCCAATGATGGTCATCAGGATGGCTCGCAAAGCAATGCTGATAACGAGCATGTAACTGATGCTGAATTTGAAGAAGTAAAATAAAGTAGAATCCTATTAAAAATTTTCTAACAAAAAAGGCAGCCTGTTTGGTTGCCTTTTTTTGTTTTAGAGAATGATACGAAAGTATCTGGCCGTAAAAAATCCGGGTCTTTTGAAATTATATGAACAAATAACAACCATGTCTTAAAATCATTTTAAGAAGGTTTTCTATAGTCAGTCGTCAGTTGCCGCTCATTGGTTTTTCTTATCTTGCAGCCTCCTTAATCTGCACTATGAAACATTTGCCACTCAATCCTGAAATATTTGTTAATAACCGGGAACGTTTTGTAAAAGAAATGAAGCCTGGAAGTATAGCTATTTTCAACAGTAACGATGAAATTTCCTCAAATGGTGATGCTATTTATCCTTTTGTTCAAAACAGTGATCTGTACTGGCTTACAGGCATTGAGCAGGAAGATACCCTGTTGGTTTTATTCCCCGATAATCCAGATTCAGCATTTCGTGAAGTTTTGGTATTGGTTCGCCCAAACGAAGCAAAAGAAAAATGGGATGGAAAACGCCTACGGGCAAATGAAGCAACTGCCATTTCAGGCATCAAAAAAATCATTTGGTTAGACACCCTTGATGCACAATTGCAACCGTGGATTCATCTTGCAGACACCATTTACCTCAATACCAACGAGAACGATCGTAAAGCAAATCTTCCTGAAACAAGGGATTATCGCTACGCAAAAGAAATGATGAGCCGCTACCCTCTTCATAACTATGAAAGATCGGCCAGGCTAATGAAAAAACTCCGTGGAATTAAAACTGCTGAAGAAGTGGAGGTGCTGGAGCAGGCCATCAACATTACAGACAAAGCATTCAGAAGAGTTTTACAATTTATAAAACCTGGCGTAGGTGAACATGAAATTCATGCAGAAATCATCCATGAATTTCTTAGCAACCGCAGCAAAGGCGAGGCTTATGGTAGCATCATAGCCAGCGGAGACAGGGCACGAACACTACATTATGTAAGCAACAACCAGGAATGTAAAGATGGTGAGTTGATCCTTATGGATTTTGGGGCTAACTATGGTGGCTACTGTGCAGACCTTACCCGTACAGTACCCGTCAACGGCAAATTTTCCGACCGCCAAAAGCAGGTTTACAATGCTTGTTTGCATTTACACAACTATGCCAAAAGCCTTTTAAAACCCGGCATTTCCATTATTGATTACACTGAAAAAGTAGCAGATGAAGCAACACTGGAATTCATTAAGCTTGGCCTCATTACCGAAGCTGATGTAAAGAACGAAGACAAAGATAACAGGGCATACAGAAAATATTTGTACCATGGCATTTCACACCACCTGGGAATAGATGTACATGACCTGGGTACGCGGACAGAACCAATACAGGCTGGTATGGTGTTCACAGTGGAACCCGGTATTTACATAGAGCAGGAGCAAATGGGCATACGCATAGAAAACAATCTTTGGATGACTGAAAACGGAAACATAGATTTAATGAAAAATATTCCAATCACAGTTGAAGAAATTGAAGCTTTGATGAAAAAGTAGAGTCATAAAACTATGAAGCACCTTCCCAATATTTTCACCCTGCTCAATCTTTTTTTTGGATGTATAGCTGTTGTACTTATTCTTCAAAATGGAATGTTGGCTACAGTGAATGAAAGTGGAGAAACAATGCTGATGCTGCCTGAAAAAATTTATTGGGCTTCAGCATTTATAGGCGTTGCAGCCATCATAGATTTTTTGGATGGGCTTGTAGCCAGATTATTCGGTTACCAGTCGGAAATGGGCAAACAGTTAGACAGCCTGGCCGATGTAGTCAGTTTTGGCGTGGCTCCCGGCATGATCATTTACCAGTTTCTTCGGCTCAGTTTTGCACAGCAGCCGGATGGAATTGATATTTCTGTATTGTGGCTGCTACCATCATTTGCCATGCCTTGCGCAGGAGCCTACAGGCTGGCCCGCTTCAATCTTGACAAAGCTCAAACCTGTTATTTTAAAGGTGTTCCCATTCCTGCAGCAGGATTACTGGTAGCTTCTTTTCCGTTAATTTACTGGTATTCAAGAAATGATTTTGCTACCCGCCTTTTACTCAATTCCTGGTTTTGGTATGCAGTTATTGGTTTGGTATGCTTTCTCATGGTATCACGGCTGCCAATGATGTCATTGAAGTTTAAAGGATTTAATTTTAAAAAAGATTTTCCAAAACTCATTTTACTTTTAATGGCCATTGTCTTTGGCTTTCTTATCAAATGGCTGGCGGTTCCACTGGTCTTCCTGATTTATGTATTTTTATCGCTGGGGATGAAGCAATATGTTGTCGGGAAAAGTAAGAAAATTGAATAATAATTGCTCATGGGGTTACGCAGCTAAACAGCCTAAAGACACTTCAATACTTTAAATGCTCATTACTCCTCAAACCCGTGTTTGTGAAGGGAAAAAGACCCGATATGCCCTCACGGCTTATCAGCCATTTTTGTGGTTGAAAACAAACAATGATGAGCAATATACAGTCATCAATATTGATGGATTTATCATTAATACAGATTATAGGGTTAATGGGATTTTTAAAAAAGCTGAGATTACGACAGAGGCTGTATCGGCGATATTTGTACCCGAAAAAATTTTTGAACTGCTTCCTAAAAATGAACTTCAGGTTTTAAAAAAATTTGCTGATGTTTTTGGAACGGATATCTATACTTTCATATGGCCACAAGATTACCCAACAGAGCATAACCCTTTAGATAAAACGATTCACTCAGCAAAATTTTCTTTTCTAAACAACGACATACAAATATCATCAGTTAAAAAGATTTCCCTCAACGATTTGGAACGTGGAATAAAAATGCTTCGCGGTCAAAGTTTTTCAAAAGTCAAACCGCTTCTTTCTGCATCCTCTAATGTTGAATGTTACCTTGCCAACAATACCTTCAACCCCTGGCCGGGAGATTTGGATGCAGTCATTTTCGACCATGCACAACAGAAATTCGTTGCTCTCATCGAATTTAAGACACACAACGGAAATACCCCGGTAGAAGATGAACACATTGGAAAATATGGTGAGCAGGATTGGCGTAGATTTTCAGTCTTATTCAATTTGGCAGACAACTTTAAACAGCAACTAAATTATTCCCCTAAAATCCTGTTTATTGTTTGGGGAACAAACCCAAATAATTTAAACCATCAAAAAATTAAAATAGATTTACTGGACAAAAACATAGTCTTGAAAACCATTTTCTTACCACGACCCACTTACAATACGTTTTCAGAAACATTGTTTGAGACCGTTATTGAACTTGCAAAGTGAAAAAGGAAAATTAAATTTTCAGAAAAGAATAAAAGAAAATCCTTTTTTTTGGTGAAGTTCTGAAAAACCTTTTTTAAAATATTCTATAACGGGGATACCAAAAAATGTTTAAAATTATTACAAAATTTTAATAATGAACATTTTATGTAATAAGAAAATCGCTTATTCCAGAACTTGATTTGATTAAATTTTATAGCACTAAATTTTATTTGCAAAATCAAGTCACTTGTTACTAAATTTGAACAGTCCATTTTCTATTATTTGGTCAGACTTATACATTTTCAAGTTCCGGTAAACTTCAGTTATGAAAAAAATCTACTCGTGGTATTTTCTGTTTTCTTTGTTATTCTCAGGAGCTTTTCTTCCGGGATTTAGTCAAAATACAAATTATTGTGGCAACGTTCATTCTCAAATAAATGAAGCTACATCAGGAACAACAACTCTTTACAAACAATTTAAAGCAAGCCTTCTTGCTTATACAAGCTTAGGGCTATCATTAGCAGATGGCAATACAACAGTGTATGACAGTGCATTTTCAAATAATATTGACAATGACGATGTAACCAAACAAAACAATTTTGGAGAAAATTTCGGTATACTTAGAAATGGGGTCACTTTAGCTATTGAAGCAAGAATGCCGATTGTGTTGAAGGATTCTATTTTCTATAAAATATGGAACCTGAAACAACAGCAATATAGGTTGCAGTTTGTACCCAAAAACATGAATCTTCCTGGCCTTACAGCTATTTTGCAAGATAATTTTCTCGTTATAAATACCCCTCTGAGCGTAGTAGATACCACAAATTTTGACTTCTTTGTTACCACCAACACAGCTTCATCTGCAACTGACAGGTTTAGAATTATTTTTAAAGTATCGTCTGTGATGCCAGTTACATTCACAGGCATAAAAGCTAAAGAAATTGAGGGTAGAGTAAGAGTTGACTGGAATGTAGCTGGAGAAAAAAACATAAAAAATTATTTGGTAGAACATAGCATTGATGGTATCCATTTTGAAAATATAGGAAACGTCAACGCAATTGATTTTGCCAGTGCGTATACTTTCATGCACCAGCAGCCAAATCGGGGAGATAATTTTTATAGAATTAATGCTATTGAATTGTCAGGAAATGAGATTCATAGTTCTATTGTAAAAGTCAATTTGGATAAAAAAATCATTAATTTTATTGTAAGTCCTAATCCTGTTACAAATAAAACCCTTAATTTGCAATTCAATAATCAACCGAAGGGAAAATATCAACTTAGGTTATCTGGAATTAATGGACAGATTATTTTGATAAAAACATTTGATCTCGAAGAAGGCAATTATACAAAATCATTCAGCTACCCTTCGGATATTGCACCTGGCGTTTATCATTTAGAAATCATCATGCCAAACGGATTTAAAAATAACATTCAACAAATAGTCATTAATAATTAAACTACCACAATTTGAAAACTCTAACCACCCCTTTAGCCGGATTTGTAAGATTTGCAAAGTCTTCGTGCCTTATGGTTGCTTTATTTTTGGTATCAATCAAAGGTTTCAGCCAAGATCCGGGCGGAAATCCTGATGGCCCTCCACCGGCAGTACCTTTCGAACATTATTACAGTTGGATTCTGATTGCGGTAGGTGCAATATTAGCACTTGTTGTTATCAAAAAAATGCAAAAAAAGCACATAGCCCACTAATTGAATTAATTTCATTATAAAACTATAGCCTGCAAAAAGTAAAGTATTTTGCAGGTTATAGTTTTATGAGTTTTTTGGATATTAATAACATTTACGCAAGGTATTTATCTACCTTTTACTAAGACTGCTTTTTACATGCTCAAATCAGGCAATCCCTTTCGAAGATTAAATCGGGAGATGAAAATGTTTCTTATCAAATTGATCATTTTCATTGTTTCGTGGGAAGGGTTGTATGTGTTTCTTCTCAAACCGAAACGAATACCAGACAGCTCATTAACAAAATGGCTGACTATTGCAGTCACCTGGACACTTAATTTTTTTCTACACTTAATGCCAGTCGCCACATGGATCAAAGATCCCGTGAATGATGCGTGCCTGATTCAAAATCAGGGCAAAACCATTCTCATGATTTTTGATGATTGCAATGGTCTTGACTTATTTATTATTTATCTCGCTTTTATCATTCTTCTTCCCTATCCTTTTAAGCGAAAAATAGTTTTTAGCCTAGGAGGTTTGTTAGCAATTTTTATTGGGAATATTATTCGTTGTGCTTCTCTATATTGGGTCTATGTGCATTTTAGAGGCATGTTTGATTTTAACCATCACTATGTTTTTACCATTATTATGTACCTGATTATATTTTATGGTTGGGTATTGTACACAAAAACACCAAAAACGAAATGAAATCGGTTAAAGTTTTTTTAGTCTTAATGCTGATTTTATACCTTGGATTATTCTTCTTTGATTATTTGAAGGGGTTTGTTTTTCCAGTCAAACATCATGGGGTTTTTGTATGGTTAAAAACTGCTTTTATGGTTGTAGCAGGCATTTCCATTATGAAATTTACACTTGAAAAAAGAGTATTTAAAATTTTTATAACGATTTATGCTTCAATTTGGGTTATCTATTATATTCTAAAGTGGATCACTAAATTTAGTGGCCCGTCAGAATTTCTATTTTCTGCAAATAAGCTGATGCTGTTTTATTTGAACATCACACAAATACTGACCCCGTTCCCATTTTTTTTCTTTTGGATATTAAACAGAGCCTTTAAGGAAATTTCAGGTAAAAAAGAAATCTGACATTACTGAAAATCTTCTTCACTCAAATCTTCGTCAAAGTTCATGTCGTCCAGGTTCATCATGCTGCCCATCAGGTCTTTAAATTCTATGCGGCCTTCCAACATTTTCTTGCTGATGAGTGAATAGCCAGCCAGTCCGTGCAAAACAAACTCCATCAGCAAAGCATTTTCTTTGTCATTTGCCTGCGGAAAATGTTTCTTCACAAACGCATGAAGTCCGTCCACTTTATACAATGACACTACCTTGGCCGCATCTGTGCTGTCAAGCAGCAAATCAATGTGGTTGCCACCATCGAACCAGCGAATGATTGCTTTGTACGGGTTCTCATCCTCCGCCCTGTTTTGTTGCGACTGTTTACCTGTAGTACGTTTCTTTTTAGCCACTTCGGGGTTGGGAAAATATTGAATAAATTGTGTCCGGATAGCTTTGTCCACAAGATTGACCGCCACCTGGTAGGGGCCTTCCTGCTCACCTTCGTACACAAGTTCAATCTTCCCGGTAATGGCGGGAATGATGCCCACAAGGTCACTGATCCAGACCTGTGTTTGCTTTTCGTTGTGAATGAGGGCACGCCTTTCCGCACTGCTGAAAGCATTTTCATAAGCCGCAATGGTCAGCCTTGCACTTACGCCACTTTTCTTGTCCACATATTCGTTGGTTCTCGCTTCAAAACCCACTTGTTCAATAAGACGCTTCACCAGGTCGCTTATGCTCACCCTGTCCAGTTGCTCCTGTGGCACATCTGCTTCCTGCGCCGTTATTTCCAGCGAGGTTTCTATTGTTTTGGGATAGTGGGTCAGTATCTGGCTTTCTATGCGGTCTTTCAGCGGCGTTACAATGCTGCCGCGATTGGTGTAGTCTTCTGGATTTGCAGTAAAGACAAACAAAATATCAAGCGGCATTCTTAGTTTGAACCCACGTATTTGTATGTCGCCTTCCTGAAGAATATTGAACAGTGCAACCTGAATTCTTGCCTGCAAATCGGGTAATTCATTAATGACAAAAATGCCCCTGTTGCTGCGTGGAATGATGCCATAGTGAATGACCAGTTCATCGCCAAAACTAAGTTTTAGGTTAGCAGCTTTTATGGGGTCAATGTCGCCAATCAGATCGGCCACACTTACATCGGGAGTTGCCAGCTTTTCGCCATACCGTTCGCTGCGGTGTATCCAGTGTATAGGTGTTTCATCATCATGCTGTGCGACCAGGTCACGGGCATATTTGCTAAGTGGATGGAAGGGATCATCGTTGATATCGCTGCCTGCAACTGCCGGAATATATTCGTCCAGCAAATCAATAATCTGCCTTGCCATACGGGTTTTTGCCTGACCGCGCAATCCAAGAAACAAAATATTATGGCGGCTCAGCAATGCCCTTTCTGTATCGGGAATCACCGTTTCTTCATAGCCCATAATGCCGGGAAAACTATTTTCTTTGTTCCTGATTTTTTTCACAAGATTTTGCCGGACTTCTTCTTTGATCGTCTTAGGCTGATAGCCACTTTTCCTGAGTTCGCCGAGGGTTTTTATGTTGAGGATATTCATTTTATAGTTTGTAAGAGTTGTTACAATTGCAGTTATTGATTGTTCAATGCCAGGTAAATGAAACTGCAACAGTAGCTGCTCATGACTTCATTAAGGTTTTAAATAAGCGGCCTCTCAGATGAGCAGTAGCCGTTTAACAGTAAATACATTAAAATCTTGAAAAATTTTACGGGTAGAAGAAATTTTTGAAAGGGACATTGATAAAAACAGATTCTTCATATGTGAAACGTAAAGTTATTGGATTTATGTTTGTTCAAAAGACTCTTTGGCTTATTTATCAATAAACCGTTTTCCTTTTCCCGCTTTCAAAATCCTTAAAAATAAATGATCCCAATTTATCCAGGCTGGCAAAGAAAGCCTTGCCATTGTTGGTTTCTGTAAATTCTGTTACAAACCGTTGCAGGTAGGGATCACTGGCAATCATAAAGGTGGTGATAGGGATCTTCAACTTTTTGCACTGAGCTGCCAAATTGATACATCGGTTCACCACTTTCCTGTCAAGGCCAAAGCTATTTTTGTAGTATCGTTTCCCAATTTTGAGGCAGGTTGGTTTGCCGTCAGTAATCATAAAAATCTGCTTGTTTGGATTCTTTCGCCGCCGCAACAAATCCATCGCCAGTTCAAGACCCGCAACAGTGTTGGTGTGATATGGCCCAACCTGCAGGTAAGGTAAATCTTTGATTTCGATAGGCCAGGCATCGTTGCCAAATACCACAATGTCAAGTGTGTCTTTGGGATATTTTGTTGTAATGAGTTCGCTAAGAGCCATCGCTACTTTTTTAGCAGGAGTGATCCGGTCTTCGCCATACAATATCATACTGTGGCTAATGTCTATCATCAACACGGTGCTTGTTTGCGATTTGTAGTCTGTTTCCCTGATGCTGAGATCGTCCTCCTCCATCCTGAAACTTTCTATACCGTGATTGATTTGGGCATTTTTGATGCTTTCAGTAAAGTCAATCTGTTCCATTGTGTCACCAAACTGAAAGGGTCTTATGTCAGGGCTTATTTCATCACCGCCTCCAGGTTTGAATGTATTGTGATTGCCGGGTTTGGATTTTTTTAGTTTACCAAATATTTCATCGAGACTATTTTTACGTATCCCCTGTTCCGATTTACTGGTAATAGATATTTCGCCACTAACAGGGTTTTCGTCCAGGTAGCCTTTTTCCTTTAGTTCGTCAATAAAATCGCCCATACCATATTCATCGTTGGTCAGGCCATATTGACTGTCAAGTTGGTTCAGCCATTGCAAAGCCTCCCCACCATCACCACTTGTGTAGGTAAGCAATTGAAAGAATAGATTGAGCAACTCTTCAAATTTGCTTTTGCTTTCTTCATTCGGATCATATTTGGTAAATCGGTGTAATCGCATTTAGAGCTTATAATTTAGTGTTGAACATTGGGAATAAAACAATCGAAAGTATTAAATAGTTTGTTTGAATGAATCAAAAACTATGCTACCAAAAAATGACTATCGTTAAGCGACTGTTTTTTGAGCCAGCAGAAGTTAATTTGTTAGGTTTTAGGTGTTAAGTGTTAGGTGTGAACGTGTTTGCTTGATTTTGGTTTTTTGTTGGTCATTGCTTGAGTTGTGTTGGGCATTGCTTGCATCGTGTTGGTCATTGCTTATGTTGTGTTGGGCATTGCTTGCATCGTGTTGGTCATTGTTTGACTGGTGTTGGTCATTGCTTGAGTTGTGTTGGTCATTGTTTGAGTTGTGTTGGTCAATGCTTGCGTAGTTTTTAGCTATTTCTTATATGCATGTTGGTCATTGTTTGCGTGGTGTTGGTCATTGTTTGGGTTGTGCTGGGGGATTTTGGTGATGTGTGGGGATTTGGGGGATTGGGGGCAGACGGATATTATGTTGCGCTGTGCATTTAGCTGGCCGTGGGGTTGGTTTAGGGCTGTGAGAGGGTCGTTGATTTGGGATGGGTTGCAATTTAGGGGGTGTGTTAGATGGCTTTGTACCAATACATTTTGAGGGACTTTACTAATAGCTGCTACCTGAGCCTGGGTTTCTGGCTTCTACACAAAGCTTGGAAAGAAGACCCTAACAATACAAAAGGAGATCTACTTTTCTTAACTAAAAAGTTAGATCTCCTTTTTGGGAGGGATTTAATGCTTGGTTTAAAAGCTTACTCCTTCACAAACTTACTTACCGCCGCTTCACAACCATCTGCACACACCAGTTTTACCACATAAGTTCCCTTTGCAAGCAAGGCCACTTTCATCACTTTGTTGTTATCCCCTTTTTGAAGTTGCAAATTTTGCTGCTGCACGGTTTTACCAGCTAAGTCTGTGATTATTAGCACCACCTTTTGCTCTTGTGGCGACTGCAATGAAACATTAAGCAATTGGCGGGTTGGGTTGGGATAAATGGAAGCAATCAACAGTTGGGTTACACCCTCGCCTTTCAAAAAAACCACATTACTCAATGTGCTTTTGCCATCCAAATCTACTTGCTTTAACCTGTAATAGCTACCTGCCGCAAATGGTTTTACATCAGTATAGTTGTAGTTTAATGTTGCCGTGCTGTTGCCACCTGTGGCGGCTTTGGTTGGCACAAATGCAATGCTGCTAAAATCAATACCATTGGCAGATTTTTGCAACTCAAACCCTCTATTATTTTGCTCAATGGCGGTGCGCCATGTCAGCAGGTTAGTGTTATCTTGTTTTTTGCCTGTGAAATCTAATAATGTGACCGGCATGGCGGGTGTCAGGATAACCGAAATATCATCAATTATCAAAGCGGTTTGGTAAGGTCTTGAATATTCGTGAAAACCAATGTAATAGACCCCTGAGGCCGTCGGCACAAAATCAATAACAGCAGTTTGTGGAATGGAATGGGTGGAGATAACTGGTTTGTTAAACAGAGAGTCTGTCATGTTGACAACGGTGGGCGAACTGCCGTATTTAACATTCATGCTCTCAATGCAATTTGCAAAAGGAGTTCCATATTTAAACATTAACCGGTAAGAGATGCCTCCATTTAAATTAAGTCCCCGTGTGTAAAACCAGGTATTGCCGGTATCTACGGGGGGAGTGCCAGGCGGGTTATATACTAAACTTTTTCCTGTAAACCCCAATCCGGAAGTTGGAGAGGTAGTCCATGGATTGATTGAAAAGGTTTCGACACTCGTACAAGAAGGAACAGCCGGAGGGCTTGCGTTATCAAAATTTTCGCTGTAAGGAATATTGACGGCAATGCAGGGCGTGCTAAAGCTGTCTGCTGCCGACCACACACTGTGGTCGCCACCGCCGCAGTCTGCTCGCAACCACACAAAGTATTTTTTGTTTGGCAAAAGCCCTGTTTGGGTCACACTTGTGCTGCCCAAAAGCGTATCTATGGGAATGGTAGAGGAGGTGGGCAGCGTGGGCAATGTGCTGTAATAAACTTGGTAAGCCTGCGGGCTGCTGCCCGGCACGGGTGGCACAAAACTGAGCTGAACACCTGAAGTGGTGATGTTGGAATGTCCGATGGCAGTGGGCGGATAGCATGTGGGAGTCGGTGCAACTGTAATGCTGTCTATAACTACTCCACCGTAGTTGTAGCCTAAAGGAGCATGAGCGTCGAAGCCAAAATAATAGACACCCGCAGCCGGAACAGTAAAATCTGTTGTGGATAGGTAAACATCGTAATTAGCTCTCGATGGAGAATCTAGTAAAATGGTGTTCATGCTGTCTGCCACCGGTGCAGAGCCATAATAGACCTTTAGCCTGTCTTTACGGGTACTATCATAAACAAAATATCTGAAGCTCAAACGATAAGAGATGCTTGCCTGCAATTGCAGCCCCTGCAAATAAAGCCATGCATCTCCCTGCGAAGTGGGCAAATCAACATACGCAACTTTGCTGCCAAAGTCCGGGCTAGGGTATTGGGACACCCCCCATGCAGCGCTTGTGCCAATGCTTTGATTAATGATGCAGGCCGGCAAAGCGGGGTACGGTGCAACCTCAAACCCCTGGAAATAAGGCAGTGCAAGCGGCAGGCACGAATCGGTCGATTGCCAGCTAAAAACGATATTAGGCCGCACAGTGGTACCTCCTTTTTGTGTGGTATTAGTTGTGTTGCAAAGATTGCCCGAATCGTTTGCCACATAGGTGTGGGTGCAGACGAAGTTCAGAAAATCAACGTTGACTGCAAAGTTGGAGGTAGCCGTGTTTTGAGTCGCATTATTAGGGTCGCCGTTGCAAATTTCGAGTACCAGGTTGTCAACCCCATTCCATTCAAAGGGTGTGGTCAGGATTATTTTGTTCACGCCAGGCACAGGGGTAAAATCGGTAGGATCATAAACCTGAACCGTCCCCGGTTCCCACGTTCCGGTGTTGAGGTCGGCAGCGGTTGTGGTGCCCATTTTAATGGTAAAATTTTCAATCGTGCTTCCGCAGGAAGACTCAACTTTGTAGGATATGGCGCTAATCAGGCCTTTTGCCATGCCGGCGGCATTCAGTTCCGAAGCCCGGTAAAGAAACTGCATCCGCGCCCCTTCGTAATAATCCTGGAAAGGGGTGGGATAGTTTGAACACCCCGGATTGTTGAAGCCGGTGCCTACGGTAATGTCTATTTGGGCATTTGCTGACATGCAACATGCAACACAAAGAATGAAAAATGCAAAAAGATATTTTAGCATAGTAGTAATTTTTGACCCCTTGGGGGCAATGTCATTAAGTTAAGAATAACACACTCCAAAGGAGTGCCGTTTTTATAGTAACAATCCTCAGGGTTTTTTTAGGCTCCAAAGGTGCCTCGTGTTTTACATAAACACGAAGCATCTTCGGAGCTTCTTTTGCCACCTTATTATCATCATTTTTATAAACACGCAGCACCTTCGGTGCTTAACTTAATGACATTGCCCGAGAGATGGATAATGAAAGTAAGGAATTTTATTGATATTGCAACAATTGTGCTCATTGTTTAATTAGTTTAATTGATCTAAGCAAAGACATGCCTTCCATTTTTAAAAAATAGACGCCCTTACTGAGGGAAGAAGGCATCTCAAGTGTTTGCATTTGTTTTTTGGAAATAAATGGCAGTGTTGTTGAATAAACTCTTCGCCCCGTATTGTCGAACAGTGAACAGTTGTAAGTGCCTGGAATTAAATCTTCGGCACTAATATGCACCCTATTTGTAAATGGATTTGGCTGTGCCAGCAAAGAAACCGTTTTGGGGGATGTGTGGCTTTTCTTGCTAAAAATATCCTGGCCCACAGGTACAATAGCGGGAAGCAAATACAGGTTTTTGCCGCCAACCATCAGCAAATCAAGTTTATTGGCACTTTCTTTAGGAACATAAGCAAAATCTGTTATCATATCATTGGACGGGTAATCGTAATCATATTGAACAAAATTTTCAAAACTTACAACTCCGCCATTGCGAACAATGTCAATACTTCCAACATAGTAATTGCTGCCAAATCGGGAATCATAATAACTTAAAAAGACTTTAAAAATGTTTCCGTCTCCTCTAAAATCATTATTTCCACCAGTCACATGAAATGCTTTGATGTCATAGATGTATGCAGGAAGAAAACTGGCGGGATCTAGTTTTACAATATTAGTCAGGGCTTTTGCACCATAATCAATTTTAAAAAGGAAAAGTTTGCCATTTGTCAATCCCAGGTACATATCACCCAGCGTTTCCAGTTTAGTAATTGGATTTTGGTTTAAGTCGTTGTCTGTAACAATTATCCGGTTGTTATTCTCAAAAATTTCATTAACAGGATCAAAAATCCAAAGTTCGTTTTGGGTGTTATGTGAGTCTTTGGGTCTTACAGATACGACCATCTTGAGAAATCCATTCGGTGGTTGCTGACAACCTACATTTGGGATTGCAGTTTGGTCAAGAAAATAACCACCGATACCTTCGTTGTAAGGTGAGTTAATATTGCGTAAATTGCCAGTCTGGAACATGCAATTAAGGCTTGTTGCTTCATTGGTGAGGCACCAGTCTTTGTAGTATTGCAAATAAGATTGGTCGGGATTACGTGTATACAAATCAACAACCCTTAGTCCTCCTGTTGGTGTTGTTATGGTGCGTTGCTGACCGTTTACATCAAAATCAAATTCATGAATGCCGACTGTTACATCATGGTCATCCCTCTTTCTGTTAGGCTCTCCCATCGAAATAATCTTGTAGTGGGTATGATTGGGATTGGGATTGGGAGAGATATTTGGTGTCTCATAAAGGCGTGCCCCAATGCTGGTGTGGGGCCCATACTGAGGTTCTCCCCCTGGCGCCGTACTTATAATGGCACCTAATTCGGACACACGTCGTGGGTTGCATGGGGACGATGGTTGCGTCTGACTGCATAGAGAGCCATAAAAGAGGCCCTGTTTCAGGTTATACATATCTACACCTCCCGGGTAGCCAGCTATCATGTGGGTGGCAAAATCGCTGCCGTTGTAGCTTTCGCCCAGGGGCAGTATATCATTTTGCTCGTTGGTGACCGATTCAATGTAGGTAACCTTATATCCATTCCGTAATTTTGCAGGGTTCATACAGTAACGGTCATATTGGTTGTGACAAGGGTCTAAAAGCGCAATTCCCCCGTGTTTTTCTCCCTTTACGAGCGTAGTCGCCCCGTCAGGATAACCTGCACCGCTCGAAGTTGTCATGGCAAGCCCCGAAAGTACGGCATCATAATCGTCAAGGTTCTTATCAAGTAGAGGTATATCGCTTTTTAGACCAACCGGTATTGGGTTAACATTGCCCCATAAACCTGAATGGGGATCTTTAAATTGATAGCTAAACACATGGTGTATTGGATCCCAAATTGTTCTTGGTCTGTCGTCACGTATAGGAATCATTGACAAAATGGGGTCTTGGCTCCAAAGCTGGGCATGACCACCCGCTACCGGTTCAAGCATATCAAAAAGTTGCCCGTTTAATCTGAATGCAAAATTAGAAGGTATTTTGATACCCGGAAAGTTGCTATAATTAAAAAGTCCCCAGGGAACATTTAAAAAATGCTCATGATTTACACTGGGATTAGTAGGTGCAAGAGAATAATTTATAAGGTTTTCGTTGCAAATTTTTTTCCCAGTAGTATATGGTGGAGGGTTAAGAGGGATAGTAGGGACATCATAATAAGGAGGTGCATCCCATGCGTAATTTTCATTGTAGCGGTATATTGAATAAGGAAGGTTGGAAGGTAAATCACTAACATTAAAAGGATCTGGGTATGTTAATAAACCAGTAAATGGAAATGATGATCTGGTTGGGTCAATATTGTAACAAGGACAGTTACTTAGAACATTGTGGGGCAATGGTGCAAACATGTCAATTCCCAAAGGGTCGGAATAAATAGTACCTGCTTTTTTTCCATTTTCTAATATAAGAAAAGGATTGTTTTCACCCGCATGGCCGCCCGTAGGTTCGTAAACGCCGCCCATGCTCCAACCGCTGCCAGTAGAGTGAAACAACAGGTATTTTTTATGTGTTCGAATGTTAATTGCATAAACGCTATTATAAGCTTCTGGATAGCCATTTTCATTAAGAGTGGCATAGAGCCAGTCACCTTTGCCCACCACACTGTTTACATAGGTTTGTTGGGGATCAATTTCAGGATCAAGGCCTGATTGTACCGCAAAGTGTGAAAATTCTTTTGTAACCGGGTCAAACCACCAAACCCTTGAGCCATAAAAAGTGCCGCCATAAATGAGTGCATTATCTTCAGGACCTGAACAGATAGAAAAAGGTGTCAACCCATCGGGAAACTTATAAGCAAAAGCAGTTCTTTCCAGGTAGTTGAATTCTATTAGGTATCCCGGTTCATAGGTTAGTATGTAAATTTTTCCGTGAGGACCAAATACTGCACTTCCATCGCATCGTCCAAGACTTGCACCATTAAGAGGCGGTACTCCCCGGGGTGCTTTAATTTCAATTGAATTGTATTCTTGAGTTGACGGATCCGTGCTAAAATCAAAAACAATAATTTTAGGAGTATGTATGCTTACAAGGTTTCCGTTATTTTCGCCAATATCAATTATAAAAGATGCGTATTCGTTAGTTGAGTTAGGTGGGGGTGGTAGCAAAACTGTTGTTGAAGCCTCAGCCTCAAAATTACCAGTTGGTATTTGTGTGTTGATCATTGATCCAAATTGCCATACCGTGTAAGTGGTGTGTAGAACCGGACCTAATTGAAAGACTTTGGGTTGAGCTAAAGAACACAGGCTTTGTAGCAAAAAGACCCATGAAAAGGCAATAGATACGATGAATAATTTTTTCATGCAATAAATTGTTTTAATAATTAAAGAAAATAGAATAACATTTTCACCTGTTTTCACAGGCTGTTTCCCTTGTGCAAGACAGCACAAAGTCTTCTAATCATTAACGGGGGGGTAAAGAAATTTAGCGAATTCGCTTTGAGATGTGAAAATAACCCTATTTGCAATACCAACATCAAATTTTAAAAAAATTTGGAAAAAATAATATTGAGGTTAAAAAAACAACAGTCTCCTTTGCAAGTGCACTTAACTTGCAAACGTTTGCTTTGAAAAAAAATTGACGTAAACTATTAGATAGATGTCCATTAAAAGATTTGTCTTCAATTAACCAATGAATTTAGCGGATTCTATCCAGATTATTTTACTGCCACTATTCTGGAGTGGAAGCATTTGCTAAAGCCTAATAAATATAAATACATCATAGTTTCAAGCCTAAAGTTCTAAGTAGAGAAAAAGCAAATAGTGCTTTATGGATCTGTCATTATGAGCAATCATATTCATTTGATCTGGCAAATTCAGCAAGGTTTTGAAATAGTATTTCTGACGGGTGTTTTGAATCTTGCGAGTATGCTTGAATGCACCTTGTGATTAGATTTACCAAAGGCAATGAAAACTCAGATTAGATCCTGCTTTTGAAATACCATAGTTGATACCCACCTAAACTTTATTTTGAAATTTTATTTTTTCCCGAAAAAAACTTCTTTTCCTGTAGCAATCCTTTGAAACAAAGGTTGGGCAAGGCTTTGAGAATGGAGGCTATTAAAAACCAAGCGACTTATGCTATCCCGATCGGCCTTTGTGATGCCCTAATGAGACGGAATAATGTTTCCCTGTATAATAATCTTCCCACTTTGGGGGTTTATAAAAATGTCATCAAATTGATTAACAAAAAAAAACGAGTTTTTATGAACAAACAACAGTTATCCCAGGTAGACATGTTTAGGGCGGTTATTGCGCTCTGTGTGAAGTATCCCAACATTGTGGGAATTATTCCGGCTTTTAAAGCGGCGGCTGGTAAGCTTGGTCCTAATGTGGCAGCCATTAAGGCGGCTGAGTTGATCGAAAACCAAACGAGTAAGAGCGTGACGGGTTCGAAAAACGAGCTGAAGGATTTGCTTAGCAGCATTTCGACGGATGTGTCGGCGGCATTGTTTGCCCTGGCGACGGAGACGGGCAATGCGGACCTGCTGGCGAAAGTGAATTATAGTGCGACTGACCTGAACAGAATGAAACAGGAAACGCTGCTGACTGTGGCCACTGCAATGCACGACCTGGCTGTGGACTATAAAGGTGATATGGACAATTACGGTATTTCGGCTACGGTGATCGGCAGCATTCCTGGTATTGTTGATAATTTTAGCACTGCGATACCTACGCCACGCATTGAAGATGCGGCGAGGAAAGCGGCTGCGAAGACTATTAAAACATTGATCAGCGAAACGAGCGGACTGCTGAAGAGTCAGATGGATAAGACTGCCCGGATACTGAGGAAGGATAACGTGGACTTTTATGGCGAGTATCGCACTGCGAGAAAGATTGTGCGACCGGCAGTGATTCATACTTCTATACGTGGTAGTGCATTTAATGGCAAAAAGCCTGTGTACAAAGCCTGGATGGAAATAGCAGTGCTGGAGTTGATGGTGTATAGCAATATTGATGGGGTGCTTGACAGCGGTAAAATTAAAAACGGCATTTATGATGTGCGGGTGGGTGCGCCGGGTCTTGCGACCCAGGTATTTAGTAATGTGGAGGTGAAACTTGGGAAGGCTGTGAAGCTGGATGTGGCGCTGGTGAGTGAAGTGGTGGAGATGACGAGAGTGGCGTGATTTGGTTTAGAGTTTAGAGTTTAGAGTTTAGAGTTTAGAGTTTAGGCGGATAATTTTTTGAATGGTGTGCTGTTGAGGCATGCCATTTTTTTTTGCCTTTCCTCCTCTCTTCAAGGAAGGGAAGAATCTATGTTTTGTTGAACACCTTTTATTTACTTTTTTGTTTGCCCAAAAAAGTAACAAAAAAGGGCAGCCGCCAATGAAACGTCACATTGGCGGCGTTTGTTCTTCGATTTAGCTTTTGTGCTACTGTGGCTTCGGCTTGGGTTTTTCAATTTGTGTTTTGTTACTCAACTTCCGCCACAGCGGGACACGGTTTTGCGAAGTATAATTGCGTCTCACCAAATAAAAAAACCTTTCTACCATATAAAAAAAGCCGTCTCCACTACCCCACCCCGCACCTTCATTTCTCCACATTCATACAATTATTGGGCATTACTACAATGAAACAATAAATTTGCCTGATTAATCATCTTTCCATGCCCGAATCAATCGTTTCGCTTAGCAATGTCAAAATTTTTCAGGGAAGCACACTCATTTTGCAGGATGTCAATATTACCGTGAACAAGGGTGAATTTGTGTACCTGGTAGGCAAAACCGGTACGGGTAAGAGCAGCCTGCTTAAAACCCTCTATGGCGATCTGCCTCTGCAGGAGGGCGAGGCCACCGTGGCAGGCTACAACCTGAAAGACATGACCTGGAAAAAAGTCCCTTTTCTCCGCCGTTCGCTTGGTGTTGTCTTCCAGGATTTTCAATTGCTGACCGACCGCAATGTGCATGAAAACCTGAAATTTGTCCTAAGAGCCACCGGCTGGAAAGACAACAAACTGATTGAAGAAAAAATAAACGATGTGCTTGACAAAGTAGGCCTGAAAAGCAAAGGGTTTAAAATGCCTTTTGAAATGAGCGGCGGCGAGCAGCAGCGTGTGGACATTGCACGGGCCTTGCTCAACTCCCCAAAACTTGTCCTTGCCGACGAACCCACCGGCAACCTCGACCCTGAAACCAGTGATGAGATCATGCAGTTGCTCTTTCACATTGCCAAAGATTTCAACACCACCGTCATCATGGCCACCCACGACTACATTGTCATCAACCGCTACCCCTCCCGCATGTTAAAGACCGAACGTGGTCATGTGTACGACAGTGCCGCCGTAGGCACACACCAACAGTAAAAAATGACAATTGACAAATAACCGTGAAGCAAAATAACAATGTCATTAATTCAGGCTTTTTATGGCACGGACATTAGTTCTTTATTCACCTCCGGTTGTGTCATGTCAATCCCGATTTTTCTTCAGGACTCCCTTTTACAACATCTTTTCATAGCAGCTTTGTTCACCTTTTGCTCTCAGCTAACAATTAATAATTAACAATTAATAAAGATGCAATCCAAAACACCCGGCGATAGTTTCACCATCATGAATGAAGTTGTGTTGCCAAACGATACCAATACCTTTGGAAACCTAATGGGTGGCCGCCTTATGTACTGGATGGACATTGCCGCAGGAATAGCCTCAGGCAAACATTGCAACTTCCCCAGCATGACTGCAAGCGTAGACAATCTGAGCTTCAAAAATCCGATCAAACTGGGAAATGTAGTACACATAGAAGCCAAGGTGTCCCGTGCCTTCAATACCTCTATGGAAATACACATAAAAGTCTGGGGCGAGGATCTGCTGCACCAATACAAGTACGTAAGCAACGAAGCCTATTTTACCTTTGTGGCCTTAGATCCCTACAACAAGCCACGCCCCGTACCTGAATTGATTCCGGAAACTGAAGAAGAGAAAAAACTCTACGAAGGCGCCCTCCGAAGAAGGCAACTAAGGCTAATCCTTGCAGGAAAAATGAAACCCGATGATGCAAGCGAACTGAAAGCATTGTTTATGCAATAAGGAGTAAAATAAAAATTAAGATGGATCTCATTGTCCAATGCCAGTGTGCCAATACAGCCAAACTTACCTGAGCGAAGCAAGGGCTTCATTTTGAATGAAAAAATGGTATAGTCGTTCATTACTTCACTTTCTCTACGTTATCTTGCGCCCCAAAGCTTGCCAAAAATGTTTGTAATAGGATTAATAAAAGAAGGCAAAGTGCCTGCTGACAACCGTGTGGCTCTTACCCCTCAGCAGTGTCAATGGTTGCAAAAGACCTTTCCCGATGTAAAAATAATTGTTCAACCTTGCCCGTCCCGGTGTTTTAAAGACCGGGAATATGCCGCAGCAGGCATTGAACTAAGTGATGATCTGAGCAATTGCAACCTGTTGCTTGGCATTAAAGAAGTGCCTGTGTCGCAGCTTGTGCCCGGCAAGCACTACATGTTTTTTTCTCACACTAAAAAGAAACAACCACACAATCAGAAGCTGATAAAAGCGATGATTGAAAACAAAATTACGCTGATAGACTACGAATGTCTTGAGCATGAAGACGGGCAACGGATACTTGGCTTTGGTTTCTTTGCCGGCGTGGTAGGCGCACACAATGGCATGATGGCCTATGGACAAAGAACAGGTCAGTTTCATCTTTGCCGGGTGGGTGAATGCGGCACTTACAAATCGCTGATCAAAAATTATTTTCAACTAAAATTACCAAACATAAAAATTGCAGTAACCGGCAATGGACGTGTGTCAAGCGGCATTCTGGAAATATTGAACCTGCTGGATGTGCGGGAAGTAGATCCGGAAGACTACCTGGCCAAAGCCTTTTCTTATCCTGTCTTTGTCCATTTAAAAGGTGCAAACTTATACGAACACAAAACCACCAAAACATACGGCAGAGATGACTTTCACCACAATCCATTGAACTACAAAAGCAAATTTAAAAGCTATCTTCCGCAAACAGATATTGTAATGAACGGAACTTATTGGGACAAAAACGTTCCTCAACTGTTTACCTGGGAAGACATGCTGGTACCCGGTTTCAGGGTGCAAACAATTGCCGATGTAAGCGACGATGTCAATGGCAGCATACCCTGCAACCTGGGCGACAGCACAATAGAGCACCCGGTCTATGGTGTGGATGTGATAAGCAGGCAAATGATTGACCCCTATCAACAAAGCGGTGTTGATGTGATGGCGGTCGGCAACCTGCCCAACGAATTGCCACGGGATGCCAGTACCTATTTTGGCGACCAGTTAATCAAGTTTATATTGCCTGATTTGGTCAGTAAGGGTTCTGACATCATAACCCGGGCCACCATTTTGGAAAACGGACAACTAACAACAAGGTTTGAATATTTGCGTGATTATGCAAGTCTTTAAGAAGTTGCTATAATATTTGATAAAGCAATTCTGATATTATAAATTCTATAAAATCCGTGTCATTTGTCTGTCTGCCACAAGGCAGATTTTCTAAAATATACACACGGTTTTCTTTTGCCATGGCAGTAAAAAAAATTTTAGTAGAAGAGTTTCTTGAAATGACTAAATCATGCCCTGTATTTGATGTTCGTTCACCGGGTGAGTACAACCATGCCCACATTTCTGCTGCCCATTCTTTGCCATTGTTTACTGATGAAGAAAGAAAGATAGTGGGCACACTTTACAAACAGGACAGTCGGGAAAAAGCCATTAAAAAAGGATTGGAATTTTTTGGTGTCAAGATGGTGAAAATGGTGGAGGAGGTTGAAACTCTTATTGGTAACAAGCCAAAAATTGTGCTGGTTCATTGCTGGCGTGGGGGAATGCGAAGTGCAGGAGTGGCCTGGTTACTGGATTTGTATGGGTTTACCGTTTACACTCTTTCAGGTGGTTACAAGTCCTATCGTCATTGGGTTTTGGAACAATTTACAAAGCCATATCCTTTCAAAATTATAGGTGGATTCACTGGCAGCGGCAAAACAATTGTCTTGCAGGAAATGGAAAAGATTGGATTTACGACTATTGACCTCGAGGGCCTGGCTCATCATAAAGGGTCTGCATTTGGCGGCATTAATATGCCAGTTCAGCCTTCGCAGGAAATGTTTGAAAACAAATTGGCTATTGCCTTAAACGACTCAAACAAAAAGGTACAGGAGCAAAACAAATTCATTTACCTGGAAGATGAAAGTCAGCGGATTGGCCTGGTCAATATTCCCACAGACATCTGGAATCAGATGCGAAATAACCCGGTATATTTTCTTCAGATTCCTTTTGACGAAAGGCTGCAACACATTGTGTCCGGTTATGGAAAAGGGGACAAAGAAAAACTTGTGAATGCTGTCATGCGAATTAAAAAACGCTTAGGCGGACTGGAAACTAAAAACGCCATTAACTTTTTGCTGGAAGACAATACTACAGAGGCTTTCAGGGTTTTATTATTTTACTACGACAAACAATATCAAAAGGGTTTGGAAAACCGCGATAACTGGGAACAAATTTGTACAAACGTGGTTTCCGAAAAGGTAAACCCCGCCGCCATTGCCAAACAAATTTCATTATTGGAAACACAACAAATTCATGTCTGAATCAATTAAACTCACACAGTTTTCTCATGGTGCAGGTTGTGGCTGCAAGATAGCCCCGCAGGTGCTGGACGAAATACTGAAAAGCAATTTTGCTCAGCCCGACAATAAAAAGTTACTTGTTGGCAACCATAGCAAAGATGATGCTGCCGCTTACGATATAGGAAACGGGCAGGCACTGATCAGCACAACTGATTTCTTCATGCCTATTGTGGACGATGCGTTTGATTTTGGCCGCATAGCCAGTGCCAATGCCATTAGCGATGTGTATGCAATGGGAGGGAAACCAGTATTGGCCATCGCTATTTTGGGTTGGCCTGTCAATAAAATTCCTGCTGAAGTGGCGGCCAAAGTGATAGAAGGCAGCCGCAGCATTTGCGCCGAAGCAGGCATTCCGCTTGCTGGCGGACACAGCATTGATACCATAGAACCCATGTTTGGCCTGGCCGTCAGCGGTCTTGCAAGCATCAGTCATTTGAAGCAAAACAATACTGCCCGTGAAGGCGATGTATTGTTTCTTACAAAACGTCTTGGCGTGGGCATTCTTTCGACTGCTCAAAAAAGAAACCTGTTACTTCCTGAACATTTAAAGATCATGGTGAGTCAAATGACCCAACTGAACAAAGCAGGTGAGGCACTGGGCAAAATAATAGGCGTTCATGCCATGACCGATGTCACAGGTTTTGGCCTGATGGGTCACCTGGTTGAAATGGCTGAAGGCAGCGATGTCACTGCATTTCTTGACTATAACAAGCTCCTTTTTGCCGAAGGCGTGATGGATTATCTTGACCAAAAATGTATCCCCGGCGGCACTGTCCGCAACTGGAATAGTTATGGACACAAAGCGCATTTTAACGAAGCAATTGACCAGGAAAAAGCCATGAACACATTAGCAGATCCGCAAACAAATGGCGGCTTGCTGATCTCTGTTTCTCCCGATGCAGTAGGTGATGTGGAGGGTGTGTTTAATGAGTTTGGTTTACATGAATTTTTTGTTCCGATAGGGCAAATGAAAACGAAAGAAGGCAAGACAGTGATTGTGGGATAAAGCAAAAAAGAAAAATCATTTCATTCATGGCTGCACATTTGGAAAACTGGGAAAAAGACTCTGCCGATAAACAAAAGCGGTACAGGAATTTTTTGCAACGTGCTGACAAAAACAAAGTGCTGAAAGCCCTGCCAGACCTGCATGAAGAGGCTTTTGAAAAAATTGATTGCCTGCAATGCGCCAACTGTTGCAAGCATTATTCACCACGCTTTAAGACGACTGACATTAAGCGTATCAGCAGGCATTTGAAGATGAAAGAGAGTCAGTTCATTGACACTTATCTCCGGCTGGATAATGAAGGCGATTATGTGGCACGAACCGCTCCCTGCCCGTTTTTAGGAAATGATAATTATTGCAACATTTATGAACATCGTCCCGGCGACTGTGTCCGTTTTCCTTATACGGATGAAGATGTGTTTCTGAAGAGGCAACAGCTAACACTAAAAAATTCGACATTTTGCCCAATCACTTATTTCGTACTTGAAGGGCTAATTCAAAAGCTGACATAAGAAGTCGTCTTTCATTTATTGATTGAATCAAAACTTGTTTGTAGTTCCGCCCTGGCATTTGCTTCATCTTTGGCCAATTGTTCTTTTAATTGTTCAAGCCCGTTAAACTTTATTTCTTCCCGCAGGTATTTGATGAGGTGAACATGCAGGTGATGTCCATAAATGTCTTTGTCAAAATCAAAGATGTTGACTTCGATTGTTTGGCGGGTGCCGTCAACAGTGGGACGAAGACCAATGTTCATCATGCCGTTGATACGGGGAGTTTCGTTGTCCACCTGGACTTGTACTGCATAAACACCATTTTTCGGAACAAGTTTTTCGGCATCTTCTATCAACAGGTTGGCGGTGGGGTAGCCAATGGTGCGGCCTAATTTGTTTCCTTCAATCACTTTTCCTTCAAAGAAATATGGATAACCCAGCAGTTGGTTGGCCGTCTGCACCTGGCAGTTTTGCAGTGCCTGCCTTATTTTAGTGCTGCTTACAGTCACATGGTTCAGCACATGTTCCGGGATTTCTTTGACAGCATAACCAAATTTTTCGCCCAATGCTTCCAGCAGGTGATAGTCGCCTGTGCGGCCTTTGCCAAACCGGTGATCGTAACCGATTATAATGGTTGCCGGATGAAATTTTTCTACGAGAAAATGCTCTACATATTCTTCTGCACTTTGCTCCGCAAAAGCTCCGTCGAAGGGAATGACGACAAGATTGGAAACCCCGGCATTGCTGAGCAAATCAATCTTTTCTGCAAGGGTATTCAATATTTTAATCTCCAGTTTACCCTGTGCCACTATTTTACGGGGATGCGGATAAAAAGTGATAATTACATTTTGACCGCCTGTGTTTTCGGCTTCCTGTTCCAGCAATTGAATGATTTGCTGGTGGCCGGTATGCACACCATCGAATGTTCCAATTGTAATGACTGCATTTTTGAAAACAGGCAACTGTTGCAGGTCTCTGTAAACCTTTATCATAAATTGACACAAAACTAAGGCAATCGGCTAAAGTAAAAGGGGTTACATGACATTTGATTGAACACTTCCTAAGTTCTGTTTTTACTTCGATAAGTGTGTAATTTGAACAGCTCAAAAGTTATAAAATTGCATTAATTTGCCAGATATTTAAAATGAGTATGAAGGCAAAATACATTAATCCCTTTACAGACTTTGGATTTAAGAAAATTTTCGGCGAAGAGGCAAGCAAACTTCTTTTGATTGATTTTCTAAACGCCCTTTTGCCTCCGCAAAATAAAATTATTGATCTTTCCTTCAAGAATACAGAACAGTTAGGCCAGACTGAAGCTGACCGAAAAGCCATTTACGATATCTATTGTGAAAATGAAAATGGAGAAAAATTTATTGTAGAACTTCAAAAAGCTAAACAGAATTATTTCAAAGAAAGAACCATTTATTATTCAACATTTCCCATTCGGGAGCAAGCTGAAAAAGGTGAATGGAACTATAATCTAAAAGCTGTTTATTGTGTCGGCATTTTAGACTTCACCTTTGACGACTACGAAAATGAACCAGAAAAACACGAAGTGGTTCATACCATTCAACTAAAAAATCAAAATGGCAAGACTTTTTACGACAAGCTGACTTACATCTACCTTGAAATGCCCAATTTCAAGCGAACGGAGTCAGATCTGCCAACCCGCTTAGATAAATGGTTGTATTTTATTAAACATCTTGAAGATTTTCAAACAATCCCATCAATATTTAAGGATGAGGTTTTTATCCAGGCATTCGCAAAGGCGGAACTTGCCAAGTTTGATCAAACAGAATTGGACAATTATGAAAATAGTCTAAAAATTTACCGTGATTTAAAAGGGGTAATAGACACTGCTTTTGATGAAGGCAAATTTGAAGGAAGATTGGAAGGCAAATTAGAAGGAAGATTAGAAGGCAAATTAGAAGGCAAATTGGAAATTGCAAAAGCACTTAAAGTAAATGGAATTTCCAAGGAAATAATTATGAAAACAACAAGGCTTTCCGAAGACGAAATAAACAAGCTGTAAGATGTAAAATGATTTCTTATACCATTATACCTCCATTGAAATTTTTCCACTAATAACTAACGTCCATGTCATTATATGCACAACGGGGTGTTTCTGCACAGAAAGAAGAAGTAGCAGAAGCTACAAAGCACCTCCACAAAGGATTGTATGAACATGCTTTTTGTAAAATCTACAAAGACTTCCTGGGTGGAGACAAAAATTTTGTAAACATTATGCACGCCGACGGAGCAGGCACAAAGAGCATTTTGGCCTACCTGTATTGGAAAGAAACAGGCGATATCAGCGTGTGGAAGGGAATAGCCCAGGATGCTGTTGTGATGAACCTGGACGACCTGCTGTGCGTGGGTGTACATGATAACCTGCTGTTTTCATCTACCATTGACCGTAACAAGCACCTGATTCCCGGCCCGGTGTTAGAAGTGATCATTAATGCAACACAGGAAATCTTTAACTGGCTGAAAGAATTTGACATCAACATTCACTACCTGGGTGGCGAAACTGCTGATGTGGGCGATGTGGTGCGCACAATAGCCGTGAATGGAACCATGACCGCCCGCTGGCAAAAGAACCGGCTGATAACAAACGCTAAAATTAAAGCCGGCAATGTGATTGTTGGTCTTGCAAGCGCAGGCCGGACCACATACGAAAACGAATACAACAGCGGCATTGGCAGCAATGGACTGACCAGTGCAAGACACGATGTACTAAACAAAACATACGCTCAAAATCATCCACAGACTTATGACCATGCACTGGCAGACAAAGTGATTTACATAGGGCAGCATGGCTTGCAGGATAAAATAAAAGTAAACGAAGCGGTGACCACCACCATTGGCAACATGCTCCTAAGCCCCACCCGCACTTATGCACCCATGATGAAGCAATTGTTTCTACGGCATTTTGACGACATCTGCGGCCTGGTGCATTGCAGCGGCGGCGGACAGACCAAGTGCATGAAATATTTGCCTTCGCCCCTCCGCATTGTTAAAAACAATCTTTTTGAGGCTCCTGCCATTTTTAATATTATACAAAAGGCTTCAGGTGCAGACAATAAAGAGATGCACCAGGTCTTTAACATGGGTCACAGAATGGAAATATTTACCTCAATTAAAAAAGCCGATGCCATCATGGCACTGGCAGAAGAATTTAAGATAGAAGCCAAAGTGATTGGTATGGTGGAGGCGGCGGAGAAAAAGGAACTGGTGCTGAAGGGCGCATTTGAAGAGATTGTTTATTGAACTAAAATAGTTCTAACAATGATTCATTTCTCTGTCTTCGGGTAGAAGATTTCTGTTGTCAAAAATATAGGCCGTGTCTTTGTCTGCCATCCAATCTATCAGTTTTACTATACCCACAAAATTTACAACAATGCCAAGTGGAATGCCAATCGCATAATCCATGGTAGCGACCAGATTCATTGTATGAATGGTAAAAAAGAAGTAGCAGGCGCAAGGCAGAAAGAGTAAACAAGCCGTCAACATGCCTGCATTATAAAACGTTTTGCCTTTTAGGTTGAAAACAATGGCATGAACTATTGCATTGCCAATAGAAACGAGAATGGTTGCAATGCCCATCCAGATTGCCTTTTCTGCAAACACTGCAGCAAGAAAATAAAAACCCCAGCCAATAAAAACATTTACATAAAGCGCAGTATTGGTGTTCAATGGATATCGGTCTGGCCATTGGCTTTTATACATGACCTTGTTCACCATACCCGGAAAGGTGCCGACAATTCGATATTCTTCTAACTGGTGAAGGATAAGACTGATTAAACTGAACCACATAAGGGTTTGATAATTTGTCAAACGACTGTAGTTTAGATAAACATAGATGAGAACGGCGACCGATAAGAAACCGCCTAAGTCATACCAATGTTTTCGCAGAAAATTCATCTATTATTTGATTGAAGTGCCAATATAAAGAAGCAAACAACAACAGGCGTCAATGGGTGAGTAATTTGCGGGTACCTCAGATTACTTTGTTACTGTTTTATTTTTTTGCCACATCAAACTTTGCTTCATAAACTGTTGTGTCTTTGTTGCTAAAGATGATTCTCCTATTGCTTTTTTCATTCAGTTCAAACTGTCCATTCACTGTAAACTTTGCTTCGGTAAACTTGTATCCTGTTAACAAAGAAAAAGTAGCAGAATATAAACTGTCTATTATGATTGGTTTCAATTCCATGTCATAGTCCCAACTCAAAGGTTTTTCGTTGCCACGAATTCCAACTGATTGAACGTTTTTTAGTCCTTCGACATTGAGCATGACGACAATAGTTTTCTTACTTGATTTTTGAACACAACCTGACAAAGTAAGAGCGGCTGTTATTATAAAAAGGAGTCCGTTATTTTTCATTTGTTTTTTTATTTGCAATTAAATAATCAACGCCAAAACGACCTGACCCAAGTGTGAGGGTGTATAAGCTGACCCATAAAAAACCAAGTGCTGGCAGGGTGTTCCACATGCCTTGTTGAATTTGTTGTAGGAAAATGGCACCAAGCATGGTGGCTAAAATGAAGAATGAAGCAATCCGGGTTTGAAAGCCAAATAGAAGGAAAAGGCCACCTACTGCTTCGCTGAAACCAGCCATCCATGCAAAGAATACTGGAAAGTGGGCAAATATCACTCCGTAGTTGGCGACGTCTCCCGGGAACCAAAAGACGATTTCAAATAACCCCAAGTTTTTGTCTGCCGGCGACCAGGGCAAACCAAATTTGTCTGCGCCAAAGCTGGATGTAAGCAAATAGCCACATACAATTCGAGGTATCGCCACTAACAGGTCTTGCCACCAGGATGGCAGTAAAACGGGGCTTGTTATTTTTCTCATTAGCTATTTTTTGGTTAGAACCTTTGTTAGGCCCTGATGCAATACACCCAACGAACTAATAATGTTTGCGGAGACTCAAAATCTCCCTTTATGCCAGTTCAATATCCATCGTCTTAATTAAGCCATTCTCAAAACTATAAATATGCTTTACCATGCCGTCAAAAATTGAGTTGCCTTGTAAATCCCTGACCGTTTGATGAACGTTTACTTCCAGACTTCCGTTTTGCCTTTCATTGAATCCAATTGGTTCAACTTTGGGGTTTATCTCAGTCCACTGTCTTGTCCAATAGTTTTTGATTTCATCGTGGCCGCTGATGTAGCCACCTTCCCACGCCTTTGACCATTGAACATTTGGTTGCATTGTTGACAGTGCTTTGTCAATGTCTCTTTCGTTAAAAGCAGAATATGCTTTCTTAATTAGGTCAGGTGTCATAAAGTGTGAGGTGTAAAGTGTGTTGTATTGAGTGTAAGGAAGCAAATGATAACAGTCTAAATCTACTGATTAATTTACGATTGCAATATCCTCAAATACTCAACCCATGGGCCAACTTCAGTTTTGTATTGCTTAGCCATTACCCTTGAAATTTGAGCAATATGGTTGAGATCGTGGACAGTCCATGTTGAAAGAAGCTGGCTTAGGGTGACCTCACCAAATGCAGGATGAATGCCTGTCGTTTTTAAATCTCCGTCCATGATGTTTTTTGAACGTAAGAGTTCAAGGCTCTTTTGACGAAGGCTTTTAAATTCTTCTAAGAGTTGGGTCAGAGACTTCTCTCCACTTTCCTGTAGTTGAGCAAAGCGATCAAATGGCTCAAATGTTTTATTGGGTTTATTGGAAAGAATGATCTCCACTCTTGGCATCCAGTCTGTCTTTTCGCCTTCAATCAAATGCCCGACTACATTATACACACTCTATGTTTCTTCGCCTTCGTTTGTAGAAGTCCAATGGGTTGAAACACCTGTCAACATTGCAATGAGAATGTCCGGCGTACGTTCAAGAATTTCAATTGCATTTGGTAGGGAGAATTGCATTGGATGTGTTGATTGATTTGAAAGTAAAGTTATGGTTGTTGAAGTTATACATCTTGCAAGCTATAGCCGAAAACTATTTTATTGTTTTCATTTGTTTCGGTTAAAAAGTTTTCCGGCTAGCCCAGAAGCGTGTAGAACTATGCAACAGTTACCGACCGCACTAGGCACTACAAATGAGAACACCAATAAACTGTATTTACAAAAAAATCCCAGCTACCGAAACAACTGGGATCTAACTAATCTGTCAAATTATTTCAGGACATTTTCAATAAATATAACTATGAACCTGCGCCTTCTTTTTTAGCCTTTTCTATCAATGCCTCGTTTGCATATATAGCAAATTCGACACGACGATTCAAGGCTTTGTTAGCCTCGGTATCATTGGTGACTTTGGGTTGATTTTCACCATACCAAGCCGTTTTAATTCGTGTGGCTGCTACATTTTGAGATTGCAGATAAGAGGCGACTGCTTTAGCCCTTCTTTCTGATAAATCCATGTTGTGAGCAGAAGTACCTGAAGCATCAGTATGTCCCTCTATCAGAATGTAAGAATCTGGATACTTTTTGAAAATAGTAGCAAGGTCTTGAATCCTGGTTTGGGTAGCAGTGTTGATCGTAGCCTGATCCACGCCAAATAACACCCCTGATTCAAAAGTTACATTAATTCCTTCTCCTACTCTTTTTACTTCTGCGCCGGGTATAGTCTCAATTTCTTTTGCCTGCTTATCCATTTGGTGACCAATAATAGCACCCGTGGCCCCGCCCACGGCTGCGCCAATAATAGTTCCCAATATGGTATTTTTGGCAGCCGTACCAACTCCTGCACCCACTGCAGCACCTGCAGCGGTTCCAATAATTGCCCCTTTCTGTGTCTTATTCATACTGGAACATCCCGAAACGATCAGTCCCGCAAATGACAACATGAAAAGCATTGAAGTAATGTTAAGTTTTTTCATTTTTAAAAGATTGTGCTTTTAGAAAAAAAGCAGATAAAAAAATTGATTTAAGACGAAAACTATTATAGACCAAAGTTGACACCTACATTCAATTGAAGGTTACGGTTTTGATTGTTGTCAGTATCCAAAACCATGTTTGGGGTAATATCTTTCATACCATGTGTGTAAGAAAGATCTGCATTGAACCATGTCTTGTTAACAATGCGATAGTTTAAACCTGCGCCCAACAACAAACCAATGTCAAAGCTTTCATACTGACTCTTAACATCTACATCATTTGCTTTAGCACTTGTCAGAAATCCAAATGAAGGACCTGCAAAAATCTTAGGCCTTACTTTATTTCCATTGTTATTGAAGAAATAAATAGCTTTCAGTGGTATGCGGACATAGTTCAAGTCTAATTCGCTTTTACCCAAAGTACTTTCGACTTTTGCACCTTCAAACGAATACTTTACATCCATTCCCACACCAAAATGCTCGATTGCACTGTAAACAAGAGACAGACCTGCAGAACCAGCAAGTTTAAATTTGGAATCAGGTATGTTGGAAATGGATGTAGAACCAACACCTGCCGTAGGTCCAAAAGAAAATTTGCTCTGAGCGTATGCAGCAAAATTGCACACCAGACAAAAGATAATGCCCACACTTACTTTTTTCATAAAGAACTTTAATTTTCATGGAAGGATGCAATAGTGATGCCACTATGAATTTTGGGTTTGTTTTAGAACCCCGTCTCGGAGAGAACTAGGAGAATAAAGGCTCTTGATTGCAACAACTTAAGGGTGCAATGATCTATGATGATTTGAGGATCAGTAGCGGCTAGTGATGTGGCACGAAATTGCTATGAGACCTGAAAACAATTTGTATGAAAAAGACAATGATGCTACTGACTGTGACAACGTTTATATTCTGCTGCTCAAATGCGCAAAATAATTTGCCTGCAAAGTCCGCAAAAGAAGACAGTAATAATACAACAGATACAGTACTGGTTCCACTGGGCGGACGTGTTGAAGGCTTGCCAAAAGGGCTGGAAGGGAAATGGTTTTTAAAGTCCGGTATCAAAAAGACAAAGCCACAGATTAATATGCACGAAAAGAAACTGGAAAACGAAAAAATTGAAAGGGAGAATGCCTCAGCCAGCGGTTTGCAAACCACTCCTGTTACCCCAACTCAAAGCGACAACATGCATGAACCTGAAAAGCCTAACATTAGTTTCTATGGTTTAAATGCAACATTTTCAGGTTTCACCGGTTGCAATCATTACAGTGGCCGTTATCATTTGAAAGAAGGAAAACTGGTATTAGAAGCTGCTGCAGCCTCAACCAAAATGGTTTGCCTGGGAGACTACGATGAAACTGCATTTTTACATGCGTTGAATAAAACCAACGGTTACAGAGTAAAAGATGGGCAATTAGAATTATTGGCAGGAGATAAGGTATTGCTGGTCTTTACCAAATAAAACTGAAAATGCCACCCTCAATCATACTCTCAACTTCCACTTCCGTCATTAAATATGCCCGCAATACCATTGCTTTATGTGCATAAAGCATACACTACATGCCCATGAAGCATAGACTACATGCCCATAATTATACACGAAATGCGCATTTTGCTGCATATTAATTGTCTAATATTTCTTGCTTTGGGGAGTTTTTTACCGCTGTGGGGGTTATTCACACAGTTTTTATTTTATGCGGGGTTTGCAGGTAAAAACACCTGCAGAAAGGTTTTAAATGTAACAACCGGAATGAAATCGCATTTCATTTCCTGATTGTCTTTTTGCTTACAATGGCTTTCAGGATTTCTATTTCTTTTTTTAATTGATTGATCTCTTTGCCCTGTTGCACTATTTCTTGTTGCTGTTCCTGTACCGCTTTAATGGCTAATACACTGATAGTGCTATACGTGATGCCATGTTGATTTAATAAACCCTTGCCAGTAAGACTGTCAATGTGCCCGGGAATAATACTGACGACCTCTGGAAAAATTTTCTTTAGGTCTTGTGCTATAAATCCAAAGCTTTTTTCGTGCCTTGGGTTATCATTAATAAACTCGTAAGTAGAAGGCCGCATCTGCATTATTTTGTGTAAGACAGGGTGCATAAGTTCTATGTTTTTCTTTAGCCTTACATCGGAGTTGGCAGTGTATTCGCCTGTGGTGGGGCGAAACCATCCTTTAATAGCCGGTCCGTTATATTTCCATTCCAGGCAAGCTGATTCGCTGCCTGGGGTGGGGTCGTATGTATCGCTTAATATTTCCCAATGTATATATTGTAAATCCGGCATCATGAGTTTAATGCCTGTATGGCCCACCTGGTTTATAGAAAGTGAGTGAGTCGCATTATTATCATTGATCGCCACCTTTCCATCTCTGTTAATGTACAATGCATCGTGCAGGGCACCGCCATTGGTAGTACGAATCTGCATATTCATGTTACCGCTACCGCTCAGCCTTTGCGCATGCAAGTATGTAATGTCACCGCCGCTCCATGGACCAAAGATGGTGGCCCCCGGGGCAAACAAATATTGTGATACGCCAAACTGGGGACTGCTGTTTAAGTAAATGTTGCCGTTGGTAGCCACATCGAAAGCTCCACGCGGTGTACCGGTACCCACGCCCAGGCTACCATTTGACAGCAACGACATGCGGGGAATTTCTGCACTGGTCACATTGTCGGCAGTACCCTGGTTAAGGCCATTCCAATACATATTGCCAGAATTTGGGTCAAGATAGTTGATGATGCCAAAACCGCTACCTATGTACCGGGGTGTATTAGCGCTATCACGGTATTGATTAAAGCCAATTGTTGGCCAGTTTTGTTGAAATGAAATGCCGGTGCTTGTCGTACCAAAAAGCCCCACAGTAGTGTTGCCCGTTGCTACTTCTAACCTTGCTTTATATGGATTGGTCAATCCTATGCCCACATTCTGGCAATATAAACAGGTATATAGCAACAGGCATGCAAAGGTGGTGAGTATCGTTTTCATCAGAAACAGTTTTAGGGGTTAATAACTTTTATAGGTTAATTCCTTAAAGTTATCACGTTTGTTGCAACTGTGGGTTCTTTACCCACAACTTTTTATTTTATGATTGGTTTTGAAAGTGAGGAACATGCTGCAAACGTTATGGCATATGAAAAACATCTGTTTCAATTAACCACAAAAGCAAAGTAGCGATTTATGGGTGAATGCTCCACTTTCAATGACGATAAAACATTTTGTTATGCGCTGTGCTGTTTTTTTGTGCCAAATTATTCAAACCGCAGTTTCTTTTTGTTCGATTTAAATAATGTACACTTTTACCAAATAAAATTCTTGATAGAAAACTTTTCCAATTGAGCAATTTTCCATTTTCCATTTGTTTTCTGTGCTTTGACAGAATAAAAAAAGTCTCTCGCCCAAGTCCACTTAAATGAAGCCAAGTGGTCAGTGATTTTTACATTGGTTATCCTTAAACGCTTCCAAACATTTATTGGGTAGTCTTGACAATCGCACCATTCATTTGCATGATCATAAGGGGGCAATTCTCCAACATAATATTTGATTTTATTTTGCTTTAGTTCCTTGTCAAGGTGTTCGGCTATTTTCTGATAAGTTGAAATAAATTCTTGTGTGAATAAACCTGTATTTTCAAGTTGCTTTATTCTTCGTTTGTGAGCAACCCAATTAATTCCAATATATATGCTGTCGTTAGCCTTATCTGTTATTAGAGGAAAGTCTTCGTTATGCGGTAATTCACTTTCCTTCCATTTTAAAAGCTTAAAAATAAGTTGTCTTAACTCTACGCTATCGGTTTTGAAGTTATCTGTATTTGCTTTTGCTTCGTTTGTTTGAGTTGTGCCAATTAAACTACAAAAGAACAAACTTGTCGTTACTATAATAGCAGAATACAATTGTTTCATTTTATTAAATAATTGTTTAAGCATAGATCACAACTCCAAAAATACCCACAAGTTTTTATTTCACAAAGAATCCTTCCTACCTAAAACACTCTTAAACGACCCTTTAGTATATACTGTTCGACCCTACAGTATATACTAAACAACCCTTTTTAGTATACTCAAAGAACGCTTTACCATAGTAATAAAAAATGATCACAACAGAAAAACGCAGAAGAAAAAGAGAGTTACACAAAGGAACATTGTTTAAACCCATCTGCATCGCCAAGTTATTTTAAATCTTCAGCACAGTCACCTGCTTTATTCCCTCGTACACATTTAGCCAAATAAAGTTGAAAAAAGATTTGTAAGGGTTGCGGTGTGGGTTTGCATCCGATGTGCGGAATTTATCTCCTACCCTGTTGTTGTTTTTTACAATCAGGTTGGCTAAAAGGCTTAGTACTCCTTTCTTTTTATACTGCTCGTCTTTCATTTTCAGCAGGGAAACTTTCATGTTTTCGTAGGGCAGGCTGAGTGTGCTGTGCGATGAGGCAGTGTCGGCAGTCATGCTGAAGGACAGCGGCCCAACAACGCCTTTCTCAATCTTCGCCATCCCCATAGGCTCGGTCAGAGGGCTTATCAGGGTTGCATCGCCACCTTTGCTGGTATTTAAACTGATTGAAAATTTCCCTGCTCTCCAGTTATCCAGGTAAAATGTAAAATTGCCGGAGGCGGTTATCTGGTTTAAGAACATGGAGGAAAACCGGGCAATCATTTTGTCGCCGGGCTTGTGGGGCAGGTTGGAGATATTGGTAATGTCAAGTTTGCTTTTGTAGAGAGCCACAGTCCCTGTCTTTTGCGATATCACTTCTTTTTCTTTATACTCTATATAGGTGCTGCCCACTATCATCCGGTCTATCTTCACAGGTACACTCAACTTGTGCAACAGCTCTTGCGGATAAGTACTATAAGAGGAATCTCTTTGCAGGCTATCTATGGGGTAGGTTAAGTCGTGATAGACCTTAACCGTGTTGCTGCCCGTTGTGACCAGGCCCGCAATCAGCTTGCCTTCCAGAAGTTTTTCTATGTCCAGGTTGTTGAAGACAAAGTTGTTGAAGGCCATATCGTACCTGTCTGTTTGCTTGCCTGCTTTGTGTGCAAATGCTTCCTCTCCGTACTCAGGAATGATCTTGAAAGATTTAATTTGAAGCATTCTTTTTGCGGTGTTTATCCTGATGCCACCGGCACGATATTCATACAATCCATCTTCAGTTTTAATGCTGATCGTTTCATTGTTTACTTCCACTTCTTTTGCATAGTTTACCAGTTTGGCCTGCAATTTAGCCGTGCTGTCTATCAAAACATTTTTTATATTAAATGAATTGCCTTTCACAATCATTGGCTGTTTATTGCCTTCTTTTGGCTGCTGGATAATGGTGACAGATTTAGCTGCTAATTTATTGATGCTAAACTGTTTTATCCACCCCGTCAGCAGGTGAGGATCATAAACTGTTTTGTGGGTTTTAGCAGGCTTATCCGCAGGTTCTATTTCTATTTCTCCTTTGGAAATGATTGCACTGTTTATGGTTAAGGATGAATGCTCAACAGGTCCTTCCCAATTAATGCCGTTGATGGCTATGCCTTCGGCAAAACTTTTAAACGAGCCACCGTTTTTAAATGCATCATAATCTATGCGACCCAATGACAAAAGTTGAGAATGGGTATTGAAGGACAAGTCAGTTATTTCACCGTTTTTGCTTTGTGTACCCAAATATACTTTGCGGGTTTGCAAATTGATTTCTTTGCAAAATAAAGTACGGGTAGTATCCTGGTTTGAAATGTTGTCTATCGCCACATCCCTTAGTCCAATGGTTGTGTTGTAAGTCTGAAATTTTACTTCTTTTGTGTAAAAGTCAATTGTTGTTACCGCCGCATTAATGATGGCGACACTGTCTGCTTTTATCTTTTTAAAGTTACCCAATATTTGTTTATACAGTTGTTCCTGTTGCTTCCTGAAGTTGACAGGTTTATTTTGCGAAGCAAAAACATAGATGATTACCTGCGGGTTTGTAATCAATATTTGCCCGCACTCCATTTGGTTGTTGAGCAATGCTTTTGCCGTTTTAAAATGCTTTACCTGTAAAGTTGGAATGTCAATATCCAACAACAATTTGACCGCATTGGTATCGCCCTGGCTGATCATATTGAGTTGCCACAACGTGTCGCCCTTCAGGCGAAGGTTTTTAATAAAAACATTACCTGCAATCTCATTGATAGTTATGGAGTCATAAGTTATTTTGTAAAGGCTGTTTGATTTATCATCTACCAAAGATGGCAAGCCTTTGCTTAAAAAATTACCTTTCTTTATTTTATAAAAAGCAACGCCACCTATAATGATGATGGCGGCTATGATCAATATGTATTTACGTTTGCTTGTGGATCTTATTTTCTGCATTGACTACTTTATTGCAATTAAGATACCATGATGTAAGAGGACATGAGTCATACCCAAAACTATTAAAATAGCTTTCTCCTATTCTTCTATGTTGCTTTTTTCCTGAATTTTTTTGTTGTAAAAAGAAACACCTTAACCACAAAAAGGAGAAGAAGAAAGAGGTACCGAAGAGAATTAAAAGAAAAGTTAATGGCAATGCAGTATGGTGTCTGGCAAGCACACTTCCGTTTGTGCTGGTGAATTTCAATGCAATTGCCATTAAAAAATTCCTACATAAAAACAAGCTGAACCGTAGCACAGGAAAGCGGCACAGAAAAATATATTGTGCAAAAAACCATTGGAGGCAAAAACAACTATGTAGAAATTGGGGAAGAGACTTCTTCGGGCAGCCAAAGCACGAAAGCTTATGAGTTCATTGACCGGGATGTAAAACAGAATATCAGGTATCAATACAGTCTATTAATACAATCAGCCTCCTCGATTAAATATTCAGCAATAAAAAGAGCAATGATAAAAAGCAAAGGAATAGCTGTATCGCCAAACCCCGCAACAGAATTTATTCAGGTGACTGTAAATGAATATTAATTTTTGCCAGTATAGATGTTTATTAAACAGAAATAGTCGGTGTTCACTTGAAAACAGCCGTTCGCTTATAAAATTTCCCCTTTAAATTAGCTGATGAATTTTAGCGAATTTTTTTCCTATTCAAAGAGAAAACCAGCAACTTAAAATTATATAGCTATTGCCTTTTGTTCGGCCCATCTTTTTTCAATCACTAAATAAATACCGAACAAAGTTGCGCTAAAGAAAAGATTAGCATAAATAGCATTTAAAGCAAAATTTCCGAAAAATTCATTTTGATAAAAAGGAATTGCGGCCGTGAAACAAGCACCTAAACCTGCAATTGTCATGGGATAGATGTCACCACTGATCCATGTGCCAAAGTTGGAAAGAATGAAAAATATAATTCCACCCCAAATAGCAGCCAAAGTAATACTGAAGGCAGACCTTTTCCTGATGAGCGTAGAAAAAGCAGTAATGATCATGAATGCACCATAGACAAAAAACTGGCTTGTACCATAAAATCCTTTGGTAGAAGAAAACAATTGCAGCGCCACATCTGATAGAAACAAAGCCGTAAGGGGTAGTAAAAAAGCAAGTTTCTTATTGCTGATAACAGAACCTCCAAAAATAGCCATAGCACCTATAGCAGTAAAATTTGGCGGATGAGGAAAATATCTTGTTATGGCAGCCATAAAAATCAAAAATACAGCCGACAATACCAATGGTTTGTTTTGCTTGTTCATCATCATAATTCATCTAAATTTGAAATGCAAAATTAATCGAAAAAACTGTAAGGTTGATTGTTAATAGAAACTTTCTAAAGTTGAAGGAAAATGGTTCAGTAGTCCAGTAATTTTTTTATCGCCTCAGCCACTTTTTCCGCATTTGGTAACATTGTGTATTCCAGGGTTGAATTGAGTGGTATAGCAGGCAGGTTTTGGGCACCGATGGTTGTTACCGGCGCATCTAAAAACCTGAAACATTCCTGTTGAATTTTTCCGGCAAGGGCTTGTGCAAATCCATTGTTGACAGATTCTTCTGTTAAAACAATACAGCGGCTGTGCTTCTTTACGGAGTTAAAAACGGCTGTTTCATCCAGCGGAAATAAGGTTCGCAAATCAACGATTTCAACACGATCCGCAAAGTTTGTCGCCGCTTCTTTCGCCCAATAAACACCCATTCCATAAGTGATGATGGTGAGTGTGTTTTCATTTTGCGAAGCAGGTATTTCCAAGACTACATTTGCTTTGCCTAACGGCAAAATATAGTCTTCATCTGGCTCTATCGTTTTGGCATCTTCAGTGCCTTTTATTTTTGACCAATACAATCCTTTATGTTCTAAAATTACAACAGGATTTGGGTCATAGTAAGCAGCTTTCAGCAATCCTTTCAAATCTGCACCGTTACTAGGATAAGCTATTTTTATTCCCCTGATATTGCACAAAATACTTTCCACACTGCTGCTGTGATAAGGGCCGCCGCTGCCATAAGCACCAATCGGCACACGGATCACACAACCTACAGGCCACTTGCCGTTGCTCAAATAGCATGAGCGACTTACCTCGGTAAACAATTGGTTTAATCCCGGCCAGATGTAATCTGCAAACTGCACTTCAACAATTGGCTTGCAACCCACAGCCGACATGCCGACCGTGCTGCCAATGATGAATGCCTCTTGTATCGGCGTATTGAAAACACGGTTGTTGCCAAACTTCTGCCCCAGTGTGGCCGCTTCGCGGAAAACACCGCCCAGCCTGGCTCCTACATCCTGGCCATACAACAATGCTTCGGGATGTTTGGTCATGATTTCGTTGACAGCAAACAAGGCGCAATCCACCATCACAGTCGCAACTTTTCCCAGCGGGGAACGGATGCCTTTTTCTTCGGTAACCGGTGTTGGCGCAAAGTCATGGGTAAACAAATCTGCGGGTCGTGGGTCTTCGGCTTCTAAAGCCAAAGCAAAGTCCTCCTTTACCCTTTTGGTAGCATCAGCTTGTATTTTGTCAAGCTCGATTTCTTCAATACCTGCATCAACCAATCGCTTACGGAGCTTTGGATAAGGGTCGTCTTTAGCAGCTTCTTCCAAATCGTGGCGGTACCATTCTTTCCGTACCCCAGACGTGTGGTGATTGAGCAAAGGCACTTTGGCATGAACAAGAAAAGGTCTGCGTTCTGCTCTTATTAAATCCAGAACTTCTTGTATAGTTTCATAGCAGGCCGCAAAGTCTGTTCCGTCAATGGTTCTTGTTTCCAAACCGTGAAAACCTTTAGCGTAGCCGGTTGCATCCTGCGCTCTTATTTCTTTTGCTGTCGCGGAAATGTCCCACTCATTGTCCTGAACCAGGTAGAGAACAGGCAATTTTTTCAGCACCGCCATTTGGAATGCTTCGGACACTTCTCCCTCAGTAATGCAGGCATCGCCCAATGAACAAACAACCAGGGGTTTATTATTTCCAAAATCCTGCGCCAATCCCTGTTTTTCAAGATATTGAAGCCCCATAGCAATCCCGGTTGCGGGTATTGCCTGCATACCAGTTGCCGAACTTTGCATGGGTATCTTAGGCATGTTGTCCCGTTTCAAAGCAGGGTGGCTGTAGTACAATCTTCCGCCGGAAAAAGGGTCGTCTCTTTTTGCCAGCAACTGCAACATCAGTTCGTAAGGAGTCATGCCAATGCCAAGCAACATACTGTCATCCCGGTAATAAGGCGAAAGAAAATCCTGGGGCAGCAATTGCATGGCTACTGCAAGTTGTATAGCCTCATGTCCCCTAGAAGTAGCATGAACGTATTTTGCTGTTGTGGCTTTGTTAGCTTCGTACAGTTCGGTCATCGCCTTGGCCGTACTCATGAATTTGAAAGCCTTTAGCATAGTGACTAACGGGCTTTGCGGGGTTTTCTGCTCTTCAGGGGATGTAACCATTATAAACAGTAGAAGTAATTGTTTACATTGTTTGGAAAAGCAAGCTGCACATCATATTGAAAGCAATGTATTCGTGTAGATGTAGGCGTTGTTATATAAGTATTTCCGACCGGTTCTATTTCAAGAAATGAAGCTATACCGTGACTGATTACTGAAGCTGTTGCGCCAGTATCAATCATAGCCAATACTTTTTTTGTTTTTATTTCGGAAAAAGGGATTTCTGTTTTTTCCAAATAAAATGCAGATGGAGTAATCAAAATTTCTATAACCGGACCTAACTGCAACAGGTTAGTAATACGTTGGGTAAGTGAAGGCATTTAAGCAAAAAATTGGTTATTAACAAAACTCAAAGGCTCTTGAAATGGAAGTATTTGTCTTACAAAAAAAGCCTGTTTTCCAAAATTTTGATACCCTGCTTTTAGCGCATCTTCGATAGCCACGTATGTGCCAACGACACTATCTTCCTTAATTAAAACATACTTACCAAAATCTGTTTTAATTAAATCTGAAAGACTTTTATCAAACATTTCAACTTCTTTTTCTAACATGGCTTTATAATTAATTGAACAAAGTTAGGAAATTCAAAACGTTTGTTTCACACACTGATCTTTATCCTTCGTGTAAAAAGGCAAAAAAAAAATACTTGAGGAGTACATACTTATAGTCTTTTCATTGTAGCTTCCATTTCATTCTTACTGCTCCCTCTTCTTTACCATCGTTAAAATAGTAGCAATTGCAACCGTTTCCCCTGTTTCATCATACACATCCACCAGCCATTTCACAATGCCTTTGGCAATATCTTCTTCACTTCGTTTTTCCTGCCCTATTTTTTCTTTTACGGTCAACCTCACTCCTATTGTCATGCCGGGATAAACTGGTTTGGTAAAGCGACATTCATTGATGCCATAGTTCAACAAAACAGGGCCTTTTCTTGGGTCAACGAACATGCCGGCTGCTTTGCTGAGAATATAGTATCCATGAGCTACCCTTCCGGTAAAAATGGTTCCTTCCAACGAAGTAGCATCTACATGAGCATAGAAATTATCGCCTGAAACCTGTGCAAATGCTGCAATGTCGGCCTCGGTCACTGTGTGTTTGTGTGTGGTGCAGGTCTCTCCTATTTCCAGTTCTTCAAAATGTTTCCGAAATGGGTGAATATCGTTTTCAATTTGTTTTGCACCATATTGATAGACATCTGTAATGGCTGTAAGCATACTGGGCGAACCTTGAATAGCCACCCGCTGCATGTAGTGGTTTACCCCACGCAATCCCCCCATTTCTTCGCCACCGCCTGCCCTGCCAGGGCCGCCATGTACCAGCAACGGCATAGGCGAACCGTGGCCTGTACTTTCTTTGGCACTTTCGCTGTTTAACACCAAAATGCGCCCATGATTGGATGCTGCGCCGAGGGTGAAATCACGGGCTGTACCAGTATTGTTTGTCACGATGGAACACACCAACGAGCCTTTTCCGAGCTTGCTTAGTTCTATTGCTTCGTCCAGGTTTTTATAAGGCATCAGGGTGCTGACCGGGCCAAATGCCTCCACTTCATGTGAGTCTTTGTATTTGAAAGGTTCGCTGTTGAGCATCAGTATCGGGCTCATAAAAGCACCTTTGGTTTTATCAGCACCCAATACATTGAAATTGTCCAGATCGCCAAAGACAATAGGTGTATTGATTGCAAGGCTTTTTACTCTTTCCCTTACCCTTGCCAATTGTGTTTTGTCCACCATTGCACCCATTCTTACGCCTTCTGTTTGGGGATTGCCGATGGTTGTTTTGGCCAGTTCTTTTCCCAAAGCTATCTGCACATCTTCCAGCAGGTTTTCAGGTACAATGATGCGGCGGACTGCAGTGCATTTCTGTCCGCATTTCACCGTCATTTCTTTCCTTATTTCTTTGATAAACAAATCAAATTCCGGTGTGCCTGGCACCGCATCTTCTCCCAAAA